>NZ_MOAI01000015.1:0-169057 GCF_001976035.1 Ensifer sp. 1H6 | reverse complement strand
GGTTTACGCACCGGATAAACCGCATAGCGGTTTACCGAGATGGCGCGGGGTGGAGCAGCCCGGTAGCTCGTCAGGCTCATAACCTGAAGGCCGCAGGTTCAAATCCTGCCCCCGCAACCAAATCAAAAAAAAAAGCCCGCGAGACCGAAAGGTCCGCGGGCTTTTTGGCGTTCAGGGGCAAAGAAAACAAAACCGGCTAACCGCCAAGCGCGCCCAGAACAAAGTCCAGGACCTTCGGTCTAAGAAGACGATGGCCCACGATGGCCCACGGCAGCCTGCAATATGCAACGAAGGCCTACAGTCCGCTATCTCTGGTTTGCCCTCATCCGCCAGAGGTAGGCCATGCCCTTTTCAAGCATGCGGAAACGACTCCGCAAGGCAGCATTCGGCGAAAAACTTCGCTTGGTCGTGCAATTTGGCCTTGCAGCTCTAGTCACTAGAGGTCGTAGCCTTGCGTCAAGATATGCAAGGAGCAGGTCATGGCAGCAAATATTCGCGAAAACCGATATCGGGTCGAAGGCATGGATTGTGCTTCCTGCGCATCGAAGATCGACACCGCCGTCAGGCGCATGCCTGGTGTTGAAGATGTCTCGGTTTCCGTTGCCGCGGGCACGATGTCGGTCAAGCATGCCGACGACGGCGATCTTGCCGCGAATATCGTCAGCCGGGTCGGAAAGCTCGGTTACCGGCTGCATCCGATTGCCGCCCACCAGAAGCCCGCGGTTGTCGCCATACACACTTGCTCGGGCGATCACGACCATGACCATCCTCACGATCACGATCACGATCACGATCATGGGCACGGCGACAAGCATGAGAAGCACGCGCATACCAACGACCACGAACATCAGCACAGCCACACCGCGGCCGGGGCAGCTTCATCGCAGCAGCCCAGTTCCCATGCCCATGATCACGGGCCAACGAACGGCCCCTGGTGGCGCTCGGCCAAGGGCCGGCTGACCATCGCCTGTGGTCTGGCTCTGGCCGCCGCCTATGGCCTTGGGCATCTTGTTCCGGCCACCGAGCCCTGGATCTTCACGCTTGCCATGCTGGTCGGCCTGCTGCCGATTGCGCGGCGCGCCTTCGCAGCGGCGACCTCGGGCACGCCGTTCTCGATCGAGATGCTGATGACCATTGCGGCGGTGGGTGCCGTCTTTATCGGCGCGACGGAGGAAGCGGCGATGGTCGTGCTGCTCTTCCTCGTCGGCGAACTGCTGGAAGGCGTCGCCGCCGGCAAGGCGCGGGCCAGCATTCAATCGCTGACGGCGCTCGTGCCGAAGTCGGCCTATCTCGAGCGCAGCGGTCGGGTCGATGAGGTCCCGGCGGATAGCCTGGCGGTCGGCGCCGTCATTCTCGTCCGACCCGGCGACCGCGTTCCGGCCGATGGCATCATCCTCTCTGGCGAAAGCGCCGTCGACGAGGCACCGGTCACTGGTGAAAGCACGCCGGTGCACAAGGCAGTGGATGATGCGCTTGTCGCCGGAACGGTGAATGGCGACGGGGCCTTGCGCGTACACGTCACGGCTGCGGCCTCGGACAATACCATTGCCCGAATCGTGCGGCTCGTCGAGGAGGCGCAGGAGAGCAAGGCGCCGACCGAACGCTTTATCGATCGCTTCTCGCGCTACTATACACCGGCCGTCGTTGTTGTCGCCGCCCTGGTCGCGATCCTTCCGCCACTTCTGGGCAGCGGCGTCTGGAGCGAGTGGGTCTACAAGGGGTTGGCGATCCTGCTGATCGGCTGCCCCTGCGCCTTGGTGATCTCGACTCCGGCTGCGATCGCCGCCAGCCTTTCGGCCGGTGCCCGCCGCGGCCTGCTCCTGAAGGGCGGCGCCGTGCTTGAAAATGTCGGCAAGATCACCGCCGCAGCATTCGACAAGACAGGTACGCTCACCGAAGGCAAACCGCGGGTGACTGATATCGTCGGCTTCGCCCGCGCCGAGAACGAGGTGCTGGGCTTGGCCGCAGCTCTTGAGCAGGGATCGAGCCATCCTCTGGCACGGGCAATCCTGCAGCGCGCCGACGAGCTGAAACTGCAGGTCCCGGGCATCACGACGGTCAAGGCTATCGGCGGCAAGGGTCTTGAAGGCGTCGTTGGCGCCGCCACCCTGTTCCTCGGCTCGCCCCACGCTGCCGATGACCGCGTGCCGATGTCGCCTGATCAGAAGGCGCGCATTGCGGCTCTGAACGACGAGGGCAAGACGGTCTCGGTGCTGATCTCCGGCAATGAGATTATCGGCGCCATCGCCATGCGTGATGAGCCGCGCCCGGATGCGGCAGTCGGCGTCAAGGCGTTGACCGACGCCGGCATTCATGTGGTCATGCTGACTGGCGACAACCGCCGCACGGCGGAGGCGATCGGCCGTCAGTTCGGCATGGAGGTGCGCGCCGAACTGCTGCCGCAGGACAAGCAGCGCATCGTTGGAGAATTGAAGAAATCCGGCTTCAATGTTGCCAAGATCGGAGATGGCATCAATGATGCGCCGGCGCTCGCTGCAGCCGACGTCGGCATCGCCATGGGCGGCGGCACGGACGTGGCGTTGGAGACCGCCGACGCGGCGGTGTTGCACGGCAGGGTCAGCGATGTCGCCGCGATGGTCCGGCTTTCCCGCTCTACAATGCGAAACATTGTCCAGAATATCACTATTGCGCTTGGCCTGAAGGCTGTTTTCCTCGTCACCACGATTGCGGGTATCACCGGTCTGTGGCCGGCCATTCTCGCCGATACCGGCGCCACGGTGCTTGTGACCATGAATGCGCTGCGCCTGCTGCGGCCCGTCCAAACCGCTTGAAGCAAAAGCATAAAACTGAACCGGCGGCATCGAATGCCGCCGGTTTTTTGTTGCGATTACGGCCGATCTGCCTGTGTATATTCACGCTGGACTCTCATCAGCGATCCGGTGAGAGTATAAGGAGATCTCGATTGAGGGCTTCCGTGCCGGGAAATCGATGATAAACTTATACCAAATGGTAAAAAAATCGCCGGCACGGTTTCTGGGAAGAAGACCGAAGCGGGCCAGTTTGGGGATCGTAAGGCCAATATGGACAGTATTGCCATCGAACTGCGTGGGATCGACAAGAGCTTCGGTCCGGTTCACGCCAACAAGAATATCAATCTGAAAGTCCGCAAGGGTACGATCCACGGCGTCATCGGTGAAAACGGTGCGGGAAAATCGACCCTGATGTCGATCCTGTACGGCTTTTACCAGGCCGATAGCGGCGAGATTCACGTCGATGGCAAGCAGGTCTCGATCCGGGATCCGAATGCGGCGATCGCTGCCGGCATCGGCATGGTGCACCAGCACTTCATGCTGGTCGAGAACTTCACCGTTCTCGAAAACGTCATGCTCGGCGCGGAAGAGAGCCAGATCCTCAACAAGGGCATTGCCAAGGCGCGCATCGAGCTGAAGCGGCTGGAGCGCGAATACGCGCTCGAGGTCAATCCGGATGCCGTGATCGAGGAATTGCCTGTCGGCTTGCAGCAGCGCGTCGAGATCCTCAAGGCGCTCTATCGCCGGGCCGATATCCTCATTCTCGATGAGCCCACCGGCGTGTTGACGCCGGCCGAGGCCGATCATCTCTTCCGCGTTCTCGAACAGCTGAAGAGCCAGGGAAAGACCATCATTCTCATTACCCATAAGCTCAGGGAAATCATGGCGATCACCGACGAGGTTTCGGTGATGCGCCGCGGCGAGATGGTGGCAACGCGCACGACGGCGGAAACCTCGGTCGAGGAACTCGCCGAGCTGATGGTCGGCCGCCGCGTGCTGCTGCGCGTCGAAAAGGGCGAGGCCAAGCCCGGCGATGTCAAGCTTTCGGTCAACGGTCTGACCGTCAAGGACGGCCGCGGCGTCACCATGGTCGACAATGTGTCGTTCAACCTTAGGGCCGGCGAGATCGTCGGCATTGCCGGCGTCGCCGGCAATGGCCAGTCGGAACTCCTGGAGGCGATCTCCGGTATCCGCCGTGCCGTTTCCGGCGAGGTGCACCTCAATGGCAAGCCGATCGACGTCACCGGCCATGCCGACCCCAAGGAGCTGCGCGATCGTGGCCTCGCTCATGTGCCGGAAGACCGGCACCACGTCGGCCTAGTGCTGAAATTCGAGGAATGCGAAAACGCCATCCTCGGCTATCACCATGACAAGCGCTACCTCAACGGCGTCTTCCTGAATGTCGACGCCATCCGCAAGGATGCCGAGCAGCGGATCGCCGAATACGACATCCGTCCGCCGAACGCCCGGCTGAAGACCGCGAATTTCTCCGGCGGCAATCAGCAGAAGATCGTTCTCGCCCGCGAGATGGAGCGGGGGCCGGACGTGCTGATCATCGGCCAGCCCACCCGCGGCGTCGATGTCGGCGCCATCGAATTCATCCACAAACGGATCATCGAGATGCGCGACCAGGGCAAGGCTGTCCTGCTTGTTTCCGTCGAACTCGATGAGATCCGCGCCCTGTCGGACCGTATCCTGGTCATGTTTGCCGGCCGTGTCGTCGGCGAGCGCGATCCCGATGCGACCGAGGGCGAGCTGGGCCTGCTGATGGCCGGCGTCGAAGGCCGCAAGGAGGCCGCAGAATGAGCAATCCCTATGCAAAGCTTCCAGGTTGGGTCGAATACGGCCTCGTCCCGCTGGTCAATCTCGCCGTCGCGTTTCTGGTTGCCGGCCTCGTGGTTCTGCTCGTCGGCGAAAATCCGTTCGAGGCGGCCTATCACCTGATCAACGGTGCCTTCGGTCGCGGCGAATATATCGGCTTCACGCTCTACTACGCCACCACCTTCATCTTCACCGGCCTTGCGGTCGCGGTCGCATTCCATGCCGGGCTTTTCAACATCGGCGGCGAGGGCCAGGCCTATGTCGGCGGCATCGGGGTCGCGCTCGCGTGCCTCTGGCTCGACCAGACGATGCCGTGGTTTGTGGTCTTCCCGCTGGCGATCATCGGTTCGGCCGCTTTCGGCGCTGCCTGGGCGTTTCTGCCCGGCTGGCTGCAGGCCAAGCGCGGCAGCCACATCGTCATCACCACGATCATGTTCAATTTCATCGCGTCGAGCCTGATGGTCTATCTGCTGACGCGGGTGTTGAAGCCGCTCGGCTCGATGTCGCCGCAGACGCGCACCTTCGCCGAAGGCGGTCAGTTGCCCAAGCTCGATTGGCTTCTGGGGATCTTCGGGCTCGATATCGGCACGGCGCCATTCAACGTTTCGTTCCTGCTGGCCCTTGTCGCGGCCTTCGGCGTCTGGCTCCTGATCTGGCGCACCAAGCTCGGTTACGAGATGCGCACCATGGGCCACAGTCCGTCGGCCGCGCGATATGCCGGCATGAGCGAGAGCCGCATCACCGTCATCACCATGATGATCTCCGGCGCGCTTGCCGGCATGATGGCGCTCAACCCGATCATGGGTGAGCAGGGCCGCATGCAGCTTGATTTTGTCCAGGGTGCAGGCTTCGTCGGCATCGCCGTCGCCCTCATGGGCCGCTCGCATCCGGCAGGCATCATCCCGGCGGCCGTTCTCTTCGGCGTGCTCTACCAGGGTGGGGCGGAGATCTCGTTCGAAATGCCGTCGATCTCGCGCGACATGATCGTCATCATCCAGGGCCTCGTCATTCTGTTTGCTGGCGCCCTTGAAAACATGTTCCGGCCGGCGATCACCCGGTTGTTTTCCACATCCAGCCGGCGCGCCGCGGTCGTTGCCCAGACCAAGGGAGCTTGAAGCCATGGATTTCTTCCACGTCATCGTGGTGCTCCTCGAGTCCACCATCCGCGTCTCCGTTCCGCTGATCTTCGCAGCCCTCGCCGGTCTCTTCACCGAGCGTGCCGGTATCTTCGATATCGGCCTTGAAGGAAAAATGCTGGGCGCCGCCTTTGCCGCCGGCGCGGTCGCAGCGATCACCCAATCCGTCTGGCTGGGACTGCTTGCGGGCATCCTCATCTCGATCGCCCTGTCCCTTGTCCACGGCTATGCGTCGATCACCCAGCGCGGCAACCAGATCGTCTCCGGCGTTGCCATCAACTTCATCGTCGCGGGTTCCACCGTCATCCTCGGTGAGGCCTGGTTCCGTCAGGGCGGGCGCACGCCGGCACTGGCCGAAGGTGCAAGGTTCCAGACGATCACTTTTCCCTTCGCGGACGCCATTCGCGATGTTCCCTTCATCGGGCCGATCTATGCCGATCTGCTCTCCGGGCATTTCATCCTGACCTATGTGGCCTTCGCCATGGTGCCGCTCAGCTGGTGGATCCTCTACCGCACCCGCTTCGGCCTGCGGCTCCGTGCGGTCGGGGAGAACCCGGGTGCCGTCGACACCGCCGGCATTTCGGTGGTCTGGATGCGGTACCGCGCCGTCATCTGCTGCGGCATCCTGTGTGGCTTTGCCGGCGCCTACCTGTCGCTGGCGATGACCGCCGGCTTCGTCAAGGGCATGACCGCCGGCAAGGGCTACATCGCGCTTGCAGCGCTGATTTTTGCCAAATGGCGGCCATTCAACATCATGCTTGCCTGCCTGCTGTTCGGCTTCCTCGATGCGTTTGCGATCCGCCTGCAGGGCAATCCCCTGCCGCTGATCGGCCAGGTGCCGGTGCAGCTGATGCAGGCATTGCCCTATATTCTCACCGTCATCTTGCTTGCCGGCTTCATCGGCAAGGCAATCCCGCCGAAGGCCGGCGGTGTCCCCTATGTGAAGGAGCGGTAAGGCTATGGAAAACGAACTCTTCGAAGCCGCACGCGAAGCGATGGCCAAGGCGCATGCGCCCTATTCCAAGTTTCCGGTGGGCGCCGCGATCCGTGCGGAAGACGGCCATATCTACACCGGCGCCAACATTGAAAACCTCTCCTTCCCGGAAGGCTGGTGTGCCGAGACCACGGCCATCAGCCACATGGTCATGGCCGGCCAGCGCAAGATCATGGAAGTCGCCGTTATCGCCGAGAAGCTGGCGCTCTGCCCGCCTTGCGGCGGGTGCCGGCAACGGCTTGCGGAGTTTTCCGGCGCCAGCACGCGCATCTACCTCTGCGACGAGACGGGCGTGAAGAAGACGCTCGCCCTGTCCGATCTGCTACCGCACAGCTTCGAGACCGAGATCCTCGGATGAGCAGCGCTGCTGAATTCCTGAGGGGCAGGCTCGGCGGCCTGGCTCCCCGCTATGGTATTGTCCTTGGTTCAGGGCTTGGGACGCTCGTCGAAGCGGTCAGTAACCCGACACGCATTTCCTATGCCGACATCCCGGGTTTTCCCGTCAGCAGCGTTTCTGGCCATGCCGGCGAACTCGTCGCAGGTTTGCTCGGCGCCGTCCCGGTCGTCATGCTGTCCGGCCGGGTGCATTACTACGAGAGCGGCGATGCCAACGCGATGCGCGTGCCGCTGCAGACGCTGAAGAAACTCGGCGTCGAAAATCTCGTGCTCACAAACTCCGCTGGCTCGCTGCGTGATGATCTGCCGCCGGGTTCGGTCATGCGGATCTCGGATCACATCAACTTTTCCGGATTCAATCCACTGATTGGCGTCGAAAGCGACGATCGCTTCGTCGGCATGACCAACGCCTATGACACCGAGCTTGCGACGCGCATGCGGCGCGCGGCCGACCGGATGGGCATTCCGCTGCAGGACGGCGTTTACATGTGGTTCTCCGGGCCGAGCTTTGAAACGCCAGCGGAAATTCGCATGGCGCGCGTGCTCGGCGCCGATGCGGTCGGCATGTCGACCGTGCCGGAAGTCATTCTCGCGCGCTTCCTCGGCCTCAAGGTTGCTGCAGCGTCGGTGATCACCAATTTCGGCGCGGGCATGACGGGCGGCGAACTCAGCCATCACGAGACGAAGGACATGGCGCCGGTCGGCGGCAAACGCCTGGCCGCCATTCTCAAGGAGATGATTTCCACGGACGCGGCGGTTCAGTGACCATGCTTCCCCAGGAGATCATCCGCCGCAAGAGAAACGGCGAGCGCCTCGAGGCGGCAGATATCACGGGCTTCGTCCGCGGCCTTTCCGATGGTTCGATCTCGGAGGGTCAGGTCGCTGCCTTCGCTATGGCTATCTGGTTTTCGGGCATGAGCCGGGACGAGACGGTGGCGCTGACGCTCGCCATGCGCGATTCCGGCGAAACCCTCGACTGGAGCAGCATCGGCCGACCCATTGTCGACAAGCATTCCACCGGAGGCGTCGGCGACAACGTCTCGCTGATGCTTGCCCCGATAGTCGCAGCATGCGGTTTGGCCGTGCCGATGATCTCGGGACGGGGATTGGGGCACACGGGCGGCACGCTCGACAAACTCGAATCCATACCCGGCTATGATATTCAGCCGTCTGCTGCGCTATTCCGAAAGACGGTCGACGAGGTCGGCTGCGCCATCATCGGCCAGACCGCCAATCTGGCGCCCGCCGACAAGCGGCTCTACGCCATCCGTGACGTGACGGCGACCGTCGATTCAGTTCCGCTGATTACCGCATCGATCCTTTCCAAGAAGCTTGCCGCCGGGCTGCAGTCGCTGGTGCTCGACGTCAAGCTCGGCAATGGCTCGTTCATGGGCGATGCTGGCGAAGCCGAGGCACTCGCCCGGTCGCTAGTTGATGTCGCCAATGGTGCCGGCGTTCGCACGTCGGCATTGCTGACGGATATGAACGAGCCCTTGGCCGATGCGGCTGGAAACGCGCTTGAAATCCGGAACTGCGTCGCCTTTCTCAAGGGCGAGAAAAGCGGCACCCGCCTTGAAACCGTGGTCATGGCTTTCGCCGCGGAGATGCTCGTCGCGGCCGGTGTGGCAGTCGACCCGGTAGCCGGCGAAGCATTGGCGCGCACGGCGCTTGCAAACGGTGCAGCGCTTGAGCGTTTCGCCAGGATGGTTTACGCGCTCGGTGGTCCCGCCGATTTCGTCGAGCGTCCCGAACAGCACTTGGCGCCTGCCCCAGTTATCCTTCCGGTGGAAGCAGAAAGAGACGGCTATCTACAATCCTGCCGGACCCGTGACCTTGGCATGGCCGTCATCGCTCTGGGTGGCGGTCGGACACATCCGAACGACAGGATCGATCATCGGGTCGGCTTTGCCGAGCTGAAACCGTTGGGAACGCGAGTTGCCGAGGACGAACCGATCGCCTTCGTCCATGCGGCGGACGAGACCGCGGCCGAACATGCGCGGCAAGAGCTGCTGGCGCTCTATACGATCGCCGACGCTCAGCCTGAGGTGCGCTCGCCAATCCTTTCAAGGATCACCTGACCAGATGCAGCGCGCCGTTTTCGACGCGGTAGGACGATAGTCGGCCGAGGAAGCTCATGCCGACGAGCATGCCGGCAAGCGCCTTGTCGGGCAGCACCAGGGCGTCGACGTCGCGCAACGATATGCCGCCGATTTCGACCCTCGTCAGCTTGGCCCGCGCTGCATCGACATCGCCATTGGCCGTTCGAACGCGTGCGTTGAAAGTAAGCGCTCCGGCAGACAGGCCGAGCCTGCGCGCGGTCGAGACATTGATCGCGATGGTGCTGGCGCCGGTATCGACCATGCCCCGTTCGGTGCGGCCGTTGATGCGGAACGCTCCGAAGAAATGGCCCGAGCGGTCGGCTTCGAGCACCACGCCTTTTCCCGAAGCATATTTCGCCGTCGTTGCCGGAAGGGAGTTGTTCACCGCCGGTTTGTCCGTGGCGCAGTCTCAGCGCTCGAGAGATAGGAACTCGCGAGGTCAGGAATGACCAGGGCCGCAATAGCGATACCGCCGGCGAATGTCAGCAGACGGACGAACATGACCTGACCTCCCGCGCATCGGGCCGCAGACGCCCGCGCCGATGAAGTCCAGTAGAGCAGGGGATGGCTAATGCGATACAAAAAAACCGCCGGTTTGCCGGCGGTTTTTCATCAATTTTGCGCTCTGGTTAAGAAACGGAAAATTACTTGGTTCCATACATGCGGTCGCCGGCATCGCCGAGCCCGGGCATGATGTAGCCGAGTTCGTTCAGGTGGCTATCGATCGACGCCGTGAAGATCGGCACGTCGGGGTGGGCGGCCTGGAAGTTGCGAATACCCTCGGGCGCTGCGAGCAGGCAGAGGAAGCGCAAGTTCTTCGCGCCACGTTCCTTCAGCTTGTCGATGGCCGCGATCGAGGAGTTGCCGGTCGCAAGCATCGGATCGACGACGATGATCAGACGCTCGGATAGGTTCTCGGGCGCCTTGAAGTAATACTCCACCGGCTTCAGCGTCTCGTGGTCGCGGTAGACGCCGATATGGGAGACGCGGGCCGACGGCACGAGTTCGAGCATGCCTTCAAGCAGGCCGTTGCCGGCGCGCAGGATCGAAGCGAAAACGAGCTTCTTGCCTTCGAGCACCGGTGCGTCGATCGCCTGCATCGGCGTCTCGATGCGCTCCATCGTCAGTTCCAGATCGCGCGTCACCTCGTAGCAGAGCAGCGTCGAGATTTCCCGAAGCAGCCGCCGAAAACCCGCGGTCGAGGTTTCTTTCTTGCGCATGATGGTCAGCTTGTGTTGCACAAGCGGATGATCGATCACTGTTACGCCGTCCATGGCCACCTTCCCCGAAGTTTATGTATCCGCCCTTTTTCCATGGAATGCTCCGCGGCCGCAAGGGCGTTGGGCGGCTCGTTGTGTTCATCCCCAACCGCGGCCACCCGCGCTACTGCATAATTCCTTAAATCGGAATCGATTTAAGGAGAAAATTATGCAGCAAGCTTAAAGCGCTACCGCGTCCTTAACGCGTCAAATTTGACGCGCGGCGCTGTAGGTGAACGCAAGGCTCGGTCAGATTAGGGCAAGCAGTTTCTGGCGGGTCGCCTCGTCGACGAAAGCCGCCTGGATCGCCGTCCTGGTCATGCTATTGATGTCGTCGTCGCCAAACCCCATCACCGAAGAAGCTATGTCATATTCCTGGGCTAGCGAAGTGTGGAAGAAGGGCGGGTCGTCGGAATTGAGCGTCACCCGCACCCCGGCGCCATGCAGGCTCCGCAAGGGGTGCGCGGCGAAGTCCGGGAAGACCTGCAGGGAAATGTTGGATCCGGGGCAGACCTCCAGAACGACGCCGTCGTCGGCAAGCCGCTTGACGAGATCGGCGTCTTCGATCGCCCGCACGCCGTGGCTGATGCGCGACGGCCTGATATGGTCGAGCGCATCGCGCACACTGAAGGCGCCGGAAAGCTCGCCTGCGTGAATGGTCAAACCCAGGCCGGCGTCACGGGCGATATCGAATGCCCGGGCAAAATCGGCGACGCGGTGCATGCGCTCCTCACCCGCCAGATTGAAGCCGGTGACCAGCGCATGGTCTCTCCTGGCGGCAAATTCGGCCGTCTTGGCGACCGATTCCGGCCCGAGATGACGGATGCCGGTTATCAGCATGCGCGATTCGATCCCGGTCTTTGCCTTGGCGGCCTCCATGCCGGCGGCAAGCCCCTCAAGATAAGCGTCGGCCCCGAGGCCGATCGTGTTGCCGTGATCCGGCGAGACGATGATCTCGCTGTAGATCGTTCCGACCTCGGCCAGTTCCGTCAGATAGGCTTCGGCCAGAAGTGCATAGTCTTCCTGCGTGCGAAACAGCGAGGCGACACTGTCGTAGCACTTCACAAAGCTGGTAAAGTCTGTCCAGACATAGGCTCGGTCGGCGATGATCTCGCTGGTGTCGAGCCCGTACTTCTCCGCCTGCAGCAGCGCCAATTCCGGCGGTGTCGCGCCCTCGATGTGGCAGTGCAGTTCCGCCTTCTTCAGATGTGCGGTCAAATGAGGCTTCTCCCATGTAGGCCGGGTGCGATCCCGAGATGTCTGGCGACCGTTTCGCCGATATGCGCAAAGGTGTTGGCAACGCCGAGCGAACGGCTGCGCACAGCCGGGCCGAACATCAGCACCGGCACGCGCTCGCGCGTGTGGTCCGTTCCGCGCCAGGTCGGGTCGCAGCCATGGTCCGCCGTGAGAATGACGATATCGCCGGGTTTCAGCCGCCGGTCGAGATCGGGCAATCGTGCGTCGAAGGCTTCAAGCGCCGCGGCATAGCCGGCGACATCGCGGCGGTGGCCGAAGAGCATGTCGAAGTCGACGAAGTTGGTGAAGACGAGGTCGCCATCCTCCGCCTCGTCGATCGCCGCCAGGCTGGCGTCGAAGAGCGCCATGTTGCCGTCCGCCTTGGTCAGCTTCGTCACGCCCTGATGGGCGAAGATGTCACCGATCTTGCCGATCGCATGCACGGTGCGCCCCGCTTGCGCCAGCCGGTCGAGGACCGTCGGCTCGGGCGGCAGCACCGAGTAGTCGCGCCGGTTGCCGGTGCGGGCAAAGGTCTGCGCGTTGTGGCCGATGAAAGGACGGGCGATAACGCGGCCGATATTGTAGTCGTCGAGCAGGCGCCGGACGACCTGGCAGAATTCCAGCAGGCGCTCCAGGCCGAAGGTGTGCTCGTGGGCGGCGATCTGAAAGACGCTGTCCGAGGAGGTGTAGCAGATCGGCTTTCCCGTTCGCATATGCTCCTCGCCGAGGCGAGCGATGATATCAGTACCGGATGCATGGCAGTTGCCGAGAATGCCGGGAATGTCGCCCTCGCGGCAAATCGCTTCGATCAATTCGGCGGGAAACGCGTCGCCCTCGGCCGAGAAGTAACCCCAGTCGAACATGACGGGCGTTCCCGCGATTTCCCAATGGCCCGATGGCGTGTCTTTGCCGCGCGAGACTTCGCTGGCAGCGCCATAGGCACCGTAGACCCGGCCCGGAACCGGCATGCCCGCCGGCACGCGGCCCGTGGCCAATTTCGCCGCATGCACGAGCCCGAGCGCAGACATGTTGGGAAGGTGCAGCGGGCCTTCGCGCACACCGGCGCGATCTGCGGCGCCCGTCGCGCAAAACTCGGCGATGTGACCAAGCGTGTCGGCACCCAGGTCGCCATAGGTTTCGGCATCCGGCGCACCGCCTATACCGAAGGAATCGAGGACAAAGAGAAACGCGCGCGCCATGAAAGTTCCGGTAAGCCGAAGCGCGGGGCAGGGCCTGCGGTCCGGTGCTGCAACGAGCGCGGACGCAGATGCCGCCAGCGCAATCCCGAAGGAATACCGCCGGCGACGCCGCAATGCAATTGGCCTCGACTACAGCGCCGCGCGTCTTATTAGACGCGCAAAGGTCGCTGTAGCACTTTGAATGGCTGCATGTTTTGATCCTTAAATCGAATAGGATTTAAGGAAACATGCAGTAGGCGGTCAGCAATCCGGGCACCTTATGGTTTCGGCCTGGCGTGAGCGGAAATACGCGGTTTTGGACAGATTTACGATCTTCGTGCTGGATGCAAGGCTCGGCGCGAACATCAACAGTTCATGCTGAACGACCAGCTCCGTACGGATGATGAAGGCCGTGGTTGCGGTAAACTGGCTCGGAACGGTGGTGGTTGAGTTGACAGCATACGGCACGGCGCCGTTTTGGTCGCGCGACCAGACGACGGTTCCCGTGTTCGTTCCGCTGACCTCGATGCCGGTGATCTTGAGCGTGTATTTTGAACCCTCGTACGGGGCGAGGATGCTTTTCACCACATTCGACATGTTTCCCAGATAGGTCTTGTTGACCTCGCTTTGCTGGGAAACCAGATCGGCAACCGCGCTGGAGGCGCGCGCAGCCTTGCCCGCTACGGTAAAGCCGAGCGATAATTCGAATGCGCCGACGTAAATCATGATCAGCAGCGGCGTGACGATGGCAAATTCGACACCGCCAAGCCCGCCCCGGTCTTTGAGCAGCGAGCGGAAGCTTGCGAAGGTCAGGCGGATTGTCGTCATCCAGTGCATCGCTAAAGTCTTCACGACGCGCCTCACTCGTTTTCTGTGCGGAAAGTGGTTGTGGAAACCATGAGATAGTCTTTAGGCATGCTGGATCCGGCCGGGCGCAGGTTGGTCACAAATGGCCTGATCAGATCGGTCGTCACACTCCAGCGATAATACGCGCGCATGACATTGAAGGATCCGGGGCCGCCCGGCGCAAACTTCAGTTCGGCTGTCTTGAGATCCGACGACGACGAGGTGTCCATTCGCGGGACGAGCACCGGGAATTTGGTGAGATCGGTGACACTTCTGACGTCGATATAGAGCTTCGAGGCTTGGGCAGCCTCCGTCGCCGAGCATGTCATCAACACCGAGATTTCGTTGCAGAATGCCTGGCGAAACTTGACCTCGTCCATATCAGTCGCCGGCTTGCCGCGGTTGAAGGTGATTTCGCCGGTGCGGATCTTGCGTGCCAACGTCTCCGTCGCGTTGGCCAGGAGCTGGTCGCCATAGAAGGCGAGGAATGTTTCGATGGAGGCGAAAATCACTATGAAGAAGGGAAGAGCCAGTATCGCGAACTCAATGCTCGCGGTGCCCTTTCTGTCGCGCCGGAAACGCCTCAATACGCCTCTTGGAGGCTTTGCGGCTTTTTGGGGCTGCAGTGTTTCCTGCTCGATGCTCATCGCGCCGTCCCATCATGTTACGCCTGACGGAAAGGGAAGATAGGGAGCAACTATTGATATTTCGTTTGCGATAATCGCGGGTATTTTAGTGAATTCCCAGTGTTTCTCGCAGTTTGTTCAGCTCCCACCACTTGCGGTTTTGCGCTCGACATGCCGCTCGCAACTTGGCGTACAGGAAAGGACTGTGCGCGACGTCTGTCGATAGACGCGCAGAGTGTTTGCTTCGTCGATCGACACGAGAATTTGCTCATCGACGATGGCGTTTCCGTCCTGATCGAGAATGACAAGATTTGTCGTGCCGAAACTACGGCCGGTAATGACGATCGTGCGGGCGTCGGCCACAGTTGCGTCTGCAACTTCCGCGTTGCCGATGATAACTTTGGCGACCGGCCGGTCGAGCTTGAGCACCCGTGCGTGGTCCATGTAGACGCGCATCATATCGTCCTGCGCGTTTGCGACCGACGCCGCCATGAGCGAAAGCATGCCGAAGATCGCAACTGTCAGCGTGGCGGTCCGGTTGGCCGCGAGGGGCAAAATCATGGTAGGTCCCTGATATGGCGTTCTCCCCATCATCGGCACTCTTGGTGAATGAACCGTTAAGCCGAGTCGGCGCATCCTAAGCCGGCACATTTCCTATTCGCTTACCCAAAAATCAGCGGTGGGCCGTTAATCTTTTGGTAGCTGTCTTCCTTAAGCCGATAGCAATTCGCCAGGATTAGATTGAGTTCATCCGATCAACGGCAACAGTTGGCGGACGTGCTGAACAACAAACGTGAAGTTAGGAGAATCATCATGAAGAAGATTTTTGCCCGTCTGATGAAGGACGAGTCCGGCGCAACCGCCATCGAATACGGCCTGATCGCCGCTCTGATCTCCGTTGCCCTCATCGGCGGCGCGACCGCCCTGGGCAACCAGCTTGATCTGCTCTTTAACGGGCTCTCGACTGAAATGTCGACCGCCGTCAAGAGCATGCCGTAATAATTCGGACTATCGTCCTTTTCTTCTGAAGGCCGTTCCCGTGTGGAGCGGCCTTTGGTCTTTATGGCGCCGTTCGATCTCTCCGCGAGATTATTCTTCGTTTATAAATTCACTGCAATGTATCCATTCCACGAATAGGAAAGTGTTATGAGTAGCGCTGCGGTCTTTATTGTATTCCCTCTTTGCTTGGCATTCGCTGCAATGTCGGATTTGCTCACGATGACTATCCCGAATCGTGTGTCAGCCGTTCTCCTAGGTACATTTTTTGTCGTTGCCTTGATGTCCGGCTTCGATTTTTGGCAGATCGGTTTGCATGTCGCTGCCGCGGCGGCTGTCTTCGCGGTTTGTTTTCTTCTTTTTGCGTTGAATGTCATGGGTGGCGGTGACGCCAAGCTTTTGACCGCGTGCGCAGTCTGGTTTGGCCTCACCAACGCCTTGGTAGCGTTTCTCATTTATGTATCGTTGTTCGGCGGCCTTTTGACTGTAGCCATCCTGTTGCTCAGGACGCAGGAGACCAGAATATTGGCGGCTGGGATTCCGCTTCCGCGCCTCCTGTTTACGGCCAAGAAGATTCCCTATGGCATTGCAATCGCACTTGGAGGATTTGTTGCCTATCCGGCGTCGCCCCTCATGTTGCAGGCATTTTCTCAGCTAAAGGGCTAGACACGAGCCGCTTGTCTTGCTGATCAAGGCAATGAGTGAAGGTTGTATAATAATTGTTAACCATGCCCGTAAGAGGCTTGTTAACTATAATTACACCAATTCCTGATCAATCTGACCCCGGCATATCTGCGGGGCTCAGAAACGATCATGAAACCGGTTCGCATCATCATACTGGCGGTGGCCGTCGCCTCGGCGGCGATGGCCGGGTTGTTGGCGATGAAGCTGACCCGTGGTCCCTCGCCACAAATGGCGGAGCCGCTGATCGAGCGAGCGCCGACCGTCAATGTCCTTGTTGCGAGCAAGAGCTTGCCCGTCGGGTCGCGGTTGGGTGGTGATGCTGTCCATTGGATGGCATGGCCCAAGGACGGTGTCGTCGACGGGCTCATCACCGAAGAAAACCGTCCTTCTGCCGTTGAAGACCTAACCGGCGCAGTCGTTCGCCTGCCGATCTTTAACGGCGAGCCCGTGCGCAGCGAGAAGGTCGCGGACTCCTCCAGCCGAATCATGTCGTCGCTATTGCCTGCTGGCAAGCGCGCCGTTGCCACAGAGATCACAGTGGCGACCGGCGCCGGCGGCTTCATCCTGCCCAATGACCGCGTCGACGTCATCATGGTCCGTAAATCGGACGGCGATCTCTACCTGACGGAAACCGTGCTCAGCAATGTTCGCGTGCTGGCGATTGATCAGCAGGTCGAGGAGAAGGATGACGGCTCAAAATCCGTTGTCGGTACCACGGCGACGCTGGAACTGACGCCGGATCAATCAAAGGTCATGACCGTCGCGCAGCAAATGGCTGAACGCATCTCACTTGCCCTTCGCAGTGTCGCGGATGCTCAAGAGCCGGATACGAACGCCGCGGATTACCTTCTGAGTGGCGATGGCCAGCCCAGCATCCAGGTCATCAAGTCGGGCTCGATCGTCAAGAACGACGGTGCCATCAGCCAAGGCCAGCAACAATGAGCGATCGAGCGGAGCGCAAGGTGAAGCGGAGCGGGAATAAATTTCGGACGTCTGTTGCAGCCGGTCTGTCGTTTTGCCTGACATTCTCGGGCATGGCGCTGCCAACGCTCCCGTTCGCCCATGCGGCCGCCTCGTCGGTCGTCAGGATCGTTGAAAGCGGGCCCGGGGTGAAGAAGAAGATCAGCCTGGGGCTGAACAAGGCCGTCGTCGTCGATCTACCGGCCGATGCCCATGATATTCTCGTCGCCGACCCATCGCTCGCCGATGCCGTCACGCGCACGTCCAGGCGTATCTATCTCTTTGGAAAATCCGTTGGGCAGACCAACATTTTTGTCTTCGGGCCGAATGGCGAAGAGATCGTCAGTCTTGACGTCGAGGTTGAGCGCGACATCGCCAATCTGCAGTCAAACCTGCGTCGTTTCATTCCCGATGCCGAAATCAACGTTGAGATCATCTCCGACAACATCGTGCTGACGGGTACCGTGCGCACACCGCTCGATTCGACGCGAGCCGTCGATCTCGCCAAGGCCTTCCTGCAGGGCGGTGAAGCGACGACACGCAACATCACTGCGCAGGGAAACAATGGTGATGCCGATATCTTTGCCGAGGATCGGCAGGTCTCGCAGATTGTCAACCTGTTGACCATCGAAGGTGACGATCAGGTCACGCTGAAGGTGACGGTTGCCGAAGTGAGCCGCCAGGTCTTGAAGCAATTGGGCTTCAACGGGCGTGTAGGAGACGGCGAGAGCGGTATCGGCTTCCGCAATCCTGCAAACCTCGGTGATGCGATCAGTGTCGGCGCAAACGCGCTGATCAAGGGATCCATCGGCGGAACGACGATCTCGAGCTACATCAATGCGATGGAGCAAGCCGGTGTCATGCGCACACTGGCAGAACCCACCTTGACGGCAATTTCGGGACAAGAGGCCAATTTCTATGTCGGTGGGGAATTTCGGCTCGGCGGCACCCAGGAAGTCAAGGTCGACGACAAAACCGGCGACCCAACGGTTACGCGTGAGATCAACGACGTCGAATATGGAATTCGCCTGAACTTCAAGCCGGTCGTCCTGGGACCGGGCCGTATCAGTCTGCAGATCGAAACCAACGTTTCCGAGCCGACCTATGAGGGCTCGATCGTCACCGGCAACGGCGTCACCTCTGTCCCTGGCAACACCTTCCTCGGCATCCGCAGGCGCGAGGCGTCGACCAGTGTCGAGCTTCCCTCGGGCGGCTCTATCGTCATCGCCGGCCTCGTGCAGGACAATATCCGTCAGGCGATGTCCGGCCTGCCGGGAGCGTCGAAGATCCCGGTCCTCGGAACGCTCTTCCGCAGCAAGGATTTCGTGCGCAACGAAACCGAACTTGTCATCATTGCGACGCCCTACCTCGTGCGCCCGGTTGCCAGAAGCGCGATCGCCAGGCCCGACGACAATTTCAACCCTGCCAATGATCTCGACAGCTTCTTCCTTGGTCGCGTGAACCGCATCTACGGGCGCCCGGAAGCATCCGCACCGGCGGGTCAGTACCATGGCAATGTTGGCTTCATCTACAAATAGGGCTGGGTCATGCAAACGCGAAGCAGCTTCCACGAGAATTCTGAAAGGCCGAGTGCCATGTCCCTCAACAGATCCGGAGTTCCCGTCCGTCATTTGCGGCGTGCTGCAATCCTCCTCGTGGCTGCCGGGCTGCTTGTCGGCTGCGGCACCAAGGATAATCTTTCGACGGGCTCCATCCCCGATGATTACCGGACACGGCATCCGATCGTGCTTGCCGAGGGCGAGCGTACGATCGATATCCCCATTGCCTCCGGTGACCGTCGGCTGACGCAAGGCACGCGCGACGTCATCAGCGGCTTTGCTGCCGATTATCGCAATTCATCGACTGGCGTCGTCCAGATCATGCTGCCGCGCGGCTCGGCAAACAGCCATGCCGTGCAGGCCATGCGCAAGGAGATCCGCAGCGTTCTCGTCGCGGCTGGCGTCCCCGCGAAGCGGCTGATCGAGGCCGGCTACGAGGCCGGTCCCATGGGTGATGCCGCTCCGGTTCGCTTGAGCTATGTGGCGATCACCGCCCAGACCGGTCCCTGTGGTGAGTGGCCGGAGGACGTTGCACTCAACACGATCCAGAACCGCAACTACTATAATTTCGGCTGCGCGTCGCAATCCAATCTGGCGGCCCAGATCTCCAATCCGACCGATCTGCTCGGCCCGCGCCAGATGTCGCCGATCGATGCGGAGCAGCGCGGCCAGGTCATCACGGACTGGCGCGGAACCGAAAAGAGTGACGGACCCGTCATCATCGTCAATTGATATCGTTGGGATCAGCAGATGAGCACCATTGAGTACAGGATCGAAACGGGGGCCGGGGCGGGCGATTCCGTTTTCGATACGGTGCAACCGGGCGACCTTGAGCAGGTCCGTCCGCTGCCGCGCATTTCTATCCATGCCTTTTGCGAAAGCGAGGCGATGCAGCGGCTGATGGAGCGTTGCGGCCAAGACCGCCGCATGGCGAAGGTTAGCCTGCGCATCAACAGTGGCGGCATTGATGCTGCGGCAAACATGTTTGCGACGGTGTCGACGCCGAATCTGATCATTCTGGAAACGGCAACAGAGCCGCGGTCGCTTTTGACGGAGCTAGCACCTTTGGCTGCGGTCTGCGACCCAAGCACCAAGGTCGTTCTCGTCGGCAAACACAACGATATCGCCCTTTATCGCGATCTCATCCGCAACGGCATTTCCGAGTATATGGTCGCGCCGGTGGCGATGCCGGATATTCTGTCGGCGGTTTCATCGATTTTCGTCGATCCCGACGCCGAGCCGCTGGGGCGCAGCCTGGCCTTTATCGGCGCCAAGGGCGGCAGCGGTTCCTCGGCTATCGCGCACAATTGCGCCTGGGGCATTTCTAACCTTTTTTCGACCGAAACCATTCTTGCCGATCTCGACCTGCCCTACGGCACGGCCAATATCGATTTCGATCAGGACCCGCCAACGGGCATCTCGGAAGCGGTTTTCGCACCGGAGAGGCTCGACGAGGTCTTTCTCGATCGTCTTCTGACCAAATGCTCCGAGCATCTTTCGCTGCTGGCGGCGCCGTCGATGCTGGATCGCGCCTATGACTTCGAGGGTGGCGCCTTTCATCCGATCCTCGAGATCTTGCAACGCAGTGCACCCGTTTCGGTGCTCGACATCCCGCATATGTGGACGGAATGGACGCGCGCGGTTCTCGGCGAAGCCGATGAGATCGTGATCACAGCCGTGCCTGATCTCGCAAGTCTTCGCAACACGAAGAACCTGCTCGATGCCTTGAGGAAGCTTCGGCCGAACGACAAGCAACCTCATCTCATCTTGAATCAGGTGGGCATGCCGAAGCGTCCGGAGATTGCGGTGAGCGAATTCTGCGAGTCGCTGGAAATCGAAGCGGCCGCCATCATCCCGTTCGACGCCGTTCTCTTCGGCAACGCGTCGAACAGCGGCCGCATGATTGCGGAGATCGACAAGAAGTCGGCCGCTGCCGAAACCTTCTCCCAGCTCGCGCACCTGCTGACCGGCCGTGCGTCGATGAAGAAGGCGCGACGCGGCGGTCTCGGCAAGGTGCTGGCCGCACTCGGCAAGAAATAGACGACGCATACTGCATAATTCCTTAAGTCGGATTCGATTTAAGAAAAAAATTATGCAGCAAATCTAAAGCGTTACAGCGTCCTTAGCGCGTCATGCTTGACACGCGGCGCTGTACAACGGACGGATCAGGAACATGTTCGGCAAACGCGGAAACGAAGGCTTCGGCAAGAGCGGCACGACAGGTGCTGCTCTGCCGCCGATCGTCCCTGCCACGCAAGCGGCCGTCATCGAGCGCGCCCACGTGCCGGTGCTTGGCGATGCTCAAGCACCGGCGTCGCGTCCGCAATCGCCAGCTCCGGCACAAAGAAAGCGACCCGCCCGCAACGAGGACTACTACGATACGAAGTCGCAGGTTTTCTCCGCGCTGATCGATACGATCGATCTTTCGCAGCTGGCGAAACTCGACACGGAAAGCGCTCGCGAAGAAATTCGCGATATCGTCAATGACATCATCACGATCAAGAACTTCGCGATGTCGATCTCCGAGCAGGAGGAACTGCTCGACGATATCTGCAATGACGTCCTTGGCTATGGACCGTTGGAGCCGTTGCTCGCGCGCGATGATATTGCCGATATCATGGTCAATGGTGCCGGTCAGACCTTCATCGAAGTGGGCGGCAAGACGATCGAATCCGAAGTCCGATTCCGTGACAATGCCCAGCTCCTGTCGATTTGCCAGCGGATCGTCGGACAGGTGGGGCGGCGCGTCGACGAATCCAGCCCTATCTGCGACGCGCGTCTTCCCGACGGCTCGCGCGTCAACGTCATTGCGCCGCCGCTTGCCATCGACGGCACCGCTCTGACGATCCGCAAATTCAAGAAGGACAAGCTGAAGCTCGATCAGCTGGTGAAATTCGGCGCAATCACGCCCGAGGGGGCAGTCCTTCTCCAGATCATCGGCCGCGTCCGCTGCAACATCGTCATCTCCGGCGGTACCGGTTCGGGCAAGACGACGCTTCTGAACTGCCTGACCGGCTTCATCGACCTCGACGAGCGAGTGATTACCTGCGAAGACACCGCCGAACTGCAATTGCAGCAGCCGCACGTGGTTCGCCTCGAAACCCGACCGCCGAATATCGAAGGCGAGGGTGAGATCACCATGCGGGATCTCATCAAGAACTGCCTGCGTATGCGGCCCGAGCGCATCATCGTCGGCGAAGTGCGCGGACCTGAGGTGTTCGACCTGCTGCAGGCGATGAACACCGGCCATGACGGTTCCATGGGGACGATCCACGCCAATACGCCGCGCGAATGCCTGGCGCGTATGGAATCGATGATCGCCATGGGCGGCTACACCCTGCCGGCCAAGACTGTGCGCGAGATCATCTCCGGATCCATCGACGTCATCATCCAGGCCGCGCGTCTGCGCGACGGTTCGCGCCGCATCACCCACATCACCGAAGTGGTCGGTATGGAAGGCGACGTCATCATCACGCAGGATCTGATGCGCTACGAGATCGAAGGGGAAGATGCCAACGGCCGTATTGTCGGCCGCCACGTATCGACCGGCATCGGTCGCCCGCACTTTTGGGATCGCGCCCGGTACTTCAACGAAGACAAACGCCTGGCGGCGACACTCGACGCTATGGACAAGGGCTAGGAGCCGCGATGTTCGGCATAGGCATCCCCGTCCTGGCGCTGGCCTTCCTCGTCGCAATTTCAGCGGCGGCCCTTGCCTATGTTGTCCTGTATTCGCGGATAGAAACCGAGAAGAAGGCGGAAGGTCGAATTCGCAAAGTCGGCGCCGCCGAAACAGATCGGGTCAAGGTCAAGGCAGCTCGCGATCGTGTCAGCGAAATGTCGAAGCGACGCAAGTCCGTTCAGGACTCGTTGAAGGAACTCGAGAAGAAGCAACAGGAAAAATCGAGCAAGACGGCGCCATCGATGAAGGCCCGCCTGGCACAGGCAAACCTGTCCATTTCCCTGACGCAGTTTTATCTTTTCAGTGCGGCTTTCGGCTTCGTCGCCTTCATCATAACGCTCATGGCTGGCGCCGGTCTCGCGATCTCGGCTGGCATCAGCCTGATCGCCGCCGCTGGCCTGCCACGCTGGTTCATCGGCTTCCTGATCAAGCGTCGCTGCAAGAAATTCCTTGAGGAGTTTCCGAACGCGCTCGACATCATGGTTCGCTCGATCAAATCGGGTCTTCCGTTGAATGATGCCCTGCGCCTCATCGCCGGTGACGGCCAGGAGCCGGTCAAAACCGAATTTCGCCGCGTCGTCGATTCTCAGCAGGTCGGCCTCAGCGTCACCGAGGCATGCGCCCGCATGATCAATAGCATTCCACTGGCAGAGGTGAATTTCTTCGCCATTGTTATTGGTATTCAGGCGCAGGCGGGTGGCAACCTGTCCGAAGCGCTCGGCAACCTGTCGAAGGTGTTGCGTGAACGAAAGAAGATGAAGGCCAAGGTCAGCGCTCTGTCGATGGAGGCAAAGGCTTCGGCTTGCATTATTGGCGCCCTGCCATTCATCGTGTCGTTCCTCGTTTACGTTACCTCACCCGACTACATGATGGTCCTGTTCACTGACCCGCGCGGCCATCTCATCATTGGCGCTGGCTTGGTCTGGATGAGTATCGGCATTCTGGTGATGCGCAACATGATCAATTTCGATATCTGAGGGACGATTATGAGCGAAGGATTGATCAAGACACTGACGGATCCCAATGTCGTCTTTGCCGTTCTTGTCTCATTTGCAGTGCTGGCGACCTTCTATTCTCTCGTGGTGCCGCTCTTGGAGCGCGGAGACCTCGGCAAGCGGATGAAATCGGTGGCGACCGAGCGCGAACAGATCCGCGCACGGGAACGCGCGCGCCTGGCGGCCGAAGTCTCGAGCGGCAAGGCCAATTTGCGCGGTCAGAACAATACGTCCGTTCGCCAGGTGGTCGAGCGGCTGAATCTGCGCAAAGCCCTCGTTGACGACAACACGGTCAACCGTCTCAAGACGGCGGGCTATCGGTCCCAGAACGCGCTCAACACCTTCCTCTTCGCGCGCTTCTGCCTTCCGTTCCTGTTCCTGGTCATCGCGATCATCTATGTTTTCGTGCTCGGCAATTTTGCCGAAAAGCCGTTCATGATGCGGTTCGCATTTGCCGTCGGTTTTGCCTATGTCGGCTTCTATGCGCCGAACATCTTTGTCGCCAACGCCATCTCGAAGCGACAGCATTCCATTCGTCGCGCCTGGCCGGATGCGCTCGATCTCCTGCTGATCTGCGTTGAATCCGGCGTCTCGATGGAGCTTGGCATGCGGCGCGTTGCCGATGAAATTGCCTCCCAGTCGCCGGCTCTGGCGGAGGAATTGGTGTTGACGACGGCCGAGCTTTCCTTCCTGCCCGAACGCCGGATCGCGCTCGAAAACCTCGGCCACCGGACGGGCCTCGATGATGTGAAATCGGTGGTTCAGGCGCTGATCCAGGCCGACCGCTACGGCACCCCGATTGCCCAGGCGCTGCGCGTTCTGGCGCAGGAAAGCCGCGATCAGCGCATGAATGCCGCTGAAAAGAAGGCGGCGGCGCTGCCGCCCAAGCTCACAGTGCCGATGATCCTGTTCTTCCTGCCGGTTCTCGTCGCCGTCATCCTCGGTCCGGCCGGCATCCAGGTCGCCGATCGTTTCTGATCCCGCTGCTGCACAATTCTTCAGAGCGGATGCAATTTGGGAAATTGTGCCGAAAAGTCGGGCCGCCCATGGCGCTCGTCGCGTATTCCATTGAACGCGCGAGGCTGTGGAGGCTTGCAAATCAGAGGCGGCTTGAGATCAGCCTAGCGCATGTCACTATCGCAAAACCGCTACGCACTTTTGCGCGACATGCGCAAAAACAAAGGCTTAAAGCGCAGTCAGCGATTCCTACAGCGCAGCACGTCTTATTAGACGCGCAAAGGTCGCTGTAGCGGGCTTGGGGCGTGCGACAGACACCGGTTCCGTTCCGTGATCTCAGTTGGTGTTGGTTTCGTCCGCCTTGGCCAGCTGCGTCCACGCACCTTGCTGCGACAGCATCGAGCGCAGATATTTCACGTTGGCTTCTGCCTGCTCCCCGGAAAGCTCCTGGCGGGCGATCGTTTCGGCCTCTTGAAAGCGTCCCTGCAGCCCGACGGCGAGTGCGAGGTTCTGCCGTACGCTGCTGTCGGCGCCGGGTTGGCTCGCGGCGGACTTGAGATAGGTCTCCGCCGTGCGCAGGTCCTTGGTCAGAAGATAGGACATGCCGAGGTTGGAGAGCACCGAAGGCTCGTTCGGCTTGAGCTCGAGCGCTTCGCGATAGCGCAGGCGCGCCTCCTGGGCACGTCCGAGTTGGTCAAGGATCGCGCCCTCGGCCGATTTCAGCTTCCAGTCCGGCCGATCCGGCGTCTGCGCGCGACTGATCGTGTTCAGTGCCTGATCCAGTTGTCCGGCCGCTGCCTGCGCCTTGCCGTAGGCGCCGAGGACCTCGCGGTCCCGCGGATGGTTGATGGCGACCTGCTGCATGACGGCAAGCGCCTGTTCGTTGCGCCCGGTCATGCGCAGAAGATTGGCGTAGTTGAGCCCCGCCTCGCGATCCCGCGGGTTCTTCTCATAGGCCTGGCCGATGCCTTCGGCTGCCTGGGACAGTTCCGATGCGGTCATCGATTGAACCGACTTCGACGTGCCCGAAATGGAACCGGTCGTCAGCTCCTTCTTCGGCTGGTTGGCACAGCCGGCGACAGACAGGGCGACGATCGCGATCGCGGCGCCTTGCAGCAGACGGTTGGCGTTTAGGGATGAGATCGTGCGTTTGGCCATCGGCGGTGTCCCCAGCATGCATTCGCGCACCAGAACTCCAAACAACATCGGCGCAACTTTCACTCCAGCAATAATCTGTTAACCCTAACAGAGCGTTAATTGCGCGAATCCATCTCTGTCAGCCGAGGACTTCCATGGCCCCCTATCAGTTCATCGAGCGGCCGTCGCCGTTCAACACCAGCGCAGGCAAGACTCTGCCGATCTTCGCGGTCACGCCGGCGCATATCGAAACGGGAGCCATCGATCCGATCGCGCTTGATTGGGCCCGAAAGGCCGGCTTCAAGGCCGAATCGGGCGCGGTCCTTCTGATCCCATCCGCCGATGGCCATCTCGGCGGCGCGCTCTTCGGCCTGGGCGGCAACCCATCCGAGGCGCCGTTCCTGACCGGCAAGCTCGCGCGCGCCCTGCCACCCGGCAAGTGGCATATCGAAACGGCGCCGCTCACAGCCAACCGGCTGGCACTCGGCTATGGTCTCGGCTCCTATCGCTTCGAGCGTTACAAGTCGGCAAAGGGCGAGCCGCCGACCTTGCTCATCCCGACCGATGCCGATGCTGCCGATATCAAGCGTCAGCTCGCCGGCGTCTTCCTTGCCCGCGACCTCATCAACACGCCGACCAACGACATGGGCCCTGAGGCGCTGGAAGCAGCATTCCGCGCACTTGCGACGCACTACAAGGCGGATGTCTCGGTGATATCGGGCGAGGCTCTTCTGACGCAGAACTTCCCGCTTGTTCACACGGTCGGCCGTGCGAGCGCAGAAGCGCCGCGTCTTCTTGAACTGCGCTGGGGCAAGAAGGGCCACAAGAAAGTGACGCTGGTCGGCAAGGGCGTCTGCTTCGACACCGGCGGCCTCGACATCAAGCCCGCTTCCTCAATGCTGCTAATGAAGAAGGACATGGGCGGTGCCGCCAACGTCATGGGCCTCGCGCTGATGATCATGGATGCAAAGCTCAAGGTCGATCTGCGCGTCATCATCCCCGTCGTCGAGAACTCGATCTCCGCCAATGCCTTCCGGCCGGGCGACATCTATCGCAGCCGCAAGGGCCTGACGGTGCAGATCGACAACACCGATGCCGAAGGCCGTCTCATTCTTGCCGATGCGCTCGCCTATGCCGACGAGGAAAAGAACGAGCTGCTTGTCGATATGGCAACGCTGACCGGTGCCGCCCGCGTTGCACTCGGTCCCGACCTGCCGCCGTTCTTCACCGACGACGCCGAGCTGGCGCAGGATCTCTCTGAGGCGAGCCTCAGCGTCGACGATCCGATGTGGCGCATGCCTCTGCACATGGGCTACGACAAGGACGTCTCCGCGCGCATTGCCGACCTGACGAACGCGCCTTCGGGCGGCATGGCAGGTTCGATCACCGCCGCGCTCTTCCTCAAGCGCTTCGTCACCAACACCAAAAGCTGGGTGCATTTCGATATCTTCGGGTGGGCCCAGTCCGAGCGGCCGCATTCGCCTGTTGGCGGTGAGGCTCAGGCTATTCGCGCGCTCTATCAGCATATCGGGCGGATCGCCAAGTAAGTCTCTGATGAAGACGACCGGCGCTGACCCTGCGCCGGTCGTCCGAAAAAGCAACGCTTGCGTAACGGTCCGCCGCTATGGTGGCGGACTACCGCAGCGCCGCGCTTCCCTTGGAAGTGTATTGGTCGCTGTCGTTCGTTGACTGTCTGTTTGAATCCTCGAACCGGAGAGCGATCGAGGGATTCATGCGGTTGCGCAGGAGTTGCCATTGCCGGTCGAGCTTACGCCCTCCCAGGCCCTCGGGCTCTGGCACATGGTATCGTTGGAACAGGTGCGGGTGGACGGTCGCGATCTGACGCTGCGCCAGATGGCGATCCTCTTGCAGATCTATCTCGTGCCGCCGCCCCACACCGTTCGTGGCCTTGCCGCAACCCTTGGCGTCACCAAGCCGGTGATCACGCGAGCACTCGATACCATGGGCGCCCTCGGCCTTGTCGACCGCGCCCGCGACGACCGCGATCGGCGCAACGTGGTCATCAAAAGGACAGTCGACGGTGCTCTCTATCTTGAAAAATTCGGCGATCTGATCATTGATCAGGGCCGCAAACAGCCTAAGTGAGTTGACATGTCGACACTTCCCGATCGCCGCCTGAATGCCTATCGAGCCGACCTCGCCGAAAGCCGCCTTCGCGGTGTCGTGGAGGCCGAGCGCTATGTCGAGGGAAGCGTTGCCCGCGTCTCCGTGCCGGTAACGCCGCTCAGGGCAAAGCCCGATCTTGCCTGCGGTACCGATACCGAACTGCTGCTCGGCGAATCGGTTCGGGTGCTCGATACCAACGAGAGCTGGTGCTGGGTGAAGGCGGATCTCGACGGCTATGTCGGCTACCTTCCGGAATATTGCCTTGCGCCGGTGGTCAAGAGCCCGACGCACATCGTCTCGGCCCCGCGCACCTTCGTCTATTCCGGTCATGACTTGCGTTTTCCGACTGTTTATCCGTTGTCGATGGGCAGCCGTCTCAGCGTTGTCGACGAGCGCGAGACCCGTGGCACGCGCTACTTCCTGCTCGACGGCGGCCAGGCGGTGATCGCCAACCATTGCATCGAGGTCGGCAGCGTCGTGCCCGGAGACTATGTCTCGGTTGCCGCCCGCTTCGTCGAAACTCCCTATCTCTGGGGCGGTCGTTCCGGTTTCGGCATTGATTGTTCCGGCCTTGTGCAGCTGTCGATGATGATGGTCGGCAAGCTCGCCCCGCGCGACTCCGACATGCAGGCTGCAGGCTTGGGAACGCCGATCGCCCGTGAGGAGCTTAGGCGCGGCGACCTCGTCTTCTGGAAGGGCCACGTTGCGCTGATGGAAGACGACGAAACGCTGATCCATGCCAACGGCCATACGATGACCGTTGCCCGCGAGGGACTGGAAGCGTCGATCGAACGCATCGGTTGGCTCTACGACCAGCCGACGGGCTATCGCCGCCCTTAAGCATTTCCAGGAAAAGTGCGAAGCGGTTTTCCGTCAGGTAATGCGCAAAAACAAAGAGATAGAGGGTTTGGGCGGCTCTCTCGAGGCCGGAAGCGTTCTAAGCGCTCAGTAGCCGGCTAATTTATCGACGACGTGCTGCAAAGGTTGCCCGCTTTCGAGGCGGGCGATCTGCTGTTCGACGTGGCGGAACAGCGCCTTGACGTCGGACGAAGCTGCGACATGCGGCGTTACATAGACATTCGGCATCTGCCAGAAGCGGCTTTCTGGCGAAAGCGGCTCCTGCTCGAAAACGTCAAGGGACGCTGCGCCGAGAAGGCCCGAATCGAGTGAGCTCAAGATATCGGTTTCGACCTGGCTGCCGCCGCGGCCGCCATTGATGAAGACCGGGGCGCCAAAGGGGCCGTTGCGGCTCAGCTTGGCAAAAAGTCCGGCATTGAAGATGCCGCGGGTCTCCGGCGTCAGCGGCAACAGGCCAACCAGGAAGTCCGTGCGCGCCAGGAAGGCGTCCAGCTCGTCACCGCCATAGGTCTCGATGCCGTCGATCGCCTTCGTGCTGCGCGACCAGCCGACGACCTTGAAGCCCAAGGCCGAAAGCTTACGGGCCGCATCCTGTCCAAGCACGCCCATGCCCATGATGCCGACGGTAATGTCCGCCGCCTCGGGTTGGGAAAGGTCGCGCCACTCCCGCTTTGCCGCCAGCGCCTCATAGGTGCTGTGCTGGCGCAGATGCATGAGGCATTGCATCACCACCCATTCGCTCATGCGTGTCGTCAGGCTGCGATCGACGAAGCGCACAAGCGGCACATCCGGCAATCCCGGCAGCGTCAGGACATGGTCGACGCCGGCGCCGCCGGAGAACACCACCTTGAGATCCGGCGCTCTCTCGAAAAGGTCCGGTGCCGATTTCCACACGACGGCATAGTCGATATCAGAGAGATCGCGATTGTCGTGGATGGCATCGGCTCGGTTGATCACCTCCCGGTCCGGGAAGGCGCCCTTCAGGGCTGCCGCAACCTCCTCGGGAATGAACTTCAGATCGATGATGACGGAGCTTTTCGAGGGCATTGTTAGGACTCTACTGGCGGATGGCGGACAGGTTGACGGCTTCGAGGTTGAAGGCTGCCGCCATCAGGGCCTTGGTATAATCCTCCTGCGGCGCATTGAAGATGCGCTCCGCCGGGCCCTGCTCGACGACCTTGCCCATGCGCATCACGATCATCTCGTTGGCAAGCGCCCGCACAACCTTGAGGTCGTGGCTGATGAAGAGATAGGCGAGGTCGTGCTTGTGCTGCAGGTCGCGCAGCAGGTCGACCACCTGCGCCTGGACGCTCATGTCGAGCGCCGAGGTCGGCTCATCCAGCATCACGAATTTCGGCTTCAGTACCATCGCACGCGCAATCGCGATGCGCTGCCGTTGGCCGCCGGAGAATTCGTGCGGATAGCGCCAGCGGGTGGCGGGGTCGAGCCCCACTTCCTCGAGCGCTGCGGCGACGCGTTGATCGCGCTCGTTGTCCGACAGCGCGCTCTCGTGGATTTTCAGCCCTTCGGCGATGATGTCGGAAATCGACATGCGCGGGCTCAGAGAACCGTAAGGGTCCTGGAAGACGACCTGCATCCGGTTTCGAAGCGGCCGCATTTCGCGGAAGCTGTAGGCGGCGATGTCCTTGCCGACGAAGGCGATCCGTCCCTTGGACGATATCAGCCGCGTCAGCGCCAGACCGAGCGTCGTCTTGCCGGAACCCGATTCGCCGACGACGCCGAGCGTCTGGCCGGCGCGCAGCTTAAGGTCGATGCCGTCGACCGCCTTCACGTGGTCGACGACCTTGCGCAGGAAGCCGGCCTTGATCGGAAACCAAACCTTCACATCAGCCGCTTCCATGACGACTGGCTTCGAGGCGTCCGAAAGCGGCGGGTTACCCCTTGGCTCGGATGCGAGCAGGTGGCGGGTATAGGCATGCTGTGGATTGGCAAAGATCTCGGCGGTCGGCCCGGTCTCGACGATCTTGCCCTTGGTCATCACGCAGACCCTGTCGGCGATTTTTCGCACGATGCCGAGGTCATGGGTGATGAACAGCATCGACATGCCGTGCTCGTCTTTCAGCGTTTTCAAGAGTTCGAGGATCTGGGCCTGCACCGTGACGTCGAGCGCCGTCGTCGGCTCGTCGGCGATCAAAAGCTCCGGCCGGTTGGCGAGCGCCATGGCGATCATCACGCGCTGGCGCTGGCCACCGGAAAGCTCGTGAGGATAGGCGCCAAGCCGCTTCTCCGGCTCGCGGATGCCGACCTGGTTCAAGAGCTCGAGAATTCTCGTGCGCGCCGCGGCTCCTTCCAGTCCCTGATGCAGCTCCAGGATCTCGCCGATCTGCCGTTCGATCGGATGCAGCGGATTGAGCGATGTCATCGGCTCCTGGAAGATCATCGTGATGTCGTTGCCGCGCACATGGCGCAGCTCCGCATCGCTGGCCTTCAGCAGGTCCTTGCCGTTGAAGTGGATTTCGCCGCTCGGATGGCTTGCCGAAGGGTAGGGCAGGAGCTTCAGAATCGAGTTGGCGGACACGGACTTGCCGGAGCCGGACTCACCGACAAGCGCAACCGTTTCGCCGCGCTTGATGTCGAAGGAAATGCTATCGACCGCAAGCGAGGTGTTACCGCCCTGATGGAAAGCGACCGACAGATCGCGGACGGAGAGAATGGGATCGGTCATCGTCGCGCTCACCGGAATGTCTTTCTCGGGTCGAAGGCATCGCGGGTCGCTTCGCCGACGAAGATCAGCAGCGACAGCATCACCGACATGACGCAGAAGGCCGTCAGCCCGAGCCAGGGCGCCTGCAGATTGGATTTGCCCTGCGCGATCATCTCGCCAAGGGAAGGCGAGCCCGGCGGCATGCCGAAGCCGAGGAAGTCGAGCGAGGTCAGCGTGGTGATCGAGCCAGAAAGGATGAACGGCAGGAAGGTCAGGGTCGCCACCATCGCGTTCGGCAGCAGGTGACGGTACATGATCGTGCCGTTGCCGACGCCAAGCGCGCGCGCTGCATTCACATATTCGAAGTTGCGTGCCCGCAGGAACTCGGCGCGCACGACGCCGACAAAGCCGACCCAGGAAAACAAGAGCATGATGCCGAGCAGGATGAAGAAGCCCGGCGGCAGGATCGCGGCGATGATCAAGAGAATGTAGAGCACCGGCATCGACGACCAGATCTCGATGAAGCGCTGCATCAAGAGGTCGGTCCAGCCGCCGAAATAGCCCTGCACTGCGCCGGCCGTCACGCCGATGATCGCGGAGGCGATGGTGAGTACCAGCCCGAAGAGCACCGAGATGCGGAAGCCGTAGATCATGCGCGCCGTCACGTCGCGCGCCTGGTCGTCGGTGCCGAGCCAGTTGAGGTTGCCGGCAATGCAGTTGCGGTCGGCGGTGCCTTCCGGATAGGCCGAGCAGCGTTCCTCCGTGCTCATCAGCCAGAAGGGCTTTGTCGGCGCCGAATGCGGAATGTTCGAGTTGACCGTCTGGTAGGAGTAGCGGATCGGCGGCCAGATCATCCAGCCGTTGCCCTCGATCTCGTCGCGAATGTAGTCGGAGCGATAGTCGGTCTCGGCAAGGAAGCCGCCGAACTTCTCCTCCGGATAGTTGACCACCGCAGGAAACAGGATCTCGCCCTTGTAGGAGGCGATGATCGGCTTGTCGTTGGCGATGAATTCGGCAAACAGGCTGAGCACGAACAGCAGAAGGAACAGCCAGAGCGACCAGTAGCCGCGCCGGTTCGCCTTGAAGTTCTGCCAGCGCCGCTTGTTGACCGGCGACAGCCAGCCACGCGGCGGGGCGGCAACCTGGGTGGGGGCAGTGGTTACGGTGCTCATCACACGTCCCTCCGCTCGAAATCGATGCGCGGATCGACCCAGGTGTAGATGAGGTCGGAGAGCAGGCTGACGAGCAGCCCCATCAGCGAGAAGATGAACAGCGTCGCAAAGACGATCGGATAGTCGCGCTTGACGACGGAATCATAGCCGAGCCGCCCAAGGCCATCGAGCGAGAAGATATATTCGATCAACAGCGAACCGGTGAAGAAGGCCGAGATGAAGGCGCTCGGGAAACCGGCGATGATGATCAGCATAGCGTTGCGGAAGACGTGGCCGTAGAGCACCTGACGGTCATTCAGGCCCTTGGCGCGCGCCGTCGTCACATACTGCTTCTTGATCTCGTCGATGAACGAATTCTTGGTCAAGAGCGTCGTTGTCGCGAAGGCCGAAAGCAAAAGCGTGATCAGCGGCAGCGTCATGTGCCAGAAGTAGTCGAGGATCTTCTGCCACCAGGGCAGTTGCCAGAAATTGTCGGAAACGATGCCGCGCAGCGGAAACCAGTCGAGGAACGAGCCGCCGGCAAAGACGACGATCAGCAGGATGCCGAAAAGGAAGCTCGGAACGGCATAGCCGACGATGATGATGCCCGAGGTCCAGATGTCGAAGGTCGATCCATCAGACACCGCCTTCTTGATGCCGAGCGGGATCGAGATCGCGTAGGAAAACAGCAGGATCCAGAGCCCCAGCGAGATCGAGACCGGCATCTTCTCCTTGATCAGATCGATGACCGACGTGTTGCGGAAGAAGCTCTCGCCGAAGTCGAAGCGGATATAGTCCCACATCATCGTGCCGAAGCGTTCGAGCGGCGGCTTGTCGAAGCCGAACTGTTTTTCGAGCTTGGCGATGAATTCCGGGTCGAGCCCCTGGGCGCCTCGGTACTGGCCGCCTTGATCGCCACCGGTCTGCATCAGGTCGCCGCTGCTGCCGCTCAGCCGGTCGGAGCCGCCGGCGTTCGTCAGGTCCGAAATCACCTGTTCGACCGGTCCGCCGGGCGCAAACTGAATGACTGTGAAAGAAATCGCCATGATCCCGATGATCGTCGGGATCATCAGCAGCAGGCGTCGCAGGATATAGGCACCCATCAGGCCAGCCTTTCGATCGACGTGTTGCCGGTGGCCCGGACCCGCGAAGCGTCGGCGTGCGCCCTATGGTGTCTCAATCCTCACGTCTCCTTGCGGCTTTCAGGCCCAAGCCGGGCCTATATTCGTTTTCAGTGATTCGTTTTTCTGCATTTGGAATCGAGACGGCATCCAAGTGCAAGGGCTTCATTTGGCCGTGGCGTTTTTCGACCACCAGACATCCGGGAAGCCGGTGCCGTAATAGGGCAGCTCCTGCGGATGGGCGAGGTGGTTCCAATAGGCCACGCGGACCGCCTTGGAATAGAAGAGCGGCACGACATAGTTATGGGAGAGGAGAACGCGGTCGAGCGCCCGTGTCGTCGCAACCAGTTCCTCGCGGTTCGGCGCGAAGATGATCCTTCGGATCAGCTCGTCGATCGCTGGATCGGCAATGCCGGCATAGTTTCTCGATCCCGGCTGGTTGACCGAGCTCGAGCCCCAAATGTCGATCTGTTCGTTTCCTGGCACCAGGGACTGCGCCCAGATGCCATAGATCATGTCATAGTCGAAGCTTCTGACGCGATTGGTGTATTGCGAATCGTCGACGGTGCGGATGCGGGCATCGATGCCGATTTTCTTGACGCTGTTAATGAATGGCGTGACCGTGCGCTCGAAGGACGGGTTGGACAGAAGCAGCTCGAAGCCGAAGGGTTCGCCGGTCTTGACGTTGACCAACCGGTTGCCCTTGAGCTCGTAGCCCGCCTCCTTGAACAGGTCGAGCGCCTTGCGCAAGTTGCCGCGCACCTTCTGCGGGTCGCCGTTGATGGGGTTCACATAGGGCGTGGTGAAGACTTCGGCCGGAACCTTGTCCTTCAGCTCCTCCAGGATTGCCTTTTCGCGGCCCTCGGGAAGCTTGGAGGAGGCAAGCTCGGTGCCCCAGAAATAGCTGTCGACACGCTGATAGGCGTTGTAGGCGAGATTGCGGTTGAGATCCTCGAAGTCGAAGGCGTAGTTCAGCGCCTCGCGCACCCGCTGATCCCTAAACTTCTCGCGGCGCATGTTCGGCACCAGCGCCTGCATGACCCCGGTTGCGCGCAGCGGATTCTCGATCTCCTCGCGGATCACACGGCCGTCCTTCATGGCCGGAAAGTCGTAGGCGGTCGCCCAATGGCTCGCGCTGCTGTCTCGGTAGAAATCGACGTTGCCGGCGCGAAAAGCCTCGAATTCCACGTTTCTGTCGCTAAAGAAGGCATAGGTGATCGTGCTGAAATTGTATTGTCCGACATTGACGTTGAGGTTCTTGCCCCAATAGTCGTCCCTGAGCTCGAAGCGGATCGAGCCACCCGCCTGGAAAGAGGCGATCTTGTAGGGGCCGGAGCCCATCACCGGTTCCAGCGTTGTGCGGGAGATATCGCGCTTGTTGCCCTTGGCGTCCTGCCCCTCCCACCAGTGCTTCGGAACGATCGGGAACTGGCCGAGAATGTTCGGCAGTTCGTGGTTGTTCTTCTCGTCAAAGCGGAAGGTGATATCGCGCTCGCCGGTCTTTTCCGCTGAAACCACGTGGCGGTAATAGTTGGACTGGAGTGGATTGTGCTCCTTCGCCATGTTGAGGGAGAAGATGACATCCTCCGGGGTCACCGGCGTTCCGTCGGCCCACTTGGCCTCCGCACGCAGGCGAAAAGTGGCAGACGAGATATCGTCGGGATAGGAGACGCCCTCGGCAAGCAGGCCGTATGCGGTGGTGATTTCATCCTCGGCGGTTTTCAACAGCGTATCGAAGACCAGGGACGAAACGCCGGTCGCCGCTTCGCCCCTGGCGAGGATGGGGTTGAACGTGTCAAACGTGCCGTTTTCCGAGAGCCGCAGCTCGCCGCCTTTCGGTGCGTCCGGATTGACGTAGTCGAAGCGGGCGAAGCCATCCTTATGTTTTGGCTCACCGATCGACGACGTACCATTGCGCCAGACGGGCTGTTCTTCGGCATTCGATGCAGGAGGAAGGAGAAGAAGCGCTGCTGTCAGAAGCGAGGCCGCGAGGCCAGGTTTCACGGTCCTGCAGAAGTTTGGCATCCAGCCGGTACCCCTATATTCCAATGTTCTTTTTTGAAAGCATAGGCGAAATCGGGGCAATTGACAGGCACCGCCGCAAATCAGGCGAAATTTTTGCGTCACATCCCGGTGATTCACAAGGCTGAGGCAAAGACCGCGCCTTAGGATGGGGGTTCATCGGACACGGCGCGTCGGCGTCGGGGTCTGCGGGACATGAACGGGACGAAATGACATGGTTGCTCCACTTCAACGTTGCGGCTCGGCGCTTCTGGCGCTGTTGCTCGGAACGAGTTTCTTGATCGCCGATGCTGCCAGGGCCGACGACACGCCGGCAAAGACGCTTTTCGGCGCCAAGACGCTGCCGGCTCAGATGGCGCCTTCGTCCTATGGCTTCTATGCGAAGGGCTGCCTTGCCGGCGGCGTCGCGATCCCGACGGATGGTCCCACCTGGCAGGCGATGCGGCTGTCGCGCAACCGGCGCTGGGGCCATCCCCAGATGATCGCACTGATCGAACAATTCTCCCATGATGCCGCCGAAAAGGTCGGCTGGCCGGGTCTGCTTCTCGGCGATATCTCGCAGCCGCGTGGCGGACCGATGATCTCCGGCCACGCCTCGCACCAGATCGGTCTCGATGCCGATATCTGGCTGACGCCGATGCCGCAGAGGACGCTGACGGGCCGGGAGCGGGAAGACATCTCCGCAACGTCGATGCTGCAGAAGAACAAGTTTCTGACCGTCGACCCATCGATCTGGACGCCGGCGCATGCCCGGCTGATCATGCTGGCCGCCAGTTACCCGCAGGTCGAACGGGTCTTCGTCAATCCGGCGATCAAGAAGAAGCTCTGCGACACCTGGAACGGTGACCGTTCTGCGCTCGGCAAGGTCCGGCCGATCTATGGCCACGACTACCATTTCCACATCCGCATCAAATGCCCGGCAGGCTCGAAGACCTGCAAGGACCAGGCGGCCGTCCCGGCCGGCGATGGCTGCGACAAATCGCTGGCCTGGTGGTTTACAGATGAACCATGGGCAAAGCCGAAGAAGAAGCCGGGCGAAAAGCCGGTGAAGCCCCGGTTGACGACCATGGCCGATCTGCCGAAGGCCTGCACCCTGGTGCTGAACGGACCGGCCCCGGCCACCGAGCAGGATGCGACCTTCGGCATGGCCTATCGCGCTGCGTCGCCAGTGCCTGCCGAACAGGGCATCGAGCAGGTGATCGGCAATGCCGCAGCCGATTTGCCGCCAGCCGACATTCCCGTTCCCCTGGCGCGCCCGACGCTGCAGTAGCCGTCTCGGCTTGCGCCTTTTCAATCTTGCCGGGCTCATGTATACGGCCATCAAATCGATTTAAATTTGCTGGCGGGGATACGGCATGGCGGATCGGAAATGCGTTGCCCTGATCGCTCACGATCAGAAGAAGGATGATCTCGCCGCGTTTACCAAGGCAAACGAAGCGGTCTTCGCGCAATGGAAGATCGTTGCCACGGGCACGACTGGCGGCCGCGTTCTCGATGTTTGTCCCAGCCTCGATATCACGCGCCTGAAAAGCGGTCCGCTCGGCGGCGACCAGCAGATCGGCGCGATGATCGCCACCGGCGATATCCAGCTTCTGATCTTCTTCGTCGATCCGCTGACGGCGATGCCGCACGATGTTGACGTCAAGGCGTTGATGCGGCTTGCGATCGTCTACGATATTCCGATGGCGCTCAATCGCGCAACGGCGGAGCAGTTGATCGACTTCAACCACAACTGATACTGCATGAATCCTTAAATCGGATTCGATCTAAGGATTCATGCAGCAAGTTTAAGTGCTACAGCGTCCTTTGCGCGTCATATTTGACGCGCGGCGCTGTAGAGAATTCGAAACCTCACGGCGACGATCAGGATGGACAGTGTGATGCCCGGTGCGAGTGACAACAGTTTTTCCTTTCCGATCCTGATCGGCGACATCGGCGGCACCAATGCCCGCTTCGCTTTGCTGCTCGATGCCTTTGCCGAGCCGAAGCAGCTGCCGCCGATCAAGACCGGCGATTTCGAGACGATCGAGGAAGCGTTGCAGAAGAGCATCCTCGACAAGACCTCGGTCCAGCCGCGGTCGGCGATCCTCGCCGTCGCCGGCCCGATCAAGGGCGACGAGATTCCGCTGACCAATGCCGGCTGGGTGTTACGCCCCAAGGACATGCTGTCGGGCCTCGGCCTTGAGGACGTCCTGATCATCAACGATTTCGAGGCGCAGGCGCTGGCCGTCGCCGCCCCGGCTGCCGAAGATCTGGTGAAGATCGGTGGCGGCAGCGTTCGCCCGCTGACCTCCCGCGTCGTTCTCGGTCCGGGTACCGGACTCGGTGTCGGCGGCCTGGTCTTCGCGCAGCACACCTGGTTTCCGGTGCCCGGCGAAGGCGGTCATGTCGATATCGGCCCGCGAACCGAGCGCGACTTCCAGATCTGGCCTTTCCTGGAGCCGATCGAGGGGCGCATGGCCGGCGAGCAGATCCTCTGCGGTCGCGGCATCATGAATCTTTATCGGGCCGTTTGCGCCGCCAATGGCGAAGAACCGGTCCTGAACGATCCGGCCGAGGTCACCACAGCAGCACTTGCCGACAACAACCCCGCCGCGGTCGAGAGTATATCGCTGTTTTCGACCTATCTCGGTCGCGTGGCCGGCGACATGGCGCTGATTTTCATGGCGCGCGGCGGTGTGTTTCTGGCCGGTGGCATTTCGCAAAAGATCCTGCCGGCGCTGCAAAAACCGGAATTCCGGGCCGCCTTCGAAGACAAGGCGCCGCATTCCGCGCTGATGAAGACCATCCCGACCTTCGCGGTCATTCATCCGATGGCGGCACTGTCGGGTTTGGCAGCTTTCGCGCGCACGCCGAGAGACTTCGGTGTTGCAACGGAGGGACGCCGCTGGCGAAGCTGATGGCGGCGGCGTGCGCAAAGACTCGCCAAAGCGACATCAAAGCACTATAGAGCCCGAGAAAGGTAGTGTCGGCGTCCGACTTACCGCGCAGGCTCAGGGAAGACAGGCTTTTTGAGCGCCAGAGATAGAAAACAGCACGCTGTCGATTCTGACACGATCAGCGGAATCTTGAAGCGGGTCATCGCAGAAAACGGTCGCGATCATATCCGCGGCTACGTCTTTGCCATTGCGTGCCTGGCTGTCGTCGCCGTGACGACCGGCTTTACCGCCTCGATCATGGAGACCGTGATCAACGAGGCTTTTGCCAACAGAAATGCGGGTATCGTGCTGCTGGTGTGCGGTTCGATCTTTGGCGCGTTCGTGTTGCGCGGCTTTGCCACCTACGGCCAGGCGGTCGCCTTGTCGAAGATCGGCAACAATATCGTCGCGCGCTACCAGCGCCGGCTCTATGCGCATCTGATGGCACTGAGCGTCGGTTACTTCAACGAGACACGCTCGGCGCAGCTCGCTGCCCAGATCAGCCAGAATGTCAGCGGCATTCGGGACGTGCTCAATCTGACCGTCACTTCGATCGCCCGTGATCTCCTGACCCTGATCGGGCTCGTCGGCGTGATGTTCGCCAAGGATTGGCTGCTGTCGATCATCGTCTTCGTGGCAGCGCCGCCGTTGCTGCTGGGCCTGCGCTACGTTTCCAGGCGGTTGCGCTCGGCGACGCGTGAATCCATCGAGGTCAACAGCCGTGTCCTCGGTGCCATGCAGGAGACGATCCAGGGCATTTCCATCGTCAAGGCATTCACGATGGAGCGCGAACTGCGCGGCAAGGTCGAAGCGATCATCGAGCGGGCCGAAAACCGGGCCAACCGGATTGCGCGCTTGAGCGAACGCACCGCGCCGATGACCGAAACCTTTGCGGGTCTCGCGATTTCCTGCGTGCTTGCCTATTCCGCGTTCCGCGCGATTTATGCCGGCGTACCGCCGGGAGCCTTCTTCGCCTTCGTCGTCGCTCTGTTGATGGCCTATGACCCGGCCCGACGCCTGGCGCGCCTGCAGGTTTCGCTGGAACGTGCCGCGGTCAACGCCCGCATGGTCTACGAAATCCTCGACACGGTGCCGCATCAGCGTGACAAGCCGGATGCAAAGCAGCTCGAGTTCCACGGTGCAAACGTCGAGCTGCGCGATGTGCGCTTCCGCTACGCCAATGGCGACGAGATTCTGAAGGGCGTCAGCTTTGTCGCCGAAGGCGGCAAGACCACTGCGCTTGTCGGCCCGTCCGGGGCCGGAAAGTCGACGGTCATCAGCCTTGTTCCGCGGTTCTACGATCCGGCCTCCGGCCAGATTCTGATCGACGGGCAGGACATCGCCGACGTCACCAAGCAGTCGCTGCGCAATGGCATCGCCTATGTCTCGCAGCAGCCCTATCTTTTCGAAGGCTCTATCCGCGACAACATCCGCTATGGCCGCCCGGACGCGACCGATGCGGAAATCGAGGAAGCCGCGCGTCTGGCCTATGCGCATGACTTCATCCTCACCCAGCCGCAGGGTTACGACACCCCGGTTGGCGAAAACGGGGTCACGATGTCCGGTGGCCAGAGGCAGCGTCTGTCGATCGCCCGCGCGTTGGTGCGCAATGCACCGATCCTGCTGCTCGACGAGGCAACCTCGGCGCTCGACACCGAGTCGGAGGCCGCGGTGCAGAAGGCGCTCGACGAGGCGATGCACGGACGCACGGTCATCGTCATCGCCCACCGTCTGTCCACGGTCGTCAATGCCGACAAGATCATCGTCATGAAGGACGGTCTCGTCGTCGAGGAAGGCACGCACGAGGATCTTGCGCGCCGCCAGGACGGTCTCTACGCTCGCCTGCACAATCTCCAGGGCAAGGCCCCAGAGGCGTCGGCCGACGCCGAAATCTAAACATGAGCTGGAAGGAATATCGCCGATGAGCACGACGGACATGAAGCTTGTGGTCGTCGGCGCGGCCGGTCGCATGGGCCAGACGCTGATCCGTATGGTTCACGGCATGGACGGCGTCCGCCTGCATGCGGCCGTCGAACGTCCAGGCTCACCCTTCGTCGGCCGTGACGCGGGCGAACTCGCCGGGCTCGGACCGATCGGCATCGCGATCACCGACAAGCCGCTCGAAGCTTTTGTCGAAGCCGAAGGCGTGCTCGATTTCACGTCGCCGGCCGGCACCGTCGAATTTGCCGGCCTCGCCGCACAGGCACGCATCGTGCATGTGATCGGCACCACCGGCTGCGGGGCGGATGACGACGCGAAGATCCGCGCTGCCGCGCGTCATGCCCGCATCGTCAAGTCGGGCAATATGAGTCTCGGCGTCAATCTTCTCGGCGTGCTGACGGAGAAGGCGGCGCGTGCTCTCGGGCCTGCTGCCTGGGACATCGAAATCCTCGAAATGCACCATAAGCACAAGGTGGATGCCCCCTCCGGCACGGCACTGCTCCTTGGCGAAGCGGCGGCGAGGGGGCGCAGCATTGCGCTGTCTGAAAATTCCGTGCGCGTCCGTGACGGCCACACCGGCGCCCGCCCGCAAGGCACGATCGGTTTTGCGACGCTGCGCGGCGGCTCGGTGATCGGCGAACACTCGGTCATTCTCGCCGGAGAAGGCGAACAGGTGACGCTGTCCCACAGCGCCACCGACCGTTCCATCTTCGCGCGGGGCGCCATTACCGCAGCACTCTGGGCACGCGACCAGAAACCCGGCTTCTACTCCATGCTCGATGTTCTCGGGCTCAACTGACACCATCTCTATCGTCTCAAGGGGAAATCATATGAGCGGCACCCTCGTCCTTGTCCGGCATGGCCAGAGCGACTGGAACCTGAAGAACCTGTTCACCGGCTGGCGCGATCCTGACCTGACCGAGCTTGGCGTCGAAGAAGCCAAGGCTGGCGGCAAGGCGCTCGCCGACTACGGCATCAAGTTCGACATCGCCTTCACCTCGTCGCTGATCCGCGCCCAGCGCACCTGCCAGTTCGTGCTCGACGCCGTCGGCCAGCCGTCACTCGAAACCATCCGCGATCAGGCGCTGAATGAGCGCGACTATGGTGACCTCTCCGGCCTCAACAAGGATGATGCCCGCGAGAAGTGGGGCGAAGAGCAGGTGCATATCTGGCGCCGTTCCTACGACATTTCGCCGCCGGGCGGCGAAAGCCTGCGCGACACCGGCGCCCGCGTATGGCCCTACTACCTGACGGATATCCTGCCGCGCGTGCTGGCCGGCGAGAAGGTTCTCGTTGCCGCGCATGGCAACTCGCTGCGCTCGCTCGTCATGGTTCTCGACCGGTTGACGAAGGAAGAGATCCTGAAGCTCAATCTCGCGACCGGTGTGCCGATGGTCTACAAGCTCAACGCCAATTCGACGGTCGCTTCCAAGGAAGTGCTCGGCGATATGTCGGCTGCCCATTAAGGCAAACTGCAGAGCAAACAAAAGGGGCGCCGGTCGCCCCTTTTTTCGTTCTCAGGCCTTGCCGGCTTCCCATCCGAGGATTGCGCGCTTGCGCGTCAGCCCCCAGTGATAGCCCGTGAGATCGCCGCTCTTGCCGAGCGCCCGGTGACAGGGAACGACGAACGAGATCGGGTTACGGCCGACGGCTGCCCCGACGGCGCGTGAGGCGGTCGGCTGGCCGATCTCGCCGGCGATGGTCGAATAGGTCGTGGCGCGGCCGAGCGGGATCTTCAAGAGCGCCTGCCAGACCCGGATCTGAAAATCGGAGCCGATCAGGAAGATGCGCAAGGGCTCTCCGGCGCACCAGCGTTCAGGATCGAAAATGCGCGCCGCATAACGCGCCGTGGCCGCGCTGTCCTCGACATAGGTGGCGTTCGGCCAGCGATGCGCCATATCCTCGAAACTCTCGTGCTCGCCGCCGCCATCGGCGAAGGCAAGGCCGGCAAGACCTCGATCGGTGATCATCACCAGCGCCGTGCCGAAGGGGGAGGGGTGGTAGCCGTAGCGGATGGTGAGGCCCGCGCCGCGCGCCTTCCATTCGCCCGGCGACATCGCCTCATGGGTGACGAAGAGGTCGTGCAGCCGGCTCGGGCCGGAAAGCCCGATCTCGATGCTGGTCTCCAAGAGTGGCATGTCTTCCTGGCGCAGCAAGCGCTTGGCATGGTCGAGCGTGACCGCCTGCAGGAACGCCTTCGGCGACAGCCCGGCCCAGCGGGTAAAGACCTTCTGCAGTTGCGTCGGCGACTGCTTCAGACGCTTCGCGATCGCTTCAAGCGAAGGCTGCTCGCGATACTCTTCGGTGAGCATCTCGATCACATTTCTCACCGTGTCGTAATCGGTGCCATCAGGCGTGATGTCGGTGGGGAGGGTTGTCGCAATGTTCATCGGTCATCTCCTGTCGTGACACAGGTAACCATGCCGCCAGCGTCGTTGCCACCCGAAACTTGATTGGCCCTAGCGTCAGCGGCGGCGCACGGTGGCAAGCGCCCCGGAAAACGCCGTGGCGAAGGTTTCGCGGTCGTCGCGGTTGAGGAAGGAACCGACATCGGTCCTGTGGCCGCCGCCGCTGATGCTCATCGAGACGATGCCGATCTCCTGATGCCGTGCGATGTTGAAGCGCGCCCAGAACGGATTGAAGCGGTGTTCGATCATCCGGCCCGACGGCGTGAACTTGCGCACCGACACGTCGGTTCGCGAGACGCTGACTTCTTCACGGCTACGCGCCGAGCGGTAGTTCAGCCAGAAAGCACCGAACAGCAGCGCGAAATCCAGCCCGAAGAAGAACACGATCGGCCAGGCGCCGATCACCATGAACACGACCGCATGTACCAGGCTGAGCAGCCCGGCGATCAGGAAAAACACCTTGAACCCCTTAAAGCCCAGGGAGCGATAGGGGGTCAGTTCGGCGCTGAACACCGGCTCTTCGCCGTCAAGCGTCTGATCGTTGCCATCAGTCATGACCATTGACTATAGATGCATCATGAAAAACGTGAAGCCGAAATTGCCGGGCGAGCCCGCGAAAACGAAGCCAGCGACGGGCCGCCGCGCCCCGCGTACCTCAGGCGTCTACAGTCGCGAGGAAATCTCCGAGATCTTCCGACGCTTCTCGATCCAGCGGCCGGAGCCGAAGGGGGAACTGGAGCACGTCAATCCCTTTACCCTGGTGGTTGCCGTCGCCCTGTCGGCGCAGGCGACTGATGCCGGCGTCAACCGGGCAACCCGGGCACTTTTCGCCGTTGCCGACACGCCGAAAAAAATGCTGGCCCTCGGCGAGGAGAAGGTCCGCGACTACATCAAGACCATCGGCCTTTTCCGCAATAAGGCCAGGAACGTCATCGCGCTCAGCGAAAAGCTGATCACCGATTTCGGCGGCGAAGTCCCGCGCACGCGGGAGGAGCTGGTAACGCTGCCGGGCGTCGGGCGAAAGACCGCCAACGTCGTGCTGTCGATGGCCTTCGGCCAAGCGACGATCGCCGTCGACACCCATATCCTTCGCATCGCCAACCGCCTCTGTCTGGCACCGGGCAAGACCCCTGATGAGGTCGAGGCGAAGCTCTCGCGCATCATTCCCAACGAATATCTCTACCATGCGCATCACTGGCTGATCCTGCATGGCCGCTATTGCTGCAAGGCGCGCAAGCCGGAATGCGAGCGCTGCGTCATTGCCGATATCTGCAAGGCACCGGAAAAGACCTGCGATATCCCGGCGCCGCTGGTCGAGTTGCCGCAACAAGTTCTTCCGGTCGCCGGCTGACGCGCGTCTTATATCTGTCTGCGCTGTCGGCCCGAGACTGACTCATGCGGAGATCAGTCGGTCGATCAGATGGCCGATGGCGTCGACGTAGACCTCTGTCGGCGCGCCTTCGGCAATCTCCAGCACGGCGCGGTCGAAGGCGGCTGACAGCAGCGTCGCCATTGCCGTCAAGGCGGCCTGATCGTGGACCTGCGGCGCCATCGCCTCCGCCAGGCCCTCTTCCAGCGTTCTCTGGGCGTTGGCCGCGTCGATCGTCGCCATTTCCCGTGTGCCGAGCACGGCCGGGCCGTCGAGCAGTAGAATGCGGATTCTGCCCGGCTCCGCCATGGCGTCGAAGAAGGCGCGCGCGCCTGTTATCAGCGCCTCGCGCGGCGTCAGGCGGTCGAATGTCGCTTCCTCGATCCTCGCCGCCACGGCACTGGATTCCCGCTCGGCGACGGCGCGAAACAGTGCCCTCTTGTCTTCGAAGTGGTGGTAGAGCGCACCGCGCGTCATGCCGGCGGCAGCCACGATGTCCGGCGTCGACGTTTCTGCATATCCCCTCGCGACGAAGAGACCGTGGGCAGCATCGAGGATCGCGGCGCGCGTCGTGTCGGAGCGCTCGCGATTGGAGCGGCGCGAGGATTTTATTTGCATACATTCAGCCTGTATGTTAATTCAAAAATACATGCAGACTGTATGATGATGCGAGCGCGAGGGAAAGCCCCATGAAATCGACGAGCTACTATCCTGTGATCATGACATCAGACGTTGCAGCAACCGCGGCATTCTACATCGACAACTTTCGCTTCCAGGCGCTGTTCACCAGCGATTGGTACATGCATCTGCAGTCGACGGAATCCGAGACGGTGACGCTCGCCGTCCTCGACTATCGCCATGAAACCATCCCGGAGCGTGCCCGCGCGCCGGTCAGTGGCCTGCTCCTCAACTTCGAAGTCGAGGATCCCGACGCAGTCTATGCCGATTGCCAGGCAGCAGGTCTGCCGATCCTGAAGGCGATCTGCGACGAAGATTTCGGCCAGCGCCACTTCATCACCGCCGATCCCAATGGCGTTCTGATCGACGTCATCAAGCCGATCCCGCCGAGCGCCGAGTTCGCCGCCGCCTATGAGGCAAGCGCATTACCAGCGGAATGATCGCAGCCACGCGTGTTTTGTCTTCCAAATGGCTGGAAAACCGCTATTAACGAACACCGGCCATTAGGGAAACTGGACGGAGTTCATGACAAAATACGACGTGCTGACGATCGGCAATGCGATCGTGGATATCATTGCGCGCTGCGATGACGGCTTTCTGAGTGAAAACGGCATCATCAAGGGCGCAATGAACCTCATCGATGCCGACCGCGCGGAGCTGTTGTACTCGCGCATGGGCCCCGCCGTCGAAGCTTCCGGCGGCAGCGCCGGCAACACGGCGGCCGGCGTTGCCAGCCTTGGCGGACGTGCCGCCTATTTTGGCAAGACGACCAACGACCAGCTTGGCGAGATCTTTGCGCACGACATTCGCGCCCAGGGCGTCTATTTCCAGACCAAGCCGCTCGAAACGGTGCCGCCGACCGCCCGCTCGATGATCTTCGTGACCGAGGACGGCGAGCGCTCGATGAACACCTATCTCGGCGCCTGCGTCGAGCTCGGTCCGGAGGACGTGGAGGCCGATGTCGTCGCTGAGGCCAAGGTCACCTATTTCGAGGGCTACCTGTGGGATCCGCCGCGTGCCAAGGATGCAATCCGCGAGGCCGCCAAGATCGCCCATGAAAACGGCCGCGAAACCGCAATGACCCTGTCGGACAGTTTCTGCGTCCACCGCTATCGCGACGAGTTTCTGGAGCTGATGCGCTCCGGCACCGTCGACATCGTCTTTGCCAACAAACAGGAAGCGCTCGCACTCTACGAGACCGAGGACTTCGATCTGGCGCTGGAAAAGCTCTCGAAGGACTGCAAGCTTGCGGCCGTCACGCTGAGTGAAGAAGGCTCCGTCGTCGTGCGCGGCACCGAACGTGTCCGCGTCGGCGCGACGCCGCTCGCGCAGGTGGTCGATACGACAGGCGCCGGTGATCTCTATGCTGCGGGCTTTCTCCACGGATATACGACCGGTCGGTCGCTCGAGGATTGCAGCAAGCTCGGCAATCTCGCAGCCGGTATCGTCATCGGCCAGATCGGCCCGAGGCCGATGGTATCGCTTGCCGCTGCCGCCAAGCAGGCCGAGCTCGCCTGAGGCGAGCTGCAGCGCCGCGCACCAAATATGACCTATGTCAGAGCGGGCGTAGCCTTTATTTGAAGGCTTCGCCCGGATAGGCGCCCCAGATCTCGCTCTGGACGATCCAGCCTTCGACGCCCTGGGTTTCGATGTGGCACCAGTCGCCATTGCATTCACCCACACGGATGACCACGCCGGGCTCCATGCGCGCAACGATCCCTGCCGTGCTCTGCGGCTCGCGGCGCAGGTTGACGAAGACGCCTTCGCCCTTGCCGCGCATCCATGGCGCGGTGACGGCCGTGCGGTCGCCCGACAGAAGGGCCTGGTTCACCCAGCCTTCCGTGCCGTCGGCGTCGCGGATACGGCGCCAGTTATCGTATTCCTGGATGATTTCCACCGGTACGCCGGGCCTGAGGTAGCGGAACGCCACCGCGTAGTCGACGCTCGGGCCGATGCGCAGGTTGACGCTCTTGGCCTTCAGGCTGACGAAACGCGGCAGCGGCAATCCGCTGGCCCCCTTTGCGGCCTGGGCATGGGCACCCGACGTCGTGATGACCGCGCCGATGCAGGCGGCGATCAACGCTAACGAGAGTTTGGAAATGACGTGACGCATGACGAAGCTCATTTTCCGTGGCAACTTGCAGGCGCAGTTCACCCAGGGCTCTTGGCCGGGGCGTAAATCGCGGGGACGACGCAGCGAGTTTTGTTTGTCTTCCCGACCGGGTCTGGTAGAAATTGCGGCTACAGGGAGAAAGTATCGCCCAACTTGGTTAAGGACCCGTCAACAAGGCCCATCGCAGCAATGACAAGCAAGAAGAAGCCCAAGGTCTACATCACCCGGAAACTGCCGGACATCGTCGAAACCAGAATGCGTGAGCTCTTCGACGCCGAACTGAACATCGATGATACGCCGCGCAGCCAACCAGAGCTTGTGGCGGCGGTGAAGCGCGCCGACGTGCTCGTGCCGACGGTGACCGACCGCATCGATGCGGCGTTGATCGAGCAGGCCGGCCCGCAACTGAAACTGATCGCCAGTTTCTCCAACGGCGTCGACAACATCGATGTCGACGCGGCCGCACGCAAGGGCATTACCGTCACCAACACCCCGAACGTTTTGACCGAGGACACCGCCGACATGGCGATGGCGCTCATTCTCGCCGTGCCGCGCCGGCTCGCCGAGGGTGCGCAGATCCTGACCGATCGCAAGGGCGAATGGGCCGGCTGGTCTCCGACCTGGATGCTCGGCCGGCGCATTGCCGGCAAGCGCATCGGCATCGTCGGCATGGGCCGCATCGGCACCGCGGTCGCGCGCCGTGCCAAGGCCTTTGGCCTGTCGATCCACTATCACAACCGTCACAGGGTCAAGGCCGAGACCGAGGAGATGCTGGAGGCGACCTATTGGGACAGCCTCGACCAGATGCTTGCCCGCGTCGATATCGTCTCGGTCAATTGCCCCTCGACGCCGGCGACCTATCACCTGCTTTCGGCCCGTCGGCTCGCGCTGATGCGCCCGGAAAGCTATATCGTCAACACCGCCCGCGGCGGCATCATCGACGAGACGGCGCTGATCAAGTGCCTGCGCGAAGGCAAGATCGCCGGTGCGGGGCTCGACGTTTTCGAGAATGAACCCGTGGTCAACCCCAAGCTCATCAAGCTCGCCGGCGAGGGCAAGGTCGTGCTGTTGCCGCATATGAGTTCGGCGACGCTCGAGGGTCGCATCGACATGGGCGACAAGGTGGTGATCAATATCCGCACCTTCTTCGACGGTCACCGGCCGCCGGATCGGGTGCTGCCGGGTCGCGATTGATTCGCGACTGATCAAAGCGTCTTGCGCATCTCGATCGAGGTAGGCCGGGTAAAGCCCGGGTGAGCGGTTCTGTCGGTTTCGACGAAGCCCCAGGCCGAAAACGTCCTGTGGTTTTCGGTGAGTTCGATCCGTGTCAGCAGCCTCAGAGCGGCCAAGTGGCGGTCGCGTGCCGCTGCTTCGGCGCTTGCAAGCAACAGTCGGCCGACGCCTTTTCCCCGGCAGGTCGCGGAAACCGCAAGCTTGCCGATATAGAGGCAGTCGGTCTCCGGCTTGCAGAAGATGCAGCCGGCAAGCACTGAGCCGTCGACGGCGACGAAGCCAATTTCTGCCGAAGCCTTCTCGCTCAGCCCCTCAATCGTTAGCGCATGGGCCGAGGATGGCGGATCAATCCGCCCGTCCATATAGGCAAAGGCGTCAAGGATCAGGGCCAGCAATTCCTTGTAGCGATCGAAGGCAGCGTCGATCCTGATGATCTGCATCAGTCTGCGCTCCTGTCCTTGCGCCGGCGATAGCGGATGGTGCTGAATTGCGCCGAGAGAGCGTCATACATCAACAGCCGACCGACGAGTGGCTCGCCGATCCCGGCGATCACCTTGATGGCTTCCATAGCCTGCAATGTTCCGATGACGCCGGTGAGCGCGCCGATGATGCCGGCCTCGGCACAGGAGGGCACGACGCCCGGCGGCGGCGCTTCGGGAAAGAGATCGCGGTAGGACGGGTTCGGTTCGCCATCCGCGCCCGAGCGATAAGGCATCAGCACTGTAAGCGAACCGTCGAAGCGGCCGACTGCACCGGTGACGAGCGGTATGCCGACGGCTGCTGCCGTATCGGCGGCGAGATAGCGCGTGTCGAAATTGTCCGAGCCGTCGATCACCAGATCATATTGGCGCAACAGCGCCTCGGCGTTGTCGGCTGCCAGACGAAGGGGATGCCTCTCGACCACCACATGCGGATTGAGCGCGCCGATCGCTGCCGAGGCGCTCTCGACCTTTGTCTGGCCAATATCGGCCGTGCGGTGGATCACCTGCCGCTGCAGGTTCGACAGCGACACCACGTCATCGTCGACGATGCCCAGCGTGCCGATGCCGCGGCGGCGAGATATTGAAGAACAGGAGCGCCGAGGCGCCGGCGCCAATGACGAGAACGCGCGCCGCCTTGAGTTTCTGTTGCCCCCCACCGCCGAGTTCGGGCAGCATGATGTGGCGCGCGTAGCGGGCAATTTCCGATGATTCGAGGCTTGTACTAGTCATGAGCGGACACTTTCCATGATCGGTTCCATCATCCCGATACGCTTCCGTGCTCCACCGTCAGGAACCGGCCGCGATCGCCGAGCGCGTCGAACATCGCACGGTCCGTCCCGGTCATGAAGGCCTGGCCGCCAAGTCCGTCGACGAGATCGAATAGGGCGGCGCGGCGGCCCATGTCGAGATGCGCGGCGATCTCGTCGAGCAGCAGGATAGGAGCGTGACCGGTCATGTCGCCGACGAGGCGCGCATGGGCAAGAACCAGGCCGACGAGCAGCGCCTTTTGCTCGCCGGTCGAGCAGCGCTCGGCTTCCATGTCCTTTTCGCGGTGGCGAATCAGGAGGTCGGTGCGGTGCGGTCCGTCCAGTGTCCGGCCGGCGGCCGCGTCGCGCGCCCGGCCCTCGCGCAGCATGGTGAGATATTGTTCTTCGAGGTCGAAGGCTGGCTTGTGGCTCTCGTCGTCGAGGAAGCCCGCCAGCGCCAGGCGCGCAGATGGAAAGACGCTGTCGCCGGTGTTTCTCTCGACGAGCGCCGTCAGCAGACCCAGCATCTCCTGCCGTGCGAGCGCCATCGACACGCCGAGCCCCGCCATTTCCCGCTCGATGGCAGTCAACCAGGCCGGGTCGGGACGAAAGTCGCTGAGGAGCCGATTGCGGCTACGCATGGCACGGTCGAATTCGCTGGCGCGCTTCCCATGCTCCGGATCGAGCGAAAGCACCAGCCGATCGAGGAAACGGCGGCGATCGGCCGACGGGCCGGTGAAGAGCCCGTCCATGGCCGGCGTCAGCCACAGCACGCGCAGATGGTCGGTCAGCTCATCGACCGTACTCGCTGTCGTGCCGTTCAGCCGCAGGCGTCGTGATTGCCCCTCACTGGTGCCGGCCGTGCCGGTACCGATCTCGACCGGGCCTTCCATGCCCACGACTTCGGCAAAGACCGAGAAGCCGTCGCTTGCGCCGACGCGAGCGACATCGGCATAGGCCGCACGCCTGAGGCCACGGCCTGGCGACAGAAACGACACCGCTTCCATCAGATTGGTCTTGCCGGCGCCGTTCTCGCCGGTCAGCACGACGTGCCTCTGGTCGAGCGCCAGCGACAGCGCCGCATAATTGCGGAACTCGCTCAGCTTCAGGCGATTGAGAAAGACCTTTTGTGGCATTTCGGGTCCGGATTCGACGTCGGCGCCAGTCGCAGCGCCACGCGTCGAACAGGACGTGCAAAGGACGCTGCAACACTTGCTGCATAGCTCCATAAATCGATGCCGATTTAAGGAGCTATGCAGTAGGACGAAAGCGGGCTTTAAGGCAAGACGAAAGGTGACCTGAGTCATTTCCAGGCAAAATTGCGCGATAACGGCGGGGAAAGCCTTATAATCCCAGTCGTTCAGCGCTTTTCTTGATCGCTTGCGTACAATATGACAGCCGCATGACAATCCACGAACGGATATATTTGTGATGCTGGCTTGGTTCCGCAAACTCCTTCCCCGCGAAGACAGCTTTTTCGATCTCTTCGCGCAACATTCGCGTACCGTCGTCGGTGCCGCCGAAGCGCTCGACAAGCTCCTCGCCGGCGGCGACGATCTCGAAAAGCACTGCGACCGGATCGTCGCGCTTGAAGACGAGGCAGACGGTGTCACCCGCGAAGTGCTTCTGGCCGTTCGTCGCTCCTTCATCACGCCGTTCGATCGTGGCGACATCAAGGATCTCATCCAGTCGATGGACGATGCCATCGACATGATGCACAAGACGGTCAAGACCATCCGGCTCTACGAGCAGAAGACCTTCGATCCGGGCATGAAGGAAATGGGCGTCATCGTCGTCCAGGCGGCGCACCTGATCGCCGAGGCCATTCCGCTGCTCAATCGCATCGGCGTCAACCACGGCCGGCTCATCGCCATCGCCGAAGAGGTCACGCGCATCGAAGGCCGGTCCGACGAGCTGCACGACCAGGGCCTGAAGGATCTTTTCCGCCGCTACGGTGCCAACAATGCCATGGCCTACATTATCGGTAGCGAGATCTACGGCGAGCTCGAGAAGGTCGTCGACCGCTTCGAGGACGTCGCCAACGAGATCAGCGGCATCGTGATCGAGAACGTCTGATGGACGCGACGCTCGCCCTGCCGTTGCTCGTCGCCCTCATTGCAATCGCCCTGTTCTTCGACTTTCTCAACGGGCTGCATGACGCCGCCAACTCGATCGCAACCATCGTTTCGACCCGGGTGCTCCGGCCGCAATATGCGGTCATGTGGGCGGCGTTCTTCAATTTCATCGCCTTCCTGTTTTTCGGCCTGCATGTGGCCGAGACGCTCGGACGCGGCATCATCGATCCCGGCATCGTTACGCCGCTGGTGATCTTCTCGGCCCTGATGGGGGCGATCGTCTGGAACATCGCGACCTGGATCTTCGGCATTCCGTCGAGTTCGTCGCATGCGCTGATCGGCGGCCTCGTCGGTGCCGGCCTAGCCCGCACTGGCGGCGATGCCATCGTCTGGACCGGTCTCTTGAAGACGGTCGGCGCCATCGTGATGTCGCCGATGATCGGCTTCTTCCTGGCGCTGCTCCTGATCCTCATCGTTTCCTGGCTGTTCGTGCGCCGGACGCCTTTTGCTGTCGACCGTACCTTTCGGGTGATGCAGTTCGTCTCGGCGTCGCTCTATTCGCTCGGCCACGGCGGCAACGATGCGCAAAAGACCATGGGCATCATCGCCGTGCTCTTGTTCTCGCAGGGCTATCTCGGCTCCGAGTTCTATGTGCCGTTCTGGGTGGTGATCACCTGCCAGGCGGCGATCGCGCTCGGCACGCTGTTGGGCGGTTGGCGCATCGTGCACACCATGGGCTCGAAGATCACCAAGCTCAATCCGATGCAGGGCTTCTGCGCGGAAACCGGCGGCGCCATCACGCTGTTTGCCGCCACCTGGCTCGGCATTCCGGTGTCGACCACCCACACGATCACCGGCGCGATCATCGGCGTGGGTGCCGCCAAGCGTGTCTCGGCGGTGCGCTGGGGCCTTGCCGGCAACATTGTCATCGCCTGGTTCGTGACGATGCCGGCCGCTGCTGCGATTTCGGCGCTCACCTACTTCGCAGTCGATCTGTTCCTGTGACCCTGTCCGCCTCCGGCTGCAATGCCGGGGGCGGGGCTCGCGGTTGGGGAGAGAGCCTCCGCATTGGCGGTGGGACTGAGCGTCATGAGACGATCCAGTTCAGGGAACAGGCGTCCGACTTTCGGTTGCAAGGCTCGTCCGGGATATCCGGCCCGGTCGTGATCGCGACTTGGGCGGCGCCCATCAAGATGTAGCGAATGGGGGTTGCGCATGAACGGTCGCGCCCACAGCCGCGCAGCGGTTCACGGGTCCCAGTGCGGAGGATCGCCAAAGGTCTTCTTCAGATGATCGGTAATTGCCCGGAGCTTGGCCGACGGCCGTCGGCCCTCCGGATGGGCCATGTAGATGAATTCCGGCTCTGGGCGAAAACCGACATCGATCTCGCGAAGCCGACCGTCGCGCACCGCAGGACCGCAGATGAATGTCGGCAGCAGCGCGATGCCGAGCCCGGCGACGGCAGCATCGTGGATCATGTCGCCGTTGTTGATGCGCAGCGCCATGCGGGCGCGGATAACGGTCGAACCGGTCGGCCCCTCGAACCGCCAGTCGGAAGCGCCGCGATTGGTGTAGAAGATACCGCGGTGATCGTTGAGTTCCGCAAGCGAGGCCGGCGTGCCGTTGCGATCGAGATAGTCGGGCGAGGCGACCAGCAGGCGCCTGCTTTTGGCAAGCTTCCACACGACCAGCCGTGAATCGGCGATGATCCCGTGGCGCACGATGGCGTCATAACCCTCCGAGGCGACATCGACCCGGCGATCGTCGAGATCGAGCGTCAATTCGACCTCGGGATGTGCCGCCAGAAAGGGGTAAAGGGCAGGCCCGAGATGCAGATGCCCGAAACTGACCGGGGCGGCGATCCGCAATGGTCCGGTCAGCGTCCCGCGGCGCTCCGCCAGATCGCTGGCGGCGGCCTGCACCTCGCTGACGATCCGCACCGCGCGCTCGCGAAAGGCGATGCCATCTTCGGTGAGAGTCAGCTTGCGCGTCGTGCGATGCAACAGCGTTGCGTTCAGGTGGCGTTCCAGGTCCGAGACCCGTTCGCTGATCACGGATTTCGACAGCCGCAGCCGGCGCGCCGCCTCGCTGATCGAGCCGGCTTCCGCAACTGCGACAAAGGCAGCAATTCCTTCGATCTTCAGCATCGTTCGGCATTTCCGAATTCGAGTTCCATCATTGGCAGACTAATCCGAACGGCAATCTTCGGCCATATCTATTGGCAACGAAGGACGGCGGTCGATGGAAAGAAGACCGGTCCCAAGCCAACCCAACAGCCAGGCCAACCCAAAAGAAGGAATTCCATCATGCCACGTTTGCACAACAAGACCGCGCTCATCACCGGCGGCACCAGCGGCATCGGCCTCGAAACGGCGCGCCAGTTCATCGCCGAGGGTGCCCGGGTCGCCGTTACCGGCACCAATCCGAAGAACATTGCCGAAGCACGCAAGATACTCGGCGAAGGCGCCGTCATCATCCAGGCCGATGCCGGCAACGCCGCCGGACAGGCGGCGGTTGCCGAGCAAGTCAAGGCCGCCTTCGGCCATCTTGACATCCTCTTCGTCAACGCCGGCATCGCCAAGCTTCAGCCGATCGAAAAATGGGACGAAGCCAGCTTCGACCAGTCGCTCGCGATCAACGTCAAGGGCCCGTTCTTCCTGATCCAGGCGCTGCTGCCGATCTTCTCCAACCCCGCCTCGATCGTGCTCAACACCTCGATCAACGCCCATATCGGCATCGACCTCCAGCGTCTACGCGCTCAGCAAGGCGGCGCTCCTGTCGCTTGCCAAGACGCTTTCGGGCGAACTGATCGGCCGCGGCATTCGCGTCAATGCGGTCAGCCCCGGCCCGATCAAGACGCCACTGCATGACGGACACGGTGCCACGCCTGCCGAAAACAAGGAGATCGTCGCATCGATCGCCGCGCAGATCCCGCTCGGCCGCTTCGGCGATGCAAGCGAGATTGCCAAGGCAATTGTCTTCCTCGCCTCAGACGAGGCCGCCTTCACGGTGGGCGCCGAACTGATCATCGATGGTGGCATGGCCACGCTCTGATACTCACCTGTCTGTTGCCGCCGCGCGCGTTCGATCGCGCGTGGCGGCAAAGTCCTGTTCGTCATCGACGGCACGCCGCGGGCGGCGTTGGCAGGGCGCCCGGAGGAGAGTATATTCTTGAAACCTAATAAGTCGTCGAACAGTCGAGCGGAATGAAGCAGATCCCACACCGATCAGATCCGGGAGGAGACGATGACGAGTGTCAATTGGACGATCAAGGGTCGAGAATTCATTCATTGCAATTGCGCCTATGGCTGCCCCTGCCAGTTCAATGCGCTGCCGACCCACGGCAATTGCTGCGCCGTCGGTGGATTTGAGATCGAGACGGGCCATCACGGCGACACGCGCCTCGACGGCTTGAGATGCGGGATCATTGCGGCTTGGCCCGGTGCAATTCATGAGGGCAGGGGTGAGGTCGTGCCGATCGTCGACATCCGTGCCACGCCGGCCCAGCGCGAGTCGCTGCTGCGCATCATGAGCGGCCAGGATACCGAGCCGGGAGCAACCTTCTTCCAGGTGTTCGCCACCACCTTCGAAACCTTTCACGACCCGGTCTTTGCCGAGATCGACTTCGACGTCGATGTCGGCGCGCGGACAGCACGGCTGAATGTGCCCGGGTGGATCGTGGCGCGTGGCGAGCCGATCTTGAACCCCGTGACCGGAAACCCGCATCAGGCACGCATCAACCTGCCGCAGGGCTTCGAATACGACGTCTGCGAGGTTGGACGCGGGTGGGCCGACACGAAGGGGCCGCTGACGCTGTCCATTCCGGATTCGCACGCCCATTTCGCCAGCATGCATCTGTCTGAAAGCGGCGTGGTTCACTGACGCCCATGGCCGACACTGCGCTCGAAACGCTTTTAAGGCGCGACCGGCTCATCGTCGTGGTCTCGCTGTTGGCGCTGACCGGAATTACCTGGCTCTATATTCTCTGGCTGGCAGTCGGCATGGAGGCCATGGCGCACGTGCCGGCCTCTGGCGATGGCATGAGCGGCGACATGGCGATGGGCACAGACGAGGGCATGGCCATGGACATGTCGCCGGGTGCCATGGCGTCGATGGCCGACGTCGCCTTCCGTCCCTGGAGTGTGTCGACCTTCGCCTATGCCTTTGTCATGTGGGCGGTGATGATGGTCGGCATGATGACGCCTTCGGCAACGCCGATGATCCTGCTCTTTGCCCGTGTCGGGCGGCAGGCGGCGCTCGACGACAGGCCGTTTGCCGCGACCGGCTTTTTTGCCGGCGGCTATCTCACCGCCTGGGTCCTGTTTGCGGCTCTGGCGACGCTCGGGCAATGGCTGCTGGAGTCTGCTCTGCTGCTGACGCCGATGCTGGCGAGCGGCAGCCGTATTCTCAGCGGCATCATCCTGATTTCGGTCGGACTGTTTCAATGGACGGCGTTGAAGGACGCCTGCCTAAGGCAGTGCCAGGCGCCGCTCATGTTCATCCAGAGCCATGGCGGCTTTCGCCGCGATGCCGGCGGCGCCTACCAGCTCGGTCTTCTTCACGGCCTTTATTGTGTCGGCTGCTGCTGGGCGCTGATGGCGCTCCTGTTCATCGGCGGCGTGATGAACGTCCTGTGGATCGCGGTGATCGCGATTTTCGTGCTCGCCGAAAAGGTGGTGCCCGGCGGCCGGATGCTGTCCCGCGTCGCGGGAGCCGCGGTCGTCATGGCCGGGCTGTGGCAGCTTGCGGCCATGACGTGATCCTACAGCGCCGTGCGTCTTATTGGACGCGCAAAGGTCGCTGTAGCACTTTGAATTGCTGCATGTTTTTATCCTTAGATCGGATAGGATCTAAGGAAACATGCAGTAGGGGCAACCGCTGAGCGTCAGTCGCTCAGCGTGTCGAAGAAATCCTTCATCCGGGCGAAGAAGCCGGCGGATTCCGGATTGTTGTCCTTCGACGAGATCTGCTCGAATTCCTGTAGCAGCTCGCGCTGACGCTTGGTCAGCTTCTGCGGCGTCTCGATCTGCATCTGGATGTAGAGATCGCCGGTCTGGCTGGAACGTAGCACCGGCATGCCCTTGCCCTTCAGGCGGAACTGCTTGCCGGCCTGGGTGCCTTCCGGCACGGTCACGCGCGACTTGGTGCCGTCGAGCGTGGTGACGTCGAACTTGCCGCCAAGCGCCGCCGTCGTCATCGAGATCGGCACGCTGCAATAGAGATCGGCGCCATCGCGCTGGTAGAACTCGTGCGGCTTGACCGAGAGGAAGATGTAGAGATCGCCCGCTGGTCCACCGCGCAGGCCCGCTTCCCCTTCGCCGGAGAGGCGAATGCGAGTGCCGTCTTCGATGCCGGCCGGAATGTTGACGGAGAGCGTGCGCTCCTCGGTGACGCGGCCCTGGCCGTGGCACTTGGTGCAGGGATCGGTGATCGTCTGGCCGCGGCCGCCGCAGGTCGGGCAAGTGCGCTCGATCGAGAAGAATCCCTGGGCGGCGCGTACGCGGCCCGAGCCTTGACAGGTTCCGCAGGTCTTCGGGCTGGTGCCAGGCTTGGCACCGGACCCGGTGCAGACGTCGCAGGTGATCGAGGTCGGCACCCGGATCTGCGCGGTCTTGCCGGAATAGGCCTCTTCCAGCGAGATTTCCATGTTGTAGCGCAGATCGGCGCCGCGCTCGCGGCCACCCGATGAACGCCGCTGGCGCCCGCCACCCATCATCTCGCCGAAGATGTCTTCGAAGATGTCGGAGAAACCGCCTGCGCCACCGGCGCTACCGCCAAAGCCGTTGCCCATGCCGCCCTGCTCGAAGGCTGCGTGGCCGTAACGATCATAGGCCGCGCGCTTCTGCGGGTCCTTGAGCGTCTCGTAGGCTTGGTTGATTTCCTTGAAGGTCTTTTCCGAGGCGGCGTCGCCGGGGTTCTTGTCCGGATGATACTGCATCGCCAGTTTGCGGAAGGCGCTCTTCAGCTCCTTCTCATCCGCGTTCTTGGCAACGCCAAGCGTTTCGTAAAGATCACGTTTCATTCTTCAAAGATTGTCCTGTTGACAAGGCGTGCCAGCGCGGGGGCCCGGCGGCTGCCTGGTTACCTTGCCACAGGATTTAGTAAACCTTGAAGCGCGATACCATAGCCCATCGGGCCGCGGATGCGGTTTTTTGTCGGAAAAATGACGTTTCTGCCGGTCTCGCGCCCGGTAGACCCGCTTTGGGTGGCACTCCTGCCCCCAGGGATGCTCTGTAGCGGCGGTTTCAGCGGCGCGGGCCTCACGGGGCCGACGTCCTTCAGAGGCTGTCTGGCGCAGGCGCCTGAGGGGTAAAAAGGCAACAAAAAAGCCCGGGTCGCCCCGGGCTTTTCCGTCTCTAGGAGAGGGCGACTTAGGCCGACCGCTTGCGATCGTCTTCGTCGTTGACTTCTTCATAGTCCGCGTCGACGACATCGCCGTCGCGCGCGGCGTCAGCGGCGGCATCCGCATGGGCGGCGTCCGTCTGCTGGGCCTCGTAGATCGCCTGACCAAGCTTCATGGAGACTTCCATCAGCGTGTTGGTCTTGGCCTTGATGTCTTCGGCGTCCGGCTCGGAAGCCTCGACGGCGGTCTTCAGCGCGGCAATGGCGTCGGAGATCGCGTTGCGGTCGGTTTCCGAAACCTTGTCGCCGTAGTCCTTCAGCGACTTTTCCGAAGAATGGATCAGGCTTTCTGCCTGGTTCTTCGCTTCCACGCCTTCGCGGCGCTTCTTGTCGGTTTCGGCATTGGCTTCGGCGTCCTTGACCATCTTCTCGATGTCTGCGTCGGACAGGCCACCGGATGCCTGGATGCGGATCTGGTGTTCCTTGCCCGTACCCTTGTCCTTGGCCGATACCTGCACGATGCCGTTGGCGTCGATGTCGAAGGTCACTTCGATCTGCGGCATGCCGCGCGGTGCCGGCGGAATGCCGACGAGGTCGAACTGGCCGAGCAGCTTGTTGTCGGCTGCCATTTCACGTTCGCCCTGGGAGACGCGGATCGTCACGGCCGACTGGTTGTCGTCGGCGGTCGAGAAGGTCTGCGACTTCTTGGTCGGGATCGTCGTGTTGCGTTCGATCAGGCGGGTGAAGACGCCACCGAGCGTTTCGATGCCGAGCGACAGCGGGGTCACGTCGAGCAGCAGAACGTCCTTGACGTCGCCCTGCAGAACGCCGGCCTGGATCGCAGCACCCATGGCCACGACTTCATCCGGGTTCACGCCCTTGTGCGGCTCCTTGCCGAACAGCTGCTTTACGGTTTCCTGGACCTTCGGCATGCGGCTCATGCCACCGACGAGAACGACTTCGTCGATCTCGGCAGCCGAAACGCCGGCATCCTTCAGCGCGGCCTTGCACGGAGCAACGGTGCGCTGGATCAGGTCGTCGACAAGCGCTTCGAACTTGGCGCGGGTCAGCTTCATGGTCAGGTGCTTCGGACCGGAGGCATCCGCCGTGATGAACGGCAGGTTGATTTCGGTCTGCTGCGACGAAGACAGCTCGATCTTGGCCTTTTCGGCCGCTTCCTTGAGGCGCTGAAGAGCGAGCTTGTCGTTCTTCAGGTCGATGCCCTGTTCCTTCTTGAACTCGCCGGCGAGATACTGGACGAGACGCATGTCGAAGTCTTCGCCGCCGAGGAAGGTGTCGCCGTTTGTCGACTTCACTTCGAAGACGCCATCGCCGATTTCGAGAACCGAGATATCGAAGGTGCCGCCGCCAAGGTCGTAGACGGCGATCGTCTTGCCGTCCTTCTTGTCGAGGCCATAGGCGAGCGCGGCAGCGGTCGGCTCGTTAATGATGCGCAGCACTTCGAGGCCCGCGATCTTGCCGGCATCCTTGGTTGCCTGGCGCTGGGCGTCGTTGAAGTAGGCCGGAACGGTGATGACGGCCTTTTCGACCTTTTCACCGAGGTAGGATTCGGCGGTTTCCTTCATTTTCTGAAGGATCATGGCGGAGATCTGCGACGGCGAGTAATCCTTGCCATGCGCTTCGACCCAGGCGTCGCCATTGTCAGCCTTGGTGATCTTGTAAGGAACCATGTCCTTGTCTTTTTGCGTGGTCGGATCCTGGAAGGTCCGGCCGATCAGGCGCTTGATCGCAAAAAGCGTGTTTTCCGGGTTGGTGACGGCCTGGCGCTTTGCCGGCTGGCCAACGAGACGTTCGCCGTCTTCGCTGAACGCCACCATCGAGGGGGTCGTGCGCGCACCCTCGGCATTTTCGATGACCTTCGCATCTTTTCCGTCCATGACGGCGACGCAGGAGTTGGTCGTTCCCAAGTCAATACCAATAACTTTAGCCATGTCGTTCTCTCCTTGCAGCGGACTGTCGGAACCCGGTCAGGCATTCGTGAGACAGTCCCTAACGGGATGGTCTTTGGATTTCTTCGCAGCGGTGGCTGCGCCGATGCGGCGTATATAAGGACCGGCGTTTCGGACTGCAAGGCATTCTGCGGGGCGATTGGGGGCAAAAGCAAGCCTGCGATTGGCGTGCGGCCTACAATAGATGCTCGACCCGCGGCAGGGGCGGCTGCAAACTGCCAGGACGGCGCCGTTTGCGCCGCCTCAGCCGCCCGTCAGGATATCGAAAAGCGTCGTGCGCTTGGTGGCGCCGGTGGTCTCGCCGACGTCTGCCGGCGGCACCATGCCGCCACTGCCCTCAGGCAAAGGCCGGGTCTGCTGCACGGCGGCCGAGCCGTCGACGCCTACAGGCGGCTCAGGAAACGCGTTCGGGTCGCCGGAAAGCATGTCGCCCGCCGCGGCAGGCGCACCTCCGTCATCGAAGACCGGCTGCACCCCGGTTGTGCCGAACAGCGGCGAGGGCGAAAGGCCATCATGTGCGGCCACCATGAAGTCGTGCCAGGCCTTGGCCGGAAGGCCGCCGCCGGTGACCTTCTTCATCGACTTGCCGTCGTCATTGCCGAACCAGACGCCGGTGGTGAGGTTCGAGGTGTAGCCGACAAAAAGCGCATCGCGGAAGGATTGAGTGGTACCGGTCTTGCCGGCCGCCTCCCAGCCCTTCAGACGCGCCTTCTTGCCGGTGCCGTTGGTCAGCACCCGCACCATCATCTGGTTCATTTCGCTGACGATGGCCGGATCGAGCACGCGCGGCGGGTTGTCGTAGGTGTTTTCGTAAAGCACCGTGCCATCGGCCTTCGAAATCCGGCGAATGACATGCGGCGTCGCCTTGAAGCCACCGTTCATGAACGGGGCATAGGCCGAGGTCAGTTCGACCAGGCTCACTTCCGAGGTGCCGAGCGCGATCGAGGCGTTGGCTTGCATCTCGGAATCGATCCCCAGGCGATGCGCCACCTTCACCACGTTCTGTGGGCCGACCTCCATCACCAGCTGCGCGGCGATGGTGTTTAGCGAGTTGGCGAGCGCGTCGGCGAGCGTAACTTCGCCGCGGTATTTCTGGTCGTAATTCTCGGGCGTCCAGTTGCCGATTCTGACCGGGCCGTCGTTGCGGATCGACATCGGCGTGCGGCCGATCTCAAGCGCTGCCGCGTAGACGAAGGGCTTGAAGGCCGAGCCCGGCTGGCGCTTGGCCTTGGAGGCGCGGTCGAACTGGCTCTCGGCGTAGTCCTTGCCACCGACCAGCGCGCGGATGGCGCCGGTGCCGTCGATCGAAACGAGGGCTGCCTGCGAGGCGTCGAGCTTGGCGCCGTCGCCCGCAAGCGTGGCGCTGATCGCCTCCTCCGCCTGCTTTTCCAGATTGAGGTCGATGGTGGTGTCGACGATCAGGTCTTCCTTGACGTCGCCGATCATGCCGGGAAGCTGGTCCATCACCATGTCGGCGACATAGTGTTCGGCACCCGACCAATAGCTCTTGGCCTTGGTCGGCGTCTGCGACATCGCCGTCTTGATCTCGCTGTCGGTAACGAAGCCTTCCTCGCGCATGGCGCCGAGCACGACCTGGGCGCGCTCTTCCGCGGCCTTCGGGTCACGGGCGGGCGACAGGCGGGAAGGCGCCTTCAACAGGCCGGCCAGCAGCGCCGCCTCGCCGAGGTTCACGTCGCGCGCCGATTTGTTGAAGTAGCGCCTCGACGCCGCCTCAACGCCGTAGGCGTTCGAGCCGTAGAACACCCGATTGAGGTACATCGCCAGGATCTGGTCCTTGGAATATTTCTGCTCCAGCCAGAAGGCGAGTAGCACCTCCTGAACCTTTCGTTCCAGGGTCCGCTCCGGCGACAGGAACAGGTTCTTGGCAAGCTGCTGGGTCAGTGTCGAGCCGCCCTGGACCATTCGGCCGGTGGTGACGTTCGTCAGCATGGCGCGCGCCAGGCCCAGAGGGTCGACGCCGAAATGCGAATAGAACCGGCGATCTTCGATGGCGATCACCGCCTGCGGGATATAGGGTGACATGTTTTCGAGCGACAGCGCTTCGCCGCCGGTCGTGCCGCGATTGGCGATGATGTCGCCATTGACGGAGAGAATCTTGACGTTGGGCGGACGCTCGGGGATCGACCAGCTTTCAGCACTCGGCATGCGCGCGCCGTAATAGAGCACCAGGCCGCCGACGCCCATCGCGCCCCAGATGCCGAGCACAATGCACCAGTAAAACAGCGTGCGCACGAGACCGATGAAACCGCCGCCTCCGCCCGAGCCGCGGCGCGTTCCGCCGCGCTTGCTGCGCTGAGCCTTCTTCTTGGGCGCAGGAGCCGATTTGCCACGCGCAGGTTTGCGGCTGCCGCCGGTCACGCGATCGCTGGCCTCGATGCGAAAATCGTCATCGTCTTCGGCGTTGCCGCCGAACGAGGGCTCGATCCGTTGTCCTGACTTGCCGCTTGCTGCCATGCCGTTTGGATTTACCCCTCATGCCGCATTGCGGGCGCCCAGTCGTCCGCCCCAGCAGCGAACGCAATCCTAAAGGCGGGGAAAAATTGATCGCTCGACCCGCCATGGCGATGCGGTGAACTTTAAATGCGGCAATTTAAGGGGGGGTTAAAAACCGAATTGTAAAATATGCATGGTCTTCAACAGCTTGCCGGATTTGAAGCCCCAGGCTTTGCCGCTTCGTTCGCGCACGCCTGCCAGCATCAATCGCGCGGAGCCACGCGCACGCGCCATCATCAACAGCGGAGGAATTGGCCGCAGTTGCCGCCGACGTGCACGATCCGGCATTGTGTCTGTGTCGATGCCGGCCCTATTCGGCGGCCTTTTCGTCCTGAACCACGCGATCGGTCTTTTTCAGGAGCACAATTTCTTCGGACGTCGGCTGGCTTTCCGTCGTGATGCTGGCGGTGGTTGTTGTCGTATCGACCGCTGCATTGGTCTTGGCGTGATAGGCGCATTCGGCAAATGCCGCGGAGGCGGACAGGCCGACGGTGGCCACAGTCACCAGAATGATCTTCATGATCTTCTCCTTCTCGCCCACGCGTGAAATCCTAACCTGCAACGCGAGCCGCTCGAAATCACGATTTTGTTCCGGCGGAGGCTGCGCCAGGGTTATGGAGGTAGATCGAACGTCGTTGCTCTAGTCGATCGAACTCCTGAGCGGTGTTTCGCCGACGAGCTTCGCCTGCTTGCTGCGGTCTGGTTCGGTGTACTCGTAAAGCCATTGGCTGAAAGGCAGTCGCAGCAGGACGGTCTTTGCCAGCTTGTTGGTAGCCATCGCATCGCAGTCGCGCGCCGGGTAGGCCTGGCGGGTACACATCGCTTGCGGACTGTCGACCAGGCGGTAGCCGTGACCTTGAAAGACCAGTGTGGTCATCGCGGTCAACCGGTACGAACCGGGCGGCACAACAACGAGGCGCAGGCTGGCAAGCCAGGTCGTCAGAATCAGGAGAACGATGATCGCGGTCGGGACCTGGAGCAATAACTTCAAGAAAGAGCCTGCAATTCCTAGGTGCAATGGCATCTAAGGAACCAAAAACGCCCGCATGTCTAGGAAGATGTGCGCCGTCATATCGGCTATCTTCAGTTGTGGTTTGCAACCTTTAACGCCAATCGCCACTCATATACGCAACCGGTAATAGATTGCGGACATGATTTTGGGTGAAAATTGTGCGATGCAACAAATCCGCCCTTGAAAATATTGCGACGCATGATTATTGTAACACTTATCGAAGCGCTGCACCTCCTCCCGCGGCGCCCGATGCGGATCGGTGGCACTCCTCCTCCCAGTCACCGGTCAAGTTTGAGAGCCCCGTGCACCTCCTCCCGCGCGGGGCTCTTTTCATGTCTGGACCCCCGCGCTCGTAACGAAAGCACCTGAACGGCGACGCAGATTTTGCTGGTCCTGTCGGTGTTGCGGGTGTATCGGCGCGGTTCATGGGCTCCAAGGCAAACGGCTATATCTACGCGCTCCTCGCCATCGTTATCTTTGCGATCCAGGACGGCATCTCCAAACATCTGGGCAGTGTCTATCCGCCGGTCTTCGTGGCGATGATCCGCTATTGGGCCTTTGCCCTGTTCGCCGTGGCGCTGGCCGCCCGCGCAACGGGAGGGCTCAAGCTGACGGCGACGACGAAACAGCCATTGCTTCAGGTACTGCGCGGGCTGCTGCTGCCGCTGCAGATCGTCATGATCATTACCTCTTTCACGATGGTTGGGCTGGCGCATTCGCAGGCGATCCTTTCAGCGACACCGCTGTTCGTAGCGCTTCTGTCGATGCCGCTTCTGGGCGAGCGTGTCGGCTGGCGCCGATGGCTGGCAATCTCGGTTGGGCTCATCGGCGTACTTCTGATCCTGAAACCGGCCGAAGGCGCGTTCGAACTCACATTCCTGTTGCCCTTGGCCGCAGCACTTGTCTTTGCCCTCTATGTCATCGTCACGCGGCTGGTCAGCCGCGACGATCCGGCGATGACGAGCTTCTTCTACACCGGCATCGTCGGCGCCGTGGCGATCAGCCTTGTCGGCCCATTCTTCTGGACGACGCTGTCGCCACCCGATTGGGGTTGGATGCTGCTCTTGTGCCTCACGGGAACCACGAGCCATTATTTCCTCATCCGTGCCTATGACGTGCTGGACGCGGTCGCCGTCCAGCCTCTGACCTATCTGCAGCTGGTCTTCGCGTCGATCATGGGCGTCAGCCTCTTCGGTGAGACGCTGACCACCAACATGGTTGCCGGCTCGGTGCTCGTGGTTGCGGCCGGCATCTTCACCGTCTGGCGCGAGCGCGTCGTTGCCCGCCGCAAGGCGGGCCTGCCGTCGACCTGACGCGATATCGATATTTTGGCGAATCTTGCTATGGCTTCGCCTTGATGTTGTGCTCGGTTGGCTGCCCCAAAAGCCGATCAGGAGGAGTGCCATGACGTTTCCGTCCGCCGCCGTGCTGGTGTTTTCGACGCTCGCTGCCGTGAATTCCGAAGCTCTGGCGCAGGACAACGTCGCCTATATCGACGACCGATCGGATGGTGCAGCAGTCGTTCGCTCGCTCTACAACGCCATCAATCGCAAGGAATATGCGCGCGCCTACGGTTATTTCGGCGAATCGAAACCGGTTGGCGGTTACAGGACTTTCACGCGCGGTTACGACCGCACCGTTTCGGTCGAAATAAAGCTCGGCAAGGTGAAGACCGAGGCCGGCGCCGGCAGCATCTATTCGGCTGTTCCGGTGGCGGTGAAGTCGATCGAAAAACGTTCGCGGGTACGCTTCTTCGCCGGCTGCTACGTGACGCGGATCATCAATCCTTCGCTGCAGGTGCCGCCGTTCACGCCCTATCAGATCGAAGCGGCGCGCCTCAAGGAAGTGAAGGGACCGCTGGAGGCGGCCCTTCCGACCGTCTGCAACGCCCCGTGACGACGACCTCTACTGAATAGGTCCGCGCCGCTCCGCAAGGAATCTTGACCGTTCGAACACCAGGATTACGGCGAGCGCCATGATGAACGGGATGACGAGATAGAGGATCCGGAAGATCGCCAGCGCCGCCAGCACGTCGGCCGGATCCATTTCCGGCAGGGCGGCGATGAAGACGAGCTCAAGAACGCCAAGTCCGCCCGGCGCGTGCGACAAGAGTGCTGCCGAAAACGACGCCAGAAAGATCCCGAGAATGACGATGAAACCCGGATTGCCGGCTTCCGGCAGGGCGAAATAGATGATCCCGGCGGCACCGATCAGCTCGACCGGCGCGATCACCAGCTGCCGCAGCACGATCGAGGGCTTGGGATAATGCAGCTGGAACCAGCGTGTGCGGATCGACGGCAGGCCGACGAGGCTGCCGATCACATAGAGCGCGATCACGACCAGGATCAGCACGCCCGTCGTCAGCGACATTTCGACCGGCAGGAACTCGGCGAACCGCTCGATGATCTCCGGTTTGACCAGAAGCACGATCGCCGAGAGCATCAGGGTGCCGAGCGTAAAGGTGAACGAGCAGAAGGCGACGAGCACGCCGACTTCGCCCGGCGTCAGCCCTTTCGATCGGTAGGCCCGGTAGCGCACGACAGCGCCCGAAAAGACGGAGGCGCCAAGATTGTGCGAGAGCGCATAGGTGGTGAACGAGCAGACGGTGATGAACCACAGCGAGATACGATGGCCGAGGTGATCGAGCGCCAGCTTGTCGTAGCCGGCAAGTGCTGCATAGGCGACCAGCGTTGCGCCGATCGCCAGCAGCCAGCTTCTCAGGGAAATCGCCTTGAAGCTGGCGATGAATTCGTCCAGCGAGAGACCGCTCAGCTCGTGATAGAGCGCATGCACCGAAAAGATGATCGCCGCCAGCCCGACGACGGGCCAGAAATACGCGCGCAGCCTGCTCATACCGGTGTCGCGATCGCTGCAACAATCTTGGCCGAAGGCCCTTTCGACGGCGTCGCCTTTATCTCGGGACGCATCTGTTCATGAAAGCAGCCGCGATCGCGGCTCCAGCCCGTCACAGTTTCGCGTCCGGAACGCGACGTCTCGGTCCTCACACTTGCCAACGATCCAATTTCCCATTCTGATTTGTTTTGCAAAAGGGAAGCATCTGAGGTCGAGCAGGTCAAGGATCGATGCCCCGGCAGGAGCCGGTGTTTGGTCAAGAAATCGCGAACACGACACGGTAAAGCGGAGGCGGGCGGATGCAGAACGATGAGGAAAAGCCGATCGAGCCGGTTTTTCGCAATGGAACGGTGACGGTCGTCGGCGTGGTGCTGTCGTTTTCGCTGGGCTTTCTCACCCAGTGGGCAGCCAATCCGGTGCCATGGAATATGGGCGATCTTCCCGCCGTCATCCTGTTGGCGATCGGCATCCTTTTGCAGATGCATGCGCTCTGGGACTTTCTGCAGCTGCGGTCGCTGCAGCCAAAGGTCTACGGTCAGGCGACGCGCATCTTCTTCATCGGCGTAGTGGTTACCGGCAGCGGCGTGTTTGCAGCGCTTGTCGCCGACTTTGTCGTGATGATCTCGAAAGCGGGGTGATGGTCGTGGCGGGCTGACCCGCCACGACGTCGTTCGATATCAGGCGGCAAGCGCGTTCAGGATGCGGATCCAGGAACGAATGCCCTTGTGATAGGATTGCAGCTCGTATTTCTCGTTCGGCGAATGGATGCGGTCGTCCGAAAGGCCGAAGCCGACGAGCAGCGATTCCATGCCGAGCATCTTCTGGAAGTCGCCGACGATCGGGATCGAGCCGCCCATGCCGATGACCACGGCCGGCTTCGGCCATTCGTCGGAAAGGGCGAGCTTTGCCGTGTTGAGCAGGTTCGAATCGTAGGGCAGCTGGATTGCCGGCGAACCGCCATGGGCGTGAAATTCGACCGTGCAGTCCGCCGGCACCTTCGAGCGCACATAGGCGCGGAAAGCTTCGCGGATCTTCTCCGGGTTCTGGTTGCCGACCAGGCGGAAGGAGACCTTGGCGGAAGCCTGCGCGGCAATCACCGTCTTGAAGCCTTCGCCGGTGTAGCCGCCGGTGATGCCGTTGATCTCGGCGGTCGGGCGGGCCCAGGTGAGTTCGAGGACCGAACGGTTCTTTTCACCAGACGGGATCGACAGGCCGATTTCGCCGAGGAATTTTTCCGCGGTCTGGCCAAGCGTCTCCCATGCAGCCTTGATCTGGGCCGGGGTTTCCTCGACGCCTTCGTAGAAGCCTTCGAGCGTCACGCGGCTGTTTTCGTCATGAAGCCCGGCGAGGATGCCGGTCAGGATGCGGATCGGGTTGGCGGCAGCACCACCGAAATAGCCCGAATGCAGGTCGCGGTCGGCCGCCTTGATGATGACTTCCTCGCCGACGAGCCCGCGCAAGCCCGCCGAGATCGCAGGCGTGTCCCGGTCCCACATGCTGGTATCGCAGACAAGTGCATAGTCGGCTTTGAGTTCGGCCGCATTGGCTTCGAGGAAAGGTTTTAGCGACGGCGAGCCGGACTCTTCCTCACCTTCGAACAGGATCGTGACGCGGCAGGGCAGCGAACCGTGGACTTCCTTGTAGGCGCGGGCGGCTTCGACGAAGGTCAAGAGCTGGCCCTTGTCGTCGGCGGTGCCTCGGCCGGTGATGACCTTGCGGCCGGGCTCCAGCTCCTTGACGCCGGGTTCGAACGGATCGGTGTCCCACAGGTTCAGGGGATCGACCGGCTGGACGTCGTAATGCCCGTAGAACAGCACATGCGGGGCATCGGCGGTGGCGCCGGCGTGATGGGCAACTACCATCGGATGTCCGGGAGTGTCGCGGATCGAGGCGTCGAAGCCGAGGCCGTTCAGTTCCGCGACCAGCCATTCGGCGGCCTTGCGGCAATCGGCCTTGAAGGCCGGATCGGTCGAGATCGACTTGATGCGCACGAGGTCGAAAAGCCTGTCCAGGCTCTTCGGCAGGTTTGCGTCTGCGCGCTCGAGAATGGGGGTGATATCTGCCATCATGCATATCCTTGCTTCAAGTTTTGCCGGAACCTACTGCATGACGCCGCAAATCGGAATCGATTTCAGCAGCGAAATCATGCGGCCGTTCGACGGGCGGCAGCGATTTTGGCGTGTCCGAACGAACCCGCTCAGGTTGTTTAGAACCTCATGCGGGTGGATTTAAGCCAAATTTTTTGATGGAACGATTAGGGAGACGTGTTGCCTGTCACGCGGCACCGCCGTCACGCGCGGCATGGGCAAGCGCCATGCGCATGTATTCGAGCATGAGTTCGCGCTCGAATTGCCTGAGGCCTGATAACAGCGACTGATCGGCGGCAAGCGCTGCCTCCTTGGCCGCCGCCTCGATTTCCCTCGCCCTCTCGGTCAGGAAGATTTGCTGCGAACGCTTGTCCTGCGGATGTTTGCGCCTGACGATGAGCCCGTCGCGTTCCATTCTCGCCAGCGTGTTGGCCATGGTCGCCTGTTCGATGTCGAGCCTGTCGAGAAGCTGTTTCTGGGTCAGACCCTCCTCGGCCCATAGTTCCAACAGGACGGGAAACTGCCCGGGCGCGAAGCCGAGCTTCTGACCGCGCTCCTGAAGTGCACGCGAGAAGCTTTTGGCCAGCAGGCTGGCCAGGTAAGTCGCAGATTCCATACGGTTGAAGGCCATGCTCCAGTGGGTACGCTCGAAGCGGCGCGAAGACAAGTTACAAAGCAGGCGATGGACTTGAGAAAGCCTTATCTCACAAGGATTTGACAAGGACTTGACCCAACCAACGAGAAACCGCCACGGCGCGGAGGCGGCGCCGTGGCGGTTCTCTGAAAACGGGACAAAGGCCCGGAGAGGGGGATAAGGCCTTTGTCCTCATCTGGTGCGGGCGGGGGACAGGCCAATCACCAGAAGACGGCATCACTCGGTGCCGTTGACTAAGATTTGAGGATTCAAATGTGGCTTTTCAAGGATTGGGCCAATGAATCGCACATTACAAATGCGTAACGTTTCTGTGAAAGCCGGACATTGCTCAAGCGCCCTTCGAGCGCCGGTTCCGCAAGGCAAAAATGACCTCCACGGCGCCGATCGCGATTGCAGTCGCCAACGCTGATTTCGCCACATCGCGGGCCGATTGATCCGGCCTGATGCACATGACGATAATGAAGGCGACGAAAAGTGCGGCCCGAGCGATCGCGTATTCGACCTTCTGCACAGTGGCCACGGCGCGGCGTCCGCCCGTCTGAAATGGGCATCGAGCCCCGTCGTCGCAAGCAGATAGATCGGCGCAAAGACGGTCTTGATGACGACAAGGAATGCCGGATCGCTCAACAGCCAGGAAATGACGAAACAGACTCCGGCAAACCCTGAAAGAACAAGGTACTGTCTCAGTGCATATTGCACGTCATGCGGCATCGCTTGCTCCTCTGTGACAGCTGGACATTGTAGTGTTCGACGAGAAAACCGCAATGGACGTTTGGCTCACCCCGCGCTATCCATTGCCCATGAAAAACGGTGATCACCTCTTCCTCGTCGACGGCTCCGGATTCATCTTCCGGGCGTTCCACGCCATCCCGCCGCTCAACCGCAAATCCGATGGCCTTCCGGTCAATGCGGTGTCCGGTTTCTGCAACATGTTGTGGAAGTTGCTCACCGATGCGCGCGACACCTCCGTCGGCGTGACGCCGACGCATTTCGCCGTCATTTTCGACTATTCCTCGAAAACGTTCCGAAACGAACTCTACGATCTCTACAAGGCCAATCGCTCGGCGCCGCCTGAGGATCTGATCCCGCAGTTCGGGCTGATCCGCCACGCCACGCGCGCCTTCAACCTGCCTTGCATCGAGAAGGAAGGGTTTGAGGCCGATGACCTGATCGCCACCTATACGCGCCTTGCCGAAAAGGCGGGCGCCAGCGTCACCATCATCTCCTCCGACAAGGACCTGATGCAACTCGTGACGCCGAACGTCTCGATGTACGACAGCATGAAGGACAAGCAGATCTCGATCCCGGAAGTGATCGAGAAATGGGGTGTGCCGCCGGAAAAGATGATCGATCTTCAGGCGATGACCGGCGACTCGACCGACAACGTGCCTGGCATCCCCGGCATCGGCCCCAAGACCGCGGCGCAATTGCTGGAGGAATACGGCGATCTCGATACGCTGCTGGCGCGTGCGGGCGAAATCAAGCAGGCCAAGCGCCGCGAAAACATCATCGCCAATGCCGACCTTGCCCGCCTGTCACGCCAGTTGGTGACGCTGCGCACCGACACGCCGCTCGACGTCCCTCTCGAGGAGCTGCATCTCGAACCGCAGGATGGGCCGCGCCTCGTCGCCTTCCTGAAGGCGATGGAATTCACCACGCTCACCCGTCGCGTGGCCGCCGCCACCGATACGGACGCCGATGTGGTCGAACCGGCCGCGGTGCCGGTCGAGTGGGGCGCGGATGCGCGCGGACCGGATCTCGACAAGGCTGCGGCTGCCCCGGCGTCGTCGAGTGCCGGCGAGGCCGCGCCTGCGGCCGTGAGCCAGGTAGCCTCCACGGGCGAGGCCACTGACGCCACACCAGAGGCGCTCGCACAATCGCGCGCAGCCCTTTTCGCCAGCGCTACCATCGACCACTCGCGGTATGTCGCGATCCGCGATCTGCCGACGCTCGACGCCTGGATTGCCGACGCCAAGGACGCGGGCCTCGTCGCCTTCGACACCGAAACGACGTCGCTCGATGCCATGCAGGCCGAGCTCGTCGGCTTCTCGCTGGCGCTTGCTGACTATGGCAAGGACCCTTCGGGAACGGTGATCCGCGCCGCCTATGTGCCGCTGATCCATAAAACAGGAGTGGGCGATCTTCTCGGCGGCGGCCATGCTGAAAACCAGATTCCGGTGCGCGAGGCGCTCAGCCGGCTGAAGGTGCTGCTTGAAGATCCTTCGGTGTTGAAAGTCGCACAGAACCTCAAATACGACTACCTCCTCATGAAGCGACACGGCATCACCGTCCAGGGCTTCGACGACACCATGCTGATGTCCTACGTCGTTGATGCCGGCAACGGCACGCACGGGATGGATGCGCTGTCGGAGCGCTGGCTCGGTCACAAGCCGCTCGCCTACAAGGACATGACCGGCAGCGGCAAATCGTCGGTGACCTTCGATTATGTCGATATCGACCGCGCCACCGCCTATGCCGCCGAGGATGCCGAAGTCACCCTGCGCCTCTGGCACGTGCTGAAGCCGCGGCTGGTGGCCAAGGGGCTGGTGCGCGTCTATGAGCGGCTGGAGCGCCCGCTCGTGCCGGTGCTGGCCCACATGGAAGAGCGCGGTATCACCATCGATCGCCAGATCCTGTCGCGCCTCTCCGGCGAACTGGCGCAAGGGGCAGCGGCGCTCGAAGACGAGATCTACAAGTTAGCCGGCGAAACATTTACCGTCGGCTCGCCCAAGCAGCTCGGCGATATCCTCTTCGGCAAGATGGGGCTGCCCGGCGGTTCGAAGACCAAGACCGGCCAATGGTCGACCTCGGCGCAGGTGCTCGAGGATCTCGCGGCGGAGGGCCACGAACTGCCGCGCAAGATCGTCGACTGGCGCCAGATGACCAAGTTGAAGTCGACCTATACGGACGCCTTGCCGGGTTTCGTCCATCCGGAAACCAAACGCGTCCACACCTCCTATGCGCTGGCGGCGACGACGACGGGACGCCTGTCCTCGTCCGACCCGAACCTGCAGAACATCCCGGTGCGCACCGCCGAAGGCCGCAAGATCCGCACGGCCTTCATTGCCACATCAGGTCACAAGCTGGTTTCGGCCGACTACAGCCAGATCGAACTGCGCGTGCTTGCCCATGTCGCCGACATCCCGCAGCTTCGCCAGGCCTTTGCCGATGGCGTCGACATTCACGCGATGACGGCTTCGGAGATGTTCGGCGTTCCTGTCGCGGGCATGCCGAGCGAAATCCGCCGGCGGGCGAAGGCCATCAACTTCGGCATCATCTACGGTATCTCCGCTTTCGGCCTTGCCAACCAGTTGTCGATCGAGCGCTCGGAAGCCAGCGACTACATCAAGAAGTATTTCGAGCGTTTCCCCGGCATTCGCGACTACATGGAAAACACCAAGGCCTTTGCCCGCGAGCACGGCTATGTCGAAACGATCTTCGGGCGGCGTGCACATTACCCCGACATTCGCTCGTCGATCCCCTCGCATCGCGCCTTCAACGAGCGCGCTTCGATCAACGCGCCGATCCAGGGGTCCGCAGCTGATATCATCCGTCGTGCCATGGTGAAAATCGAGCCGGCGCTGAGTGAGGCGAAGCTTTCCGCCCGCATGCTGCTGCAGGTGCACGACGAACTGATCTTCGAGGTCGAGGATGCCGACGTCGAGCGGACCATCCCGATCGTCGTGTCGGTGATGGAAAATGCCGCGATGCCGGCGCTCGACATGCGGGTACCGCTCAAGGTCGATGCCCGCGCCGCGATGAACTGGGACGAGGCGCACTGAGGTTTCCCTGAGGGATTCCATCAGCGACCTTGCATCGACAGCTGCGGTTATTCTTGCAGAAGGCGGCCACGACGGCCGCCTTCTGCCTGTCGGCGTATCACGATGATAGAAAGCGCATGCCGCCGCCGTCTCAGCGGTTGCGGTCGTCCTCGTCTCCCCCTAGGCAGCGATCGGGGAGGGCGCTAGCGCGCCCGGCAGAGCCGCCGATCGGAGGAGACCATGGCCACCAACACATTCATCCTTGTGCTGTCCTGTGACGACAAGCCGGGCATCGTTGCCGCAGTGACGACGGAGCTGGCCGGCCTTGGCGCGAATATCGCCGAGAGCAGCCAGTTCTGGGATCGGCACACCAACAGCTTCTTCATGCGCATCGCCTTCCAGGCGCCCGATGGCATGACGCGGGACGACGTCGAGCGGGCGTTGCGGCCGGCGGTCGACCGGTTCCAGATGCGCACCGCGCTGACGGAAGCCGCACGCAAGCCGAAGATCGTCATCCTGGTGTCGAAGTTCGACCATGCGCTCCTGCGTCTGCTCTACCAGATCCGCGTCGGCTGGCTGAACGCCGAGGTCGCCGCCATCGTTTCCAATCACGAGGACAGCCGGCGCACGGCGGAACTCGAGGCGATCCCGTTTCATCATTGGACGGGATCGAAGACCAACAGGGAAGAGCAGGAGGAAAAGCTGTTGCGCCTGACGCAGGAGACCGGCGCCGATCTGGTGATCCTGGCGCGGTACATGCAGGTGTTTTCGGACAATCTGTCAAAGCGCCTCTACGGCAAGGCGATCAACATCCATCACTCGTTCCTGCCGTCGTTCAAGGGGGCCAGGCCCTACCACCAGGCCCACGAACGCGGCGTCAAGCTGATTGGCGCCACGGCCCACTACGTCACCCCGGATCTCGACGAGGGGCCGATCATCGAGCAGGAAACCGAACGTGTCAGCCACGCGCTGACGGCGGAGGACTTCGTCGCCAGCGGCCGTGACATCGAAAGCCGCGTGCTGGCCCGTGCCGTCAAGCTGCACCTGGAACGGCGGGTGATGCTCAACGGCCATAAGACCGTCGTCTTCAGCTGACGGTGGATAGTGCAGAACGGGCGGCGGAGGGCGTGCGGAAGCTCGAAAACAGCCGCCTCAGCCCGTCACGCCCTTCGGCGACGATGTCGAACGGGCGACCAAAGAGCAGCCACTGGGTGCAAAGCCCAAGCATCATCCAGTGAAGCGTGCGGGTCGCCGACGTGGGCGTCCAGCTGTCCTGCATGTAGCCCTTGGCAAGGGCGCGGGAAAAGGCCAGTTCGAGCAGGGCATTATGATGTTCGTCGAGTTCCTTGTGGCGGGTCAGGACCTCGCTCATGTCGCCGTCGTAGTTGGTGCGCAGCATGATGGTGAGAATGCGCTGGCGCTGCTCGTCGGCGGCCAGGATATCGATCCAGGCGCCCATGGCGTCCTCGACGATTGCCAGCGTATCGGCGGCCTCGGCCTCGATTTCCTGGGCGATCATGTCTTCCTGGGGCAGCGGCACGGCATCGTGCAGGGCCAGGAAAAGATCGGTCTTGTTGGCGAAGTGCCAGTAGATGGCGCCGCGGGTCACGCCCGCTTCCTTGGCCACTTCCTCAAGCGTGGTGTTTGAAACACCCTTTTCGTAGAACACACGTTCAGCGGCGCTCAGGATCTTCTGCCGGGTTGCCTCCGCATCGGCTTTCGTTCTGCGCATTCATTCCTCCTTGCAGAACGGCCCGCCGAGAGGGCGGGCCGTCGATAGCAGTGTTATTCGGCGGGTGTTGGGGTCTCGGCTGCAGCCGGTGTGGCTTCTACCTTCTTGCGTCCGAACAGCTTCGTGACGAACACGAAGAACACCGGAACGAAGAAGATCGCCAGCACCGTTGCCGAGATCATACCACCCATCACGCCGGTACCGATGGCGCGCTGGCTGCCAGAGCTTGCGCCGGTGGCAATCGCCAGCGGCAGAACGCCGAGCGTGAAGGCGAGCGACGTCATCAGGATCGGGCGGAAGCGTAAGTGTGCTGCCTCCAGCGTCGCATCGATCAGCGATTTGCCCTGTTCACGCAGTTCCTTGGCGAACTCGATGATCAGGATGGCGTTCTTCGCCGACAGGCCGATGATCGCGATCAGGCCGACCTTGAAGTACACGTCGTTCGGCATCTCGCGCATGGTCACGGCAAGCACCGAACCGATGACGCCGAGCGGAACCACCATGATGACCGCCACCGGGATCGACCAGCTCTCATAGAGCGCAGCCAGGCACAGGAAGACGAGCAGGCACGACAGCGCGATCAAGAGAGGCGCCTGGGTACCCGACTGGATTTCCTGCAGGGACTGGCCGGTCCATTCGTAACCGAAGCCTGCCGACAGTTCGCCCGCAAGCCGCTGCATTTCGTTGATCGCGTCACCGGAGGAGTAACCCGGAGCCGCTTCGCCGCTGATGCGTACCGACGGGTAGCCGTTGTAGCCGATCGTCTGGGTCGAGGCCTTGACCCACTCCACCGTCGCGAAGGCGGAGAGCGGGACCATGCCGCCATTGGCGTTGCGGACGTTGAGGTTCAACAGATCCGCCGTCTGCATGCGCTGACCCTCGTCCGCCTGCACCGTCACGCGCTGCATGCGGCCGGCATTCGGGAAGTCGTTGACATAAGACGAGCCAAGGTTGGTCGAGATCGTCGAGTTGATGTCCGCAAAGGTCACGCCGAAGGTATTGGCCTTTTCGCGGTCGATGGCCACGCTGACCTGAGCCGCATCGGGCATGCCTTCGAAGCGAACCCCGGTCACGATCTTGCTCTGAGCCGCAAGGCCGAGAAGCTGGTCGCGTGCCTGGGACAAAGCCGCTTCGCCGAGACCGCCACGATCCTGCAGGCGGAAGGAGAAGCCCCCGGTGGTGCCGAGGCCCTGGATCGCCGGCGGCGACAGCGCGAAGCTGATCGCATCCTTGATCTGGCTCATGGCCATGGTGGCCCGCATGGCGATCGATTGAGCGGCGTTGTCGGCGTCGCGTTCCTTCCAGTCCTTCAGCGTCACGAAGGCGAGCGCTGCGTTCTGTCCGGTGCCGAAGAAGGAGAAGCCGTTGATCGCGATGATGCGTTCGACAGCCGGCTCCTGGCCGAAGATCTTCTCCGCCTGTTCCACCACCTCGGTCGTACGGTTGCCCGTCGCTTCGGAGGGGAGCTGCATCATGACGATCACGAAGCCCTGGTCTTCGTCCGGAAGGAACGACGACGGCAGCTTCATGAACAGCCAGCCGAGGCCGGCCAAGACGGCGATGTAGACGATCATGTAGCGACCGGTGCGGTGGACCAGGCGCTTCACGATGCCGCTATAGCCGTGCGAGGTCTTGTCGAAGCTGCGGTTGAACCAGCCGAAGAAGCCGCGCTTGGCGTGGTGGTGGCCCTTCGGAACCTGCTTCAGGAAGCTGGCGCACAGCGCCGGCGTCAGCGACAGCGCGAGCAGTGCCGAGAACAGGATCGACACGACCATGGTCAGCGAGAACTGGCGATAGATCACGCCGACGGCGCCCGGGAAGAAGGCCATCGGAATGAACACCGAAGCCAGCACCAGCGTGATGCCGATGACGGCGCCGGTGATCTGCTTCATTGCCTTGCGGGTGGCGTCCTTCGGTGTCAGCCCCTCTTCGGACATGATGCGTTCGACGTTCTCGACGACGATGATCGCATCGTCGACCAGGATGCCGATCGCCAGCACCATGCCGAACATGGTCAGAACGTTGATCGAGAAGCCCATCGCCAGCATCACCGCGCAGGTGCCCAGAAGAGCGACCGGCACGACGAGTGTCGGGATGATGGTGTAGCGGATGTTCTGCAGGAACAGGAACATCACGATGAAGACGAGCGCGACCGCTTCGACCAGCGTCGAAAGCACCTTCTCGATGGAAACGGCAACGAACGGCGAGGTGTCGTAGGGAACCGAATATTCCAGGCCCTCCGGGAAGAACTTCGACAGTTCGTCCATGCGCTCCTTGATCGCCGTCGAGGTCGACATCGCGTTGCCGCTTGGCGACAGCTGTATGGCGATAGCCGCGGACGGCTTGCCGTTCAGGCGGGTCGAAAACGCGTAGCTTTCGCCGCCGATCTCGACGCGGGCAACGTCGCGCAGACGAACGGAGGAGCCGTCCGGATTGGCGCGAAGCACGATCGCTCCGAATTCCTCGGCGCTCGACAGCTGACCCTTGACGACAACAGGAGCACTGATCTGCTGCGTGATCGGGTTCGGCTGTGCGCCGATCGAGCCGGATGCGATCTGGGCGTTCTGGGCCTGGATGGCATTCGTCACGTCGCCGGCGGTCAGGTTGAGGCCGAGCATCTTGTCCGGATCGAGCCAGATGCGCATCGAGCGTTCGGTCGCAAACAGCTGCGCACGGCCGACGCCGGGCACGCGCTGGACTTCGTTCAGCACGTTGCGGCTGAGATAGTCGCCGAGACCGATGGCGTCCATAGAGCCGTCGGTCGAGGTGAGCGCGACGATCATCAGGAAGCCGGAACCGGCTTCGTCGACCTGTACGCCCTGGCGCTTGACCGAATCGGGCAGGCGCGGTTCGACGCGGCGAACGCGGTTCTGAATGTCGACGGCCGCCTGTCCCGGATCTGTACCGGGTGCAAAGGTGGCGCTGATGTCGACCGAGCCGGCAGCGCTGGAGGTCGATTCGAAATAGAGCAGGCCTTCGACGCCGTTCAGCTCGTTTTCGATCAGCCGGGTGACGCTCTGATAGGTGTCCTGCGACGAAGCGCCGGGGTAGCTCGTGTTGATGGAGATCTGCGGCGGCGCAACATCAGGATATTGCGATACCGGCAACAGCGGTATCGCGATGATGCCGGCGAGCATGATGAAGATCGCCACCACCCAGGCAAAAATAGGCCTGTCGATGAAAAAACTAGGCATTAATCAGCACTCACTCTGTGGCTTCAGCGGGCTTTGCGTCGGTCGCCGCGGTCGTCTGGGCTGCTTCGGCCGCCGGCTTTGCATTCGGATCCCAGTCGGTCGGCTCCACCGGCGCGCCGGGGCCGATCTTCTGGAAGCCTTCGACGATGACCTTTTCGCCGGGCTTCAGCCCCGAGGCCACCTGCCAGCGGGTTCCGACCGTGCGTCCAAGTGTGACGTTGCGGAACTCGACCTTCTTGTCGGCGGCCACGACATAGACCTGCGACTGGCCGGCATTGTTGCGCTGGACAGCCTGCTGCGGCACGGTGATCGCGTCCTTCTCGACACCCTGCTGGACCAGCACGCGGACATACATGCCCGGCAATAGGTCGCCGTCGGGATTGGGGAACTCGCCGCGCAGCGTTACCTGGCCGGTCGTCGCGTCAACGGCCGCTTCCGAGAACAGGAGCTTGCCCTTGTGTTCATAAGGCGTGCCGTCGTCGAGGATCAGTTGAACCTCGGCCTCCTGGTCACCGCTCATCATCTGGCCGGCTTCAAGCGCCTTGCGCAGGCGGATGAGATCGGTCGCCGACTGGGTAAAGTCGGCATAGAGCGGATCGAGTTGCTGGATCGTGGCGAGGTTTTCCGAGCTGTTGGCGCTGACGAGCGCACCCTCGGTGATGAGAGCGCGTCCGATCTGGCCGCTGATCGGGGCGGTCACGTTGGCGTATTGCAGGTCGAGCTTGGCAGCGGCCAAGCCCGCCTGGGCGATGGCGACGTCGGCGTTTGCTGCAGCCAGCAGGCCGTTTGCATCGTCGAACTGCTGGGCGGCGACGACGTTTGCCTTCTTCAGAGCTTCCTGTCGGGCAGCCTTCTGTTCGGCCTGGAGATGCACGGCCTGGGCGCGGCGCAGGGTCGCTTCGGCCTTTTCGACCTGGACCTGGAAGGGAGCAGGGTCGATGCGGTAGAGCACGTCACCTTCCTTGACCTTCGAGCCCTGCTGGAAGACGCGTTCGACGACGATGCCGGAAACGCGCGGACGAACTTCGGCGACGCGCGTCGCGGTGATGCGGCCCGGCAGTTCATTGGTGATCGGCAGCGTCTCGGATGCGGTCGTGAAGACAGCGACGGCCGATGGCGGGAAGGCGGGAGCGGCCTGTTCTTCGTCTTTCTGGCAGCCGGAAAGGAGAATCACGGTTGCCAAGGCGGCGGCCAGTGTCGGTCGGTTCATGCGCATAGCGATGTCCATATTCGGTGACCGTGCGCAGCCAGTGCGTATCGCAGGGCTGCGCGGTCCGGAAGTGAAGGGAAGCAATTACCAGTATCGGGATGGGAAAATACCGGAACGCTAATATACAAACACAAATGTATGTTAATTTGCGCCGCAGTGCAACACCGTGATGCAGCGCGTTGAATCGATCAAAAAAATCAGCCGCCGCAGTGCTTTCGGCACCACGGCGGCTTGATATCACTAAGGTGTGATCCGGGTTTGTCGCCGGATTATCGTCTCAGGCGAGGACGCGGTCGTCGGCACCGAAGCGGTGCATGCTGCCGACCATCGGCGTCGCAAAGACAATGTCATCAGGCGCGTAGCGGTGTTCGCCAAACAGCCGAACGGTGATCAGACCGACCTGGTCGGACTCGATATAGACAATCGTGTCGGCGCCCAGATGCTCGACGTGGATGACCTTGCCCTTCCAGTCGCCACTCTCGCGCGACAGACCGATATGTTCCGGCCGGATGCCGATCGTCTTGGCGCCGGGATCGCCGAGGCGGGCGCCGTCGACGAAGTTCATCTGCGGCGAGCCGATGAAGCCACCGACGAAGACATTGGCCGGCCGGTTGTAGAGATCCATCGGCGAGCCGATCTGCTCGATCTGGCCGGCGTTCAGCACCACGATCTTGTCGGCCAGCGTCATCGCTTCGACCTGATCATGGGTCACGTAGATCATCGTGGCCTTCAGGCTGCGATGCAGCCGGGCGATCTCGAGCCGGGTGTTGACGCGCAAGGCCGCATCGAGGTTCGACAAGGGCTCGTCGAACAGGAACAGCTTCGGTTCGCGCACGATGGCGCGGCCGATGGCGACACGCTGGCGCTGGCCGCCGGAAAGTTCCGCCGGGCGCCGGGCGAGATAGGGGTCGAGCGACAGCATGCTGGCGGCCTTGCCGACCTTGTCCTCGATTTCAGCTTTCGGCTTGCCGGCCTGCTTCAGGCCCAGGCCCATATTGTCCTTCACCGTCAGGTGCGGATAGAGCGCATAGGACTGGAATACCATGGCGATGCCGCGCTTGGCGGGGGCCACGTGTCCGACTTCGACGCCGTCGATCTGGACGCTGCCGGAGGTCGCGTCCTCAAGGCCGGCAATGGTGCGCAGCAATGTCGACTTGCCGCAGCCGGAAGGACCCACGAAGATGACGAACTCGCCGTCCTTCACTTCCAGGTCGATGCCCTTGAGAACCTCATGGTTTCCGTAGGCCTTGCGGATGGATTTGAGTTGAAGTGATCCCACCTAATTGCCCCTCTTAAAGTTTGACCGGCTGACCGGTGCGGACGCTTTCATCAGCCGCAAGGCAGATGCGCAGCGACTGGACGGCGTCGTTCATGTGGCGGTCGAGATTGATATCTTCGCGAATGGCCTTCAGCACATAGGCCTGCTCACGATCGCAGAGTTCCTGATGGCCGGGCTCTCCGTCCATTGTCAGGTCCTCGTCCGGCTTGAGAAAGCGACCATTGGGACCAGTTTCCGCATTGTGCACGCGAATGACCGAGGTCTTGGTGTGTGTGTCGATATCGTCCGACTTGGCATTCGGATCCATGACGATCGACACGGAGCCCTTTGGCGACATGACGTCCTTCACGAAGAAGGCGGTCTCCGAAATCATCGGACCCCAGCCGGCCTCGTACCAGCCGGCCGACCCGTCTTCGAAGATCACCTGCAGGTGGCCGTAATTGTACATGTCCGAAGCGATTTCGTCGGAAAGACGCAGGCCCATGCCGCGCACCTCCACCGGCTTGGCGTCGGTGATCTGGCACATGACGTCGACATAATGCACGCCGCAGTCGACGATCGGCGGGGTCGTCTGCATCAGCGACTTGTGGGTCTCCCAGGTCGGACCGCTCGACTGCTGGTTCAAGTTCATGCGGAAGACGTAAGGACCGCCGAGTTTGCGGGCTTCGGCGATCAGCCGGATCCACGAGGGGTGGTGGCGCAGGATGTAGCCGATGATCAGCTTGCGGCCATGCTTCCTGGCGGCAGCAACGACCCGTTCGGCGTCTGCGACCGTCGTTGCCAGCGGCTTCTCCACGAACACGTCGCAGCCGGCTTCGAAGGCGGCAACCGCATAGTCGGCATGGCTGTCGGAATAGGTACAGACCGAGCAGAGTTCGGGTTTCAGTTCCTCAAGCGCCGTCTTGAAGTCAGGATGGATCTCGTAGCCGCGCAGTTCCTCCGGAAGCTCCACCTTGGAGCGGTTGACCAGCCCGACGATCTCGAAGCCGGGATTGTTGTGATAGGCCAGCGCATGGCTGCGGCCCATATTGCCGAGACCCGCGACGAGGACCCGGACCGGTTTGCTGTTTGAACTCACTTGACTGCTCCTGCGGTGATGCCGCGGATCAGCTGCCGCGAGAAAATGACATAGAGGACGAGAACCGGAAGGATGGCGAGCGACAGGGCCGCAAGCACGGCGTTCCAGTTGGTGACGAACTGGCCGATGAAGATCTGCGAGCCGAGCGTGACCGTCTTGGTTGCTTCTGCCGGCGCCAGGATCAATGGGAACCACAGATCGTTCCAGATCGGGATCATCGTGAACACGGCAACCGTTGCCATCGCCGGCCGGATCAGCGGCAGCACGAGGCGGAAGAAGATCGAGTATTCCGACAGCCCGTCGATGCGGCCGGCATTCTTCAGGTCATCCGAAACCGTGCGCATGAACTCCGACAGGATGAACACCGCGAGCGGTAGCCCCTGTGCGGTATAGACGAGGATCAGCGCCGTCAGCGTGTTGACGAGGTTGGCAGCGACCATGCCCTGAAGGATGGCGACGGTGCCGAGCCGGATCGGGATCATGATGCCGATCGCGAGATAGAGCCCCATCAGCGTATTGCCGCGGAAGCGGTATTCCGACAGCGCGAACGCGGCCATGGCGCCGAACAACAGCACCAGCGCGATCGCGACGACCGTGACGATGAAGCTGTTCTGGAAGTAGGTCGCGAAATCGCCCTGGCCGAGCACCGTCTGGTAGCCGATCAGGCTGAAGGTCTCGGGCGTCGGGACCGTCAACGGCGCCCGGAAGATCGCGTTGCGATCCTTGAACGAGTTGATGATCGTCAGGAACACCGGAAACAGCGAGATGAGCGTATAGGCGATCAGCGCGATGTGGACGAAGCCGGTGCGGAAAATGGAGTGGCGTGCTTGCGACATCTCGGCCTCCCTTAGAACTGATAGCGGCGCATGCGGCGCTGGATGACGAAGAGGTAGAGCGAGACGCCGGCGAGGATGATCAGGAACATCACCGTTGCGATCGTCGCGCCCATCGAGCGGTCGCCCAGCTGCAGCTGGAAGCCGAAGAAGGTGCGGTAGAGCAGCGTGCCGAGAATGTCGGTCGAGCCATCAGGACCGGCAAGCGCGCCCTGCACGGTGTAGACCAGGTCGAAGGCGTTGAAGTTGCCGACGAAGGTCAGGATCGAGATGATGCCGATCGCGGGCAGGATCAGCGGCAGCTTGATCTTCCAGAACTGGCTCCAGCCGGTGACGCCGTCGCATTCGGCGGCTTCGATCACTTCATCGGGAATGTTGAGCAGGGCGGCGTAGATCAGCATCATCGGGATGCCGACATATTGCCAGACCGAGATCAACGACACGGCGATCAGGGCCGAGCCTGGCCTGCCGAGCCAGGGCGCAAACATCGACTTGAGGCCGACGAGATCGAGCATCCAGGGCGCGACACCCCAGATCGGCGACAGGATCAGCTTCCAGATGAAGCCGACGATAACGAAGGAAAGCAGCGTCGGCAGGAAGATCGCCGTGCGGTAGAACGTGACGAAACGCAGCTTCGGAATGGACAGCATGGCCGCCAGCGCAACGCCGATCGGATTCTGCACGCACATGTGAATGATGAAGAAGATGACGTTGTTCTTCAGCGCGTTCCAGAAGTCGTGCGCCCAGCGCTCCTCGCCGAACAGGACCTGGAAGTTTGCGAGACCAACGAAGGTCGGCTGGCCGTCGACCGTGTTGTATAGCGAGAGACGCAGCGTCTCGATCAACGGCAGGATCATCACCGCCGTGTAGACCAGAAGGGCCGGCAGCAGAAAGATGAGGATGTGCCAGCGTTTCGGCCGTCTCACGGTCGGCTGTCCCTCTTGCAGTGAAGTGACGTTGCTCATTGATCGTACCCGCTTGTTCGACCGGTTCCCCAGGGCGTCATGATGCACGTCGACGCCACACGGCCGGTCTTGCCGCATAACGCCTGCCCCGATCCGGGCTCATGACGAAGGTTAAGGCTATCGCGTTCTTTTGCAAACGACTGCGTCGGGGACCTCCCCATCAAGGGGAGGTCGAGGACGCTGCGGCTGGGGGAGTGCCTCCTTGGGCAATGTCCTCCCGCCCGGCCCTTGCTGCATGTTTCCTCAATCCTATCCGATTTGAGGACAAAAACATTCAGCAATTCAAAGTGCTACAGCGACCTTTGTGCGTCCGACAAGACGCGCGGCGCTGTAGGGCCGACCCTCCCCCGAAGGGGAGGGAACCAGTTGCGCTTACTTCGCCGGCTTGTACCAGCCGTCGAGACCCTTCTGCAGCTTTTCGGCCGCAACCTCAGGCGTATCCGTGCCGTTGATGACGTTGGCCGATTCAACCCAGGTTTCGTTCTCGAGGCTCGGCGTACCGCGCGCCAGGATCTGGTAGGTCGAGCGGATCGTCGGCTTGCACTTTTCGCGCCAGGAAACGAATTCCTGAGCGAGCGGATCGGTCATCTTCACCGGGGTCGAATTGAGGCTGAAGAAGCCCGGCAGCGAATTGGCGTAAATCTCGGCGAATTCCGGCGAAGCGACCCAGGTAAGGAAGGTCTTGGCTTGCTCGGCGTGCGCACTCTTGGCGTTCAGACCGACGCCGATGTCGTTGTGGTCGGAGATGTAGCAAGCGTCGCCGGCGTTCTTAACCGGAGGCGGGAAGGCGCCCATCTTGAACTGGGCCTGGGTGTTGAACAGGCCGATTTCCCACGAGCCGGCCGGATAGATCGCGGCGCGGCCGAGCGTGAACAGGTTCTGGCTGTCCGGATAGGTCTGGGCCTCGAAGCCGTCGCCGAGATAGTCCTTCCACTTGGCGAGAACGCGATAGGGCTCGACCCACGGTTCATCGGTCAGCTTCTGCTCGCCCTTGATCAGCGCAGCGCGGCCTTCTTCACCCTTCCAGTAGGTCGGGCCGATGTTCTGGTAGCCCATGGTCGCGGCTTCCCAGAGATCCTTGGTGCCCATCGCCATCGGGATGTAGTTGCCGTCGGCCTTGATCTTGTCGAGAGCTGCGAAGAATTCGGCTTCCGTCGTCGGGATCTGGATGCCGAGCTGGTCGAAGGCGTCCTTGTTGTAGATGAAGCCGTGGATGACCGAAGCCATCGGCACGCAGAAGGTGGCCGAGCCATCGTCTGTCGTCCAGGCGGACTTGGCGACCGGGGAGAAATTTTCCATACCCGGCAGCGCCGTCAGGTCGGCAAGGTGCTTCTTGTTGTAGAGTTCGAGCGAGACATCGAACGGACGGCAGGTGATGAGGTCGCCCGCGGAGCCGGCGTCGAGTTTGGCGTTCAGCGCCGCGTTGTACTCGGTCGGCGCCATCGGGGCGAACTTGACCTTGATGCCGGGGTTCTTGGCTTCGAAAGCCGGGATCAGCTTTTCCTGCCAGATCGCCAGGTCGTCGTTGCGCCAGCTTTCGATCGTCAGCGTGACGTCCTCCGCGTGGGCCAGGCCGGCCGAGCCGAGAATGCTCGACGCAAGCAGCAGGCCCTTGAGTGTCGTACGGGTCATTTAGCTTCTCCCTCTTATATGCGCCGTTTTGGCGCGGTTTGAATCCCAGGTTTATCTCAGGCCGAAACGATATCGATCGCCCGGCGCAGGTTCTGCTTGGTCTGGTTGAGCGCCGCTTCGGCTGCCGCCACGTCCTTCGCGCCCGATGCCAGCAGGATGGCGATCTTGACCGAGCCGGATGCGGCATTGATCAGCCGGCCGGCCTCGGATGCGCCAACACCGGTAATGTCGGTGACGATGCGAACGGCGCGGCCGTGCAGCTTGATGTTGTCGGCGCGCAGATTGACCATGTGGCCGTCGAGCACGTGGCCGAGATGGATGCCGACCAGCGTCGAGAACATGTTGAAGGCGATCTTCTGTGCCGTGCCGGCACCCATGCGCGTCGAGCCGGAAACGACTTCCGGCGGCGTCTGCAGCAGAATGGCGACATCCGCGTCGTTGAAAAGAGCTGCGCCCGGATTGTTGGCAACGGCGATGACTTTTGCGCCGAGCTTGCGCGCCTCGTCGGCTGCGGCCAGCGCATAGGGTGTCGAGCCGCTGGCCGACACTGAAACCAGACAGTCGCCCGCGGTGATGCCGGCCTTGCGGACGTCTTCGCGCGCCAGATCCATGTCGTCTTCGTAGCCGCCGGCGAGGTCATTGAGACTGGCGGCGCCGCCTGCAAGCAGAATGACGATCTGGTCCTGGGGGATGCCGTAGGTGCCGGGAAGTTCCAGCGCATCGGCCATGGCCATCAGGCCTGAGCTGCCGGCGCCGGCATAGGCGAGACGCTTGCCGGAGGCGAGCGTTTCTGCAGCCAGGGACGCAGCAGCGGAAATCTGCTCAATCGCGGCGTCCACGACCTTTGCTGCCGCCTGTTGTCCGGATGCGAGCAGCCGAAGCGCCAGCGCCGGATGCATGACATCCAGGCCTTTGGCGTTGTCGTGACGCTCTTCGGTCTTCACTGAAGGCATAGGTTGTGTCTCCTCTGGGTGAATTAATGCCAAAAAAATACCAATTGTCTAGGAGAAATTACATTTTGGCGTCAAAAAAAAACCAATCTCTGAAATTATCCGTTGTTATTCAATGCATTATTTCAAAATTGGATATCGAGACCAATTCGGACTTGGTTATTGGTATTTTTTTGGTATCCTCTATGGGCGGAGGTGCTCATGCCAAACTACCTAATAGGAATCGATGGCGGCGGAACAAGCTGCCGGGCGGCTGTGGCTGCGGGGGATGGACGTATTCTCGGCCGCGGCAAGGCTGGTGCAGCCAACATTCTGACGGATCCTGAAACGGCGCTCGCCCATATTGGCGACGCTGCGCGGGCGGCATTTGAAGAAGCCGGTCTTGATCCCTCTGGTATCGCCGAGGCGCGCGCAATTGTCGGCGTCGCCGGGCACAATGTCGGCGATGCCGTGCATTATGTGAAGCGACGCCTGCCGTTTGCCGCAGCCGATATCGAATCGGATGGTCTGATTGCCCTGCAGGGCGCGCTCGGCGACGAGGACGGCGCCGTCGCCATTCTCGGCACCGGCAGCATCTATATCCTGCGGCAGGCCGACATCGTCAGCTATGTCGGCGGCTGGGGCTTCACGATCGGCGATCATGGCAGTGGCGCACGCATCGGCCATGCGCTTTTGCAGGAAAGCCTGCTTGCCTTCGATGGCATCCATGAGGCGTCGCCGATAACCGATTCCGTCATGGCCGAGTTCAGGAACGATCCGAGTGCTGTCGTCGATTTCGCGCGCCTGGCAAAGCCGGGTGAGTTCGGCCGCTATGCCCCGCGTGTCTTCGAAGCGGCGCAGGCGGGCGATCCCGTCGCCGTGCGTCTGCTCAAGACTGCGGCGATCACGGTCGACGAGGCGCTAGACGTCGTGGTCGCCCGGGGCGGGCGCAAGCTCTGCCTGCTCGGTGGCCTCGCGCCGCTCTATCGTCCCTGGCTTGCCGAGCGCCACCAGCCGTTTTTTTGTCGAAGCCGAGGCCGACGCGCTCACCGGCGCCGTCGCACTCGCCGCACAGCGCTTCGGCTCCCGCTCGGAGGTCGGCGCATGACCGATCATCTCGCTGCCATTCTGCCGCTCGAAGGCCTGCAGGCCGGTGGATCCGGTCCGCTCTATCTGAAACTGCGGCAATCGCTGGAAGACGCGATCCAGTCGGGCAAGCTCAATCATGGCGACGCCCTGCCGCCGGAGCGCGATTTGGCCGATTACGCCAATATCAGCCGCGTGACCGTGCGCAAGGCCGTCGACGATCTCGTGCGCGACGGCTTGCTGGTGCGGCGCCACGGCTCCGGCACTTTTGTCGTCAAGCCGGTCTCCAAGGTGCAGCAATCGCTGTCGCGGCTGACCTCGTTTACCGAGGACATGGCGCGCCGTGGTCTCAACACTCATGCCCGCTGGCTGGAGCGAGGCCTGTATCATCCGTCGCCGGATGAGATGATGGCGCTCGGCCTGCCGGCCGACGCGTTGGTGGCCAGGCTCGGGCGTCTGCGCATCGCTGACGACATGCCGCTCGCGATCGAGCGCGCCAGCATCTCGGCCGAATTCCTGCCGGATCCGCAGGCCGTCACCTCGTCGCTCTATACCGCGCTCGACAAGACCCGTTCCCGGCCGGTGCGCGCCGTGCAGCGCATCTCCGCCTGCAACATCAAGGATCCGGACGCCTCCATGCTCGGCGTCGCCGTCGGCTCTGCCGGCCTTTCCATCGAACGCGTCTCCTATCTCGCATCGGGACGCGTCGTCGAATTCACCCGCTCGCTCTATCGGGGCGACGCCTATGATTTTGTCGCGGAACTGACCCTGTCGGAATCCTGACCGTCGCTCCGCAAGAAAGGAATTGACCATGCAGACCAACATGCGCCGAGAAATCGACGAGATCCCCGAAGCGGCGGCCCGACTGCTCGAGCATTCTTCCGAGGCCCTGAAGCAGGCCGGCGCAGCGCTGCGCGCCAAGGACCCGGCTTTCCTGGTGACGATCGCGCGCGGTTCTTCGGACCATGCCGCCCTGTTCCTGAAATATGCGATCGAGCTGCAGGCCGGTCGACCGGTCGCTTCGCTCGGGCCGTCGCTCGCGTCGATCTATGGCGCCAAGCTGAAGCTCGGTGGCGCGGCGGCAATTGCGATTTCGCAATCGGGCAAGAGCCCGGATATCGTCGCGATGGCCCAGGCCGCAACCGATGCCGGCGCCGTATCAATCGCACTTACCAACACCCTGCCGTCACCGATCTCGAAGGCATGCACCCATCCGCTCGACATTCTCGCCGGCCCGGAAATCGCCGTTGCTGCAACCAAGTCCTATGTCAACTCCATCGTCGCCGGCCTTGCCGTTCTCGGCGAATGGACCGGCGACGCGGCGTTGCAGCGCGCCGTGGCCGATCTGCCGAACCAGTTCGCCAAGGCGGTGAAGCTGGATTGGCATGAGTTCGCCGCCGATCTCGGCGAGGCCGAATCGCTCTACGTGCTTGGCCGTGGCCCGGCGCTGGCGATCGCCAGCGAAGCGGCGCTGAAGTTCAAGGAAACTTCGGGCATGCATGCGGAAGCCTATTCGGCCGCCGAAGTGCTGCATGGACCGGTGGCGCTTGTCGGCGCCAAGTTCCCGGTGCTGACGCTTGCGGCGCGCGATGCGGCCGAAGGGTCCGTCGCCGAGATCGCCGACGGCATGGCCGAGAAGGGCGCCGTGGTCCATGTGACGTCGAACCGCGCCGGCAAGGCCAAGCGCCTGCCGTTCGTCGAGACGGGACACCCGATCACCGACGCGCTGACCCTGATCCTGCCGTTCTATGGCTTCGTCGAAGCCTGGTCGCGCTCGCGCGGTCTCAATCCCGACGCACCGGCAAGCCTCAAGAAGGTAACGGAGACGAGATGACCGAGAAGAAGGCAATCATCGGCGCCCGCCTGTTCGATGGTATCGAATGGCATGACGGCGCCGCTCTCTTGATCGAGGCGGGTCGTGTCAAGGCCATCGTGGCAGCCGGCGATCTGCCGGCCGGTGCCACGATCGTCGATGCCCACGGCCTGCTGCTGGTGCCCGGCTTCATCGACCTGCAGGTCAACGGCGGCGGCGGGGCGCTTCTCAACGCGCAGCCGACGCTGGAAAGCATCCGCCAGATCTGTTCGGCCCATGCGAAGTTCGGTACGACCGCACTTCTGCCGACGCTGATCACCGATACGCGCGAAGTCCGCACGGCAACGATCGCCGCCGGCCTTCAGGCCAAGGCGGCCGGCGTGCCCGGCTTCCTCGGCCTGCATCTGGAAGGTCCGCATCTTTCGGTCGCACGAAAGGGCGCGCACGATCCAGCGCTGATCCGACCGATGGATGACGCCGACCTCAAGGAGATGCTCGACTGCGCCAGGGCGCTCGGCACCCTCATGGTCACGGTCGCACCGGAAAATGCGACCAAAGAGCAGGTTCGAGCCCTTGCCGACGCCGGCGCCATCGTCAGCCTCGGCCATACGGATGTCGGCTATGAGACCGCCGTGTCCTATGCCAAGGCAGGGGCGAAGACGGTGACGCATCTGTTCAACGCCATGAGCGGTCTCGGTCATCGCGAGCCTGGCGTCGTCGGTGCAGCCCTTGCGACAGGCACCCTGCACGCGGGCCTGATCGCCGACGGCTACCATGTCGACCCCGCCTCGATGGGTGTGGCGCTGCGGGCCAAGACCGGCCCGGGCCAGATCTTCCTGGTGACCGACGCGATGTCGCCGATTGGAACGGACATGACGAGCTTCGAGCTCAATGGCCGCGAGATCCTGCGCCACGGCGGTCGTCTGACGCTCGCCGACGGCACGCTTGCCGGCGCCGATATCGACATGCTCTCGTCGGTGCGCTTCGTGCACGAAAAGCTCGGCCTACCGGTCGAGGAAGCCCTTCGCATGGCATCGGCCTATCCCGCCGACGCCATGGGCATCTCCTCGCACAAGGGCCGTGTTCTGCCCGGGGCAGATGCGGATTTCGTGCTTCTGACATCAGAACTCGCCATGGGATCGACTTGGATTGGCGGCAACCAGGTCTACGCAGCCTGATCACCGATCTATCGAAAAATTGAGGCCCGACGATCGGAGTGATCGTCGGGCCTTTCTTTAGCGTGAACTGAAAGCGTGGCGAAGATCCGACGCGCGAACGTCCTACCCCGCCGAAAGCCGCGCTTTCATCGCCTGAACGGTCGCCACATCCGTGCGGCGCCGATCCTCGGTCACGAAGCCCATCTCGACCAGTCGCCGATCATGAGCCGGCTCACGGATCGAGCAGGATGAATGCACTTCCGTGACGGGCAGTCGGGCAAGCAGCGCATCGACGGTTTCAAGCGTCACGCCGGAACCAGGCATGATCGAAAGCCGCCCACCTGCCAGCTCGACAAGCTCCGCCAGCTTCTCGATGGCCTGTGGCGCGCTCCTCGCGCCTCCGGATGTCAGGATCCGCTCAAAGCCGAGTTCAACCGCAAGTTCGATTGCGTCCTTGAAATCTGGCACCAGGTCGAAGGCGCGGTGCAAGGTGAGGCCGAGGCCTGCGGCATGGCCCGTCAGTTTTCGGAGCATGGGCGCATCGAGCTGGCCATCGGTAAGCGACGCACCGAGAACGACGCCGGCAAGTCCGGCATCGCGCACCGCATCGATATCGCGGCGCATCATGTCGAGATCGGCGGCGCCAAAGACGAAGTCGCCCGGCCGCGGCGGACCATGACATAGACGGGTACCCGTGGCGGCCCGGCGAGTGCCATCAACCCGGCGGTCGGCGTCAGCCCGCCGACGGAAAGTGCTGCGCAGAGTTCGATCCGGTCCGCCCCGCCCTCGATCGCCGCGGCAAGCCCGTCGGCGTCGTCGACGCAAACCTCAAGTCCGATGCCATTCATGCCTTTTCTCCTCCAAGGCCGAGCAGGGCTGCGCCGATCAGGCCGGGCTCGACCTGACACTCGCCGCGCACGACGAGCGGCCGTTTGAACTGCCGCAGAATCCGGCTACGAACCGCCAGATCGATCCCCTCAAGCAGCGGTTCAACGTTGGAAAGACCGCCGCCGACAGGTACGATCGTCGCTCCCGTGGTGTTGATGACGAGCGCCAGCGGTGAGCTGACGAGATCGACAAGAATCTCGACGGTGCGTTTCGCTTCCGTGTCGCCCTTGAGCCACGCCTCGATGATCTCATGGCTCGACATGGTCTTGCCGTGCACGGTGTCGTGCAGTCGTTCGAGCCCGCGCGCGCCGCCGACCGTGTCGACGCAGCGCCGCTGGCCGCAGCCGCAGGCATAGGCGGGGATGGCGATCGGCGGTTCACCCGCTTCCGCGGCAAGTGCCGGTCCATGTCCCCATTCGCCGGCAAAGCCGCCGTCGGCGTTGATCAACTGGCCGTCGACCACCAAGCCGCCGCCGACACCGGTGCCGAGGATCGCCCCGAAGACGATGCGGTGACCCCGGCCGGCGCCGGCGCCCGCTTCGGCAAGGGCGAAACAGTCGGCGTCATTGGCGATCTTGATCGGCAGGTGCAGCTCGCGCTCGAGCTCGGCCACCAGTTCGCGGCCGTCGATGCAGGGGATGTTGGCGCATTTGATCCGGCGCGTCTCCGGGTCGATGACGCCGGTAATCGAGATCGCCACGCATTCCGGGTGGCCGCCGGCTTCGTCGAGCACGGATTCGAGCGTTTGGACGAACTGGCGGAAATTGTTGAGCGGCGTCGTGCGGCGCGGCAGCGGAAAGATCCGTTCGCGCGAATGCACGATCGCCCCCTTGATCGCCGATCCGCCGATATCGAAACAGACGATCATGCCTCTCCCCGGATCACGGCTTCGGCGGCAAGTGCGATCGAGAGCAACCGGTCGTCCTGATGGTGCGGTGCAGCCAACTGCAGGCCCACGGGCATTTCGCCGGCACCGGTGCCGCAGGGGATCGAGATGCCGCAGAAATCGAGGAAGTTGCCGATGAGCGTGTTGCGCAGCGTCGTGGCGTTGGTCTTGAAGAACAGCTCGTCGTCGGCCAGCAACGGCGCCAACGGCGGCGCGACATGCGGCAATGTCGGATGGACGATGAGTTCGCCCGGCTTCAGGCTCTCGACCGTTTCATGGATCAGCTGGTCGCGCGCATCGAGAAGCGCGATATAGTCAGGCATGGTGATCTTCTCGCCGAGCCTGGTGCGCGCGACGACACGCGGATCGATGCGTTCGGCCTCGGAGCCTGCCAGGCGCTCCCGGTGAAGTGCGAAGGCTTCGGCGGTGACGAGCGCGCCGTGGCGCGCCATCAGATCGAACACCGCCTTGAACGTCGGAAAGGCGCGGCGGGTGACCGTGGCGCCGGCCTTTTCCAGCCGCTTGACCGCATCCTCGAAGGCTTCGACGACTTCGTTTTCCGCCTCGTCGAAGACGATGGTTTCGGGGATGACGATCGAGAGGCCGGCGATCTCGCCGCGGCGAACCACCGGTGCGGTCAGTCCATGCATGGCGGCGTCGAGCCAGACCGCATCCTGCACCGTATGACAGAGAGGCCCGAGCGAATCGAGGCTTTCGGCGAGCGGGAAGACGCCCTTCATCGAATAGCGGCCGCGCGTCGCTTTGTAGCCGATGATGCCGGTCATGGCCGCCGGGATTCGGACGGAGCCGCCAGTATCGGTACCGATTGCCGCGGGCACGAGACCGGCCGCGACCGCCGCCGCCGCGCCCGACGAGGAGCCGCCGGGGATGCGCTCGACATCGGTCGAGGCCGGGTTGTGCGGCGTGCCGTAATGCGGATTGATGCCGAGGCCGGAGAAGGCGAATTCGCTCATGTTGGTTCGCCCGACGCTGACCATGCCGGCACCGGCAACCGCGCCGACCACGGCGGCGTCACTGCCAGCAGGCGGGGTGTCCCGCAGGACCGCGGAACCCGCGGTCGTCACGCTGCCCTTGACGTCGAAGAGATCCTTCCAGGCGACCGGAAGACCATCGAGCAGGCCGAGCGATCGGCCCGCACGAAGCCGGGCGGAGGCCGCCGAGGCCTCCTTAAGCGCGCGTTCGCGGGTGATGCCGACAAAGATCGACTGATCGCCGTGCGCCGCGATGCCGGCAAGTGTTTGCTCTGCAAGCGTGACCGGGTCGAGCTTGCCTTCCTGGACGAGTACCGAAAGCCCGGCGAGCGTTTTCTGTCTGGTCATGGTCTCCCCTTGTCCGCCTGCCGCCAGCGGCAGCTCGTCCTTCCGTTGGCCCGCGTGGGCAGGCTTTTGATCTAAAGCGTGTCGCGATCTCCAGGATTCGCTGACTGCGCATTAAGTCGTTGTTCTTGCGCATGTCGCGCAAAACCCCTGCACAGTTTTGTGCAACAAGCTCTACCATATCGCTCCCCGTGGCGTTTGCCATGGTTCGTCCGTCTTCGCCGCAGGAATTTTGCCGAAAGCAGATGATGCCGGCCGTCCTGCCTTGTCGATACGAAGGCGTTTGCCTACATGCCTCATCGAACCCTGCCCGGCACTGGAGAGATTTGATGATATTGGACGCGGCGCGGCTTTCTTTTGCCAATCTCTTTGCACCGGAGACCCGTTCGGTGTTCTGGAAAGTGCTCGGCCTGACGCTTCTGGCGCTCGCAGCACTGTGGTTCGGCCTGCGCGAACTCTTCATCTGGCTTGCTTTGCCATGGCTCGATGCGTTGATGCCTGGCACGCCCGCCTGGGCGGGTTGGCTCACCTTCGTGCTCGGCATCTTCGCGAGCCTCGGGCTGGCGCTGGCCCTGGCCCTGCTGCTAGCGCCGGTGACGGCGCTGATCGCCGGCTTCTTCCTTGACGATGTCGCGGACGTGGTCGAGGCGCGCGACTATCCGAGCGAGCCGGCGGGCAGGCCCTTGCCGCTCGGAGAGGCGATTGCCGGCTCCGCCAAGTTCCTCGGCGTCGTCATTCTCGGCAACATATTGGCGCTGTTCCTGCTGCTCGTGCCCGGCGTCAACCTGATCGCCTTCTTCCTCGTCAACGGTTACCTGCTGGGGCGGGAGTTCTTCGAGTTTGCCGCCATGCGCTACCGGTCGCCGGCGGAGGCGCGGCTTTTCCGCGCCAAGCACCGCTCGACCGTGTTCCTGGCCGGGTTGATCCTTGCGGCGTTTCTCGCCGTACCGCTGCTCAACCTGCTGACGCCGCTCTTTGCCGCCGGCATGATGGTGCACCTGCACAAGAGGCTGTCGGCAAGCGATCCGGGATTTTCGCTGACGCGAGGGGCCACGGCCAGGCCCTGAGACGCAATCTGCTTGACAGCGGACATCCGCTGGCCAATCTGCCGGCAAATCCCCCGCTGCATGTTTCCTTAATCTTGTTCGATTTAGGAATACCGACATGCAGCTATTCAGAGTGATACAGCGACCTTTGTGCGTCTGAAGACGTACGGCGCTGCAGGCGTCGCCCGCCGGGATGGCCGCGACAGGACGGAGCAGCTGAAATGAACAACGCCGAAGACCGGGTCACCCGCCTTGAAGAGACGGTGGCTCACCAGGCCAAGACGATCGAAGAGCTTTCCGACCAACTTGCCGAGCAATGGAAAGTGGTCGAACAGACCCGAGCAAAGCTCGACCGGCTGACGGAACGCTTCCTCAGCCTCGAGGAGCAATCGATCGATGCGCCTCCGATCACCCGGCCGCCGCATTACTAGAGCTTTTCCAGGAAAAGTGCGAAGCGGCTTTGCGTCAGGAAATGCGCAAAGCCAGGGAGATGGCGCGGCTCAATGGCTCCGCAGGACAGGGAAATAAAAAGGCCGCCGGTTCTAGCGAACGGCGGCCTTTCTCATTTTCAGGCGGAAGCCCTTAGTAGGGGCAGGCTTCGTCGCTCATGTAGTCGTGCACCTGGACCTTGCCGGCGATGATCTCGGCTTTCACCTTCTCGACCGCATCGAGCATTTCCGGGGTGATCAGAGCCTTGTTGTTGTCGTCGAGCGAGTAGCCGACGCCATCTTCCTTGAGGCCGAGATTGGAGATGCCGAACTCGAACTTGTCGTTCTTGGCAGCAGTGAAGGCTTCGTAGACGGCGACGTCGACGCGCTTCAGCATCGAGGTCAGAACCTTGCCCGGCTGCAGTCCGTTCTGGTTGGAGTCGACGCCGATGCCGAGCTTTCCGGCATCTGCAGCGGCCTGCAGGACGCCAACGCCCGTGCCGCCGGCTGCGTGGTAGACCACGTCCGAACCCTGGTCCATCTGCGACTTGGCAATTTCGCCGCCCTTGACCGGGTCGTTCCAGGCGTCCGGTGTCGTGCCGGTGTAGGCTTCGAGAACCTTCACGTCAGCGCCGGTCGACTTCGCGCCGCCGACATAGCCGCAGGCGAACTTGTGGATGAGCGGCACGTCCATGCCACCGACGAAGCTGACGGTCTTCGACTTCGAAGCGAGACCAGCGAGCACGCCGACGAGGTAGGAGCCTTCCTGTTCCTTGAACACGATCGACTTCACGTTCGGCTTGTCGAGCACCATGTCGATGATCGCGAACTTGGTGTCCGGATATTCGCCGGCAATCTTTTCGAGCGGTGCCGCCCAGTTGAAGCCGGCCATGACGATCGGGTTGTTGCCGTCGCTGGCGAAGCGGCGCAGGGCCTGCTCGCGCTGTGCATCGTTGGCGATTTCGAATTCGCGGTATTCGACGCCCGATTCGGTTTTGAACTTTTCGGCGCCGTTATAAGCGGCTTCGTTGAACGATTTGTCGAACTTGCCGCCCAGATCGTAAATGATGGCCGGCTTGATGTCGGCGGCCAGAGCCGTCGCGGACATCATGGAAAAGGCAAAGAGACCGAGAATGGTTTTTTTCATCGTGCAGCCCTGTTGTCGCTATTGATCTTTATCGGGTCCTCCCGCGGGCCCCGGATGGAACCTGTCTGCGGAACCCACCCCTCTCGTGGGGGCTAGGGTGGCCGCATCCTTGCACGGTCACGGCAAAAAAACACTCAAAATTTTTCGGATGGTAAAAATGTCGACCGGCATTCACAAGCAGGGTTAAAATGCCGGTTCGCTTGACCTTTTAGCGCGGGGGGTGGACACCAGCAGCATGTAAAAGGCCAAGAGCATATCGCGCAAGAGTATACAGTGGGTTGTGCGCGACATGCGCAAAAGCGAAAGCCTGAAACGCAGCAGGCGGATCCCGCTGATCGCGATAGGCCCTAGGCGCCGATCGGGCAGCTGACGCCGGTGCCACGCAGGGCGCAATAACCAACAGGGTTCTTCGCCAGATACTGCTGGTGGTAGTCCTCGGCAAAATACAACGGGCCGGCCTTCGCGATCTCGGTGGTGATCTTGCCGGTGTGGCCCGATCTCTTCAGCGCCGCCTGGAAGGCATCGCGCGCGGCCTTCGCTTCCTTCAGCTGCGCGTCGTCATAGACATAGATGGCGGAGCGATAGGTCGTGCCGATATCGTTGCCCTGACGCATGCCCTGGGTCGGGTCGTGTTCCTCGAAAAAGGTCTTGAGCAGGCTCGACAACGGAACCACCTCCGGATCGTAGACCACCAGCACCACCTCGGTGTGGCCGGTCAGTCCCGTGGTGGTTTCCTGGTAGGTCGGGTTCGGCGTCATGCCGCCGGAATAGCCGGCCGCGGTGACATACACGCCCGGCTTATTCCAGAGCAGCCGCTCCGCGCCCCAGAAGCATCCCATGCCGAGCAGGATCTTTTCCATGCCTTCCGGGTAGGGGCCCTTCAGCGGGTGTCCCGAGACGAAATGCGTGGCGGCGGTCGGAATGGCGTCCTCGCGCCCGCGCAGTGCCGTCTGCGCGTCGGGCATGATGGTCTTCTTGTTGAACATGTCGATCAGGAACATCACGAAACTCCTTGTCGGTCGACGCGGGATGAGCACCCCGCGATGATCAGGCAGCGAAACGGCCGGCCGCCGGCCGCTTCTTGTATCCGGCCATCCACAGGAGGAGGGCGAGAAGGGCGAGCACCGCAAACGCCGGCTGCGTAAAGAACCAGTGCAGCACCGTGTGCCAGAGGATCGGCCCGGTATCCGTCCGCTGCGCGAACAGCACCCAGCTAGCGGTGTCGGGGCCAAGCGCTTCGAGATCGTCGCCGAGCGACGTCATCACCAGCTCGGAGGCTGCGACGGACTGGATGGCATCGACAGCCCCCGCAAGGACGGCCGCAAGCAGCACCACAAAGCTCGCCAGTCGCAGCACGAAGCGCATCGGTCCCTCATTTCTCAAACTCTATCGCCCCAGATCGAACCGTCGCTCCCGTCTTACGGCATCAGTTCCCCTGCTTGAGGGCAAAGCCGGCGCGAGGGGAGAACGTGGCAATCCGGGATGGTGCAACGTTCCGGCGGCCTTCGAAAGGAGGCGCCGAACAACTCTGCCGCAAGAGATAGGCCCCGTGTTCGACAAGCGCAATGGCAGCCGTTCGCTGCCAAGTTTCATAAGATGTCAACAATCTGTCAGAAAGCAGTTGATCCCGCGCAAATCATCGGTATATATCCCGCCCGTCCGCCGGTTCGCGCCGGATGACACGAAGGGCCTCGCCCTTCCCATCCAGCCGCATGACCATCGGCTGTTGACGGATGGACAGGTGGCCGAGTGGTTGAAGGCGCACGCCTGGAACGCGTGTATACGTGAAAGCGTATCGAGGGTTCGAATCCCTCTCTGTCCGCCATTTCTTCACCAAGGGTTAATTTTTCATCGTACTCAGCCGTCGCTAGTCGCAACCTTGTGCGCTGACCCAGATCATTGATGTGCGCGGAGCTTGCGCGGGTGTTGGTGCGTCGCCGGCGGAGGGCAAACAGTTAGCCGTTGCGCTAAGTGTTTCGTCATGATACTTAGCCTTATGGAACAGTATTCGAGCCCTTTGGACGGAATTTTTCAGGCCCTGGCCGACCCCACGAGGCGCTCCGTGCTGGCGAGGCTCGGTCGAGGGCCAGCCAGCATCAGCGATCTGGCAGAGCCGTTCGACATGGCGCTACCGTCGTTCATGAAACACATCCATTTTCTCGAAGGCAGCGGCCTGATCCGCACCGAGAAGCAGGGCCGGGTGCGCACCTGCACCATCGAGAAGAGCCGGTTTGCCGCCATCGAAGCGTGGATGTCGGAGCAGCGCGCCCTTTGGGAAGGCCGCACCGATCGGCTTGAACAGTTCGTGATATCAGCTGAGAACAAGGAGAAATGACATGATCCGATCTCACAACCCCGATCTCGACCTGACGATATCGCGCCTGATCAAGGCGCCGCGGCCGACGATCTGGAATGCATGGACCGATCCCGCCAGCTTCGAGCAATGGTGGGTTCCGGCGCCGGCCAGATGCCAGGTGGTCGATATGGACCTGCGGCCGGGCGTGCGCCTTCGTCACAAGGATCAGCGAAGGCGGCGGTGCGTTCACGCCGCATCTGGATGCGTGCTTTCTGGCGGTCGACGACATCCAGCGCATTGTCTTTACCAATTCGCTGGTCGCGGGGTGGCGCCCGGCCGAAAACCCTTTCATGACGGCGATCATCACACTCAAGGATCATCCTGAGGGCACGGACTATGCCGCCCACGTCATGCACAAGAGCAACGCCGACCGAAACATGCACGAGGAGATGGGTTTTCACGATGGCTGGGGCACGGTCATCGCGCAGCTTGCCCGGCTCGTGGAGGGCAGAACCCAGTAGAGGAGGTCGACATGCGCAAGATTGTCCTGCAGATGATGACGACGCTCAACGGTCGCCTCGACGATCCGCTGGCCTGGCTCGGTAGCGTCGGCGACGACCAATATCGGGCGATCGACCGGCTCTACGCCACCTATGACACCGTACTCGTCGGCCGCGTGACCTACGAGGAAATGGCATCCTACTGGCCGGGCGCCCTGTCGGAGGACGTGGGAACCGAAACCAACCGCAAGATGGCGCGGAGGATGCACGACTATCGCAAACTGGTCTTCTCGCGCTCGGGACGCCAGACGCTGACCGAATGGAACAATGTCGAGCAGGTCGTTGCCCACGATGACGAATTGCTGGCAGCCTATCTCCTGGATCTGAAGGCGCGCGCCGGTGGCGATATTCACCTTTCCGGCGGCGCCAGCCTGGCCCAGACGGTCATCGGTCTCGGCCTCGTCGATATCTTCCACTTCTTCGTCTATCCCGTCACGTCCCCGGGTGCCGCCTGGTTCGATGAGCTTCCCGACAGATATGATCTGCGGCTGATGGGCACGGACACCTACGAGAATGGCGTGGTCGGCCTGCACTACGAACCGCTCAAGCGTGAGAACGCGGAACGGGCAAGCAGTTTTTCCGAACTGCTCGTATAACCGCGTGTCCCGCCGCTCCGGCCGCGCCGACGGCCCGAGCGGCGGTCGATCGCAGATCAGCAACCGTGCTCCAGCGCGGTCTTCATCCGGTCATAGGTCGGGGCGAGTGCCCGCAAGGTGGCCGCCGCGACTGCGTCCTTGCGCACCACCAGCGGATACTGCAGCGCTCCGATGAGCCGTGCCTGTTCATCGGCAATGCGGGCCGCCTCGTTGTAACCCGCCCGTGCGAGGCAGGCGGCCGCGTCGGCCGCGCGGCGGGCGCCGGTCCGGATGGCGAAGTGGACCAGATGCGCGCGCAAGTTCTTGTCGCAACCGGTCGCGACGCGCGCGGCGAGCGTTTCGGCTGCTTCGGCATTGCCGAGGGTTCCGGGAGGAACGGGCAGGTCCGTCTCCATCGACAGCCAGTGGATGGCGGCCGGGATCGACGCCCGTATCGTCTCGATTTCCGATATCTCGGCGATACGGACAAAGTCGGTCCGCATGGTGTAGGCGTCACCATAACTCAGCGTGTCTGCGCGCCAGGCGGCCATGAAGTTGGCGAGCGGCAGGCGCGCATAGGGGTAGCCCTGCGGGTCGTGCATCAGCACGCTGTCCTCGTCCATGTCGAGCACCACGACGTAATGGTCGGCGTCGATCGGTCCGTTCATGCCCGGCTGGTGGCGCAGATGCCCCATCTCGATGGGGCCGATCCAGACCGGTCCGTCCTTGAGGGCTGCGCGCAGGCGGGAAAGCGCGTCGTCCGCATCGCCGCCCTTGCTGAGCGTCGATGTCCAGCCGAGCGCCGCAAGCGCGCCTTCAGAGCCGGCTTCCGGATCCCAGCCATAGGGGTCGAAGAACGGCAGGGTGCCGCCGAGCAGTTGCATGCCGAACGGACTGCTGGTGGCAAATTCGATCACCGCGGTGGAGGGGGCCTGCGCGCCGAACATCATTGCGAAAGAGTTGGCGTAGCAATAGGGGCCGGAGCCCGTATAGGCGAAATGCATCATGATCGTCTGTCCTGTTAGAGCATTTCCAGGAAAAGTACGGAGCGGTCTTCCGTCAGGAAATGCGGATAAAACAAAGAGATAGAGTGGTTCTGATTCCGCCTAAGACGGAAACATTATGGGGTAGGCGACATCGAAGGACGCGCCGTTGCTGCCGGGGTAGTTCGTAGGGGCTGCCGCTGCTGTTGATGTCGGTTCGCGCATCCAGCCAGGTTTCGATGGCGTCGTAGACGCGCAAGATCAGCGGGAAGTTTTCACAAGCCGCCGGCACCGGCAGAAAGACCTCTCGCCGCGCGGCCTGAAGGCGGATGCGCAGGTCGTCGACCGGCTCGATGCCGCCTTCATAGGCGATGGCGACTTCCACCAGTCCCTCGCTGTCGCGGCTAACGGTTTCATGGAAATGCACGGTCATGGCGCCGTCGCTGGCAATCCCGCAATGGCGCAGGTAACCACGGATCTCCGCCTGGGCGGTTGCCAGGAATGCATCAAGCGCCTCGATATCGAGCTGACGTTGGCAGGAGATCAGCTTGCAGGCTGCCACCTCGCGTACGGCAATCGCCGAGATTAGGTCGGCATCACCGCCGTCCGTCTGCCGCGCGATCGCCACCACCAGCTCGGTCTGCTCGCTCAGCCGCTCGTTTTGAGCGTCCAGCCAGGACCGCAATTCGATAAGGCGGCTCTGCGCATCCAGTTCCACCAATTGCGCGACGCGCGCCACCGACAGGCCAAGGCGTCGAAGGCGCGCGATAAGCCGTGCCCGGGCGGCCTGCTCCGGCGCATAGTAGCGATAGCCCGTCGTCGGATCGGTATAGGCGGGCACCAGCAGGCCCTGCTCGGCATAAAGCCGCAGCGCCTTTGGTGACAGTCGTGTGGCGGCGCCAAAACGGCCCGCAAGGAGATAAGATTCGCTCATGGATCTGACTGTGAGGCTTGCCCCTGGGGCGAGGTCAAGAGGCAATCGTTGTCGATGTGCACGCCTTGTACTCGCATTCGCTTTGCCAGCGCTGTCGGGGGGTAAACAAGGGGTGCCGCAGGGCGTGCCGAGATGGTCGATACGCCCTGTGGCAGGTTCATCGGATCAGGCTTCCGCCGGGCGTTGCCTCGCCAGCACACCGAGCGCGACCAGCGTGACGATCGCCATTGTCATTGAATAGCCGGCTAATGGAAATGCGGTATCTCCACCAAGCAGAACCACAGCCAGGGTGCCGAGCACCCCGACAATCAGGCTCTGAATGCAGAAGTAGAGCGCGACCGCCGTTCCTGCCACATGGCCGAAAGCCTGGAGGGCTCCATTGGGGGTGACCGAACCGGTGAAGACGATGCCGACGGCGATGACCCACATCGGCAGGATGAAGGTCCAGAACGACGGTGCGGCGACGCTCTGGCCGACGACGAGCAGCACCGCGCCGAGGATGAGCAGCGCCATCCCGCGGGCAAGGCTGCCGGTGATGCCCCAGAGCGCCACGAAGCGTTTGGCAAAACGGGTCGTGACGATCATCACAAGGGCCGCCGTCGCAAAGACCAGGCTGAAGGCGAGTTCGGAATAATCAGCTCGATCGATGAGCACGCGTGGTGCTGTCGAGAAGAACACGAAGAACGAGCCCATCGCGGCGCTGAAGCCGAGCGTGTAGGTCCAGAACGCTCCGTTGCGCAGGATCGGGCCGAAGGATCTTCTCTCGCCTTCGGTGCCGGTTGGCCTGGTTTCCCGCCATCGCGGTATCGCATTCGCCATGGCCGCGATGGCGAGTAGGCCGAGTGCCAGGAAGATCGCCCGCCAGCCGAAGCGATCGGCAAGCAGCGCGCCGGCGATCGGGCCGAGGGCCGGCACGAAGGCGAGCATCGCGCTGAAGAGGCCGTAGATGGTCACGCCTTCGGGCCGGTCTGCATAGACATCGCGGACAGTGGCAAAGGTGGCAACGAGCGCTGCCGAGGCGCCGATCGCCTGCAGCAGGCGAAGGGCGAGGAAGGCGGGGGCCGACACGGTGGCGGCCATCAGCAGCGATGCGACCGCAAACAGCAGCGCCCCACAGATGACGACCGGACGCCGACCGATGCGATCGGAGATGGGCCCGAAGACGATCTGGCCGACGCCGAGAATGGTCATGTAGAGGCTTAACGTCAGCTGGATGATCGCTGGCGTCGTGGCGAGAATGCCCGGCATGACAGGCACGACCGGCAGATAGATATCCATCGCCAGGGAGGCGAGAGTCGAAGGGGGCCATCAGCAACAGCGCTGCCGGCACTGAATAGTTCCAGGTTGATGATTTATGATTGGGCACGATTGAACATCCGCTCAAATGAATGACATTCAGCGGCGCTCTGCCTTCTTATCGGTAGTGTGAAATGACCGGACAGACGCCGCAACAACGATTGGGAGTGTTGTTGCGGCTTACTTGGTTGCTGACTCAGGCGTCCCCATTCCGGTCTCCATAGGAAATCGCGCGCGTTGTGGTTGGCGCCGTGTCCATTTACCAGCCCAAGCTGCCAACAACAACCGCTTGCGGTCAAGCAAGCAGATCATGAATGTTTGCCCGGCTTCACCGTCAGGCGGTTCTCGACGCTGGTGACGCCGATTACCGATCTCGCCGCGTCGCCGGCGCAGGCAACATCGGAATCGCTTGGGACCTGGCCCGACAGCACGACCATTTCGCCGAGCACGATCACTGAGATATCGGTGGTGTCGACGAAGGTGGCGTAGCGGATGAAGCGCAGAACCTTGCCCGCCAGATCGTCATCCTTCAGATGAGGATCGTCGTCCTTATGGGAGTAGATGGGCTTTTCTGTTGGCATGGTCGTTTTCCCACTGCTGTTCGGGAACGCCCCGGACAAGCGAATGTTCCGGTCTTTTTTACCTTGGTCGACGGCTTCGTCAGGGGCGTGGATCCGGTCCTGCAACCTTGCGGCGGTCGCCGGAACGGGTCTATCTCTATCGGACCGTTCCCAAGGCTCACGCATGTCCGATATTTTCCAGAATGTTCTGCCCATCTTCATCCTGATCCTCACCGGTTGGCTGATCGTCAGGCTCGGCTACCTGAAACCGACCGTTGGCGACGCGCTCGGTGATTTCGTTTTCCGCGTCGCGGTGCCTGTTCTCCTGTTTCGCACAATCGCCGAGGCGGATTTCAAGGACGGCTCGCCCTGGCCGCTCTGGGTTGCCTATTTCTCAGGCGTCGCCGTCACCTGGACCATCGGCCATCTGGCGGCGACGCTCGCCTTTGGCCGCGATGCGCGCATGGGCGTGCTGGCCGGTGTTTCCTCGGCCTTCGCCAACACCGTCTTCATCGGCTTGCCGCTGGTCTCGCGCATCGTCGGCGAGGAGGGGATCGTCGCGCTGTCGATCCTGCTGTCGGTGCACCTGCCGGTGATGATGATCGCGGGCACCGTGCTGATGGAGCGCGCCGAACGCAGGGTAAGCGGCAAGCCGGGCCAAAGCCCGCTGAAGCTCCTGGGCGGCGTTGCCCGCAACCTGCTGCGCAATCCGCTGGTCATAGGCCTTGCCTTCGGTGCCGCTTTCCATCTGCTTGGCCAGCCGCTCGACGGTCCGGTCAAGAGCGTCGTCGATCAGCTAGCCGCCATTGCCGCGCCGGCGGCGCTGGTTTCGATCGGCATGGCGCTCGACAAATATGGTCTTGTCGGCAATCTCGGGCTGGCGACGGTGACGAGCCTGTTGAAGCTTGTGGTTCTGCCGGGCGTCGTCTTTGCCGCCTGCCACCTGCTCGGCCTCAACGACAACTGGACGACCGCGCTTGTGCTGACCTCGGCGGTGCCGACCGGCGTCAACGCATGGCTGATCGCCAATCATTTCAACGTCGGCCATGCGCTGGCGTCCTCGACCATCACGCTGACCACAGCGCTGGGTGTCGCCAGCGTTTCGGTCTGGGCCTACATCCTGATGTGACCGGCGGGTCCGGTGAAGACAGCAAAAAGCCCGGCGCGATGGCCGGGCTTTGCGAAATTCGATCGTAACGGAGCTTGGGGCTTATTGAGCCGGCGCAGCCTGGCCTTCGGCCGGCTTGGCTTCCGTTGCGGGCGCTTCGGCCGGCTTCTCGGCAGCACCTTCGGTAGCGGCAGCCGGAGCAGCTTCTGCGGCCGCTGCATCCGGGAGAGCGGCCGGAGCATCGGCCTGTTCGCGGAGATATGCGATCAGGTTGGCGCGTTCGTCAGGCTTCTTCACGCCGGCAAAGCCCATAGCGGTGCCCGGAACGTGCTTCTTCGGCGCTTCGATGAAGAAGCTGAGGTGGTCGTAGTCCCAGACGACCTTGCTGCCTTCGGAGAAGGTCTTCATGCCAGCCGAGTAGCTGAAACCTTCGTGCGAGGCGATCGGGCGGTTGACGACACCCCACAGGTTGGGGCCGACCTTGTTGGCTCCTCCCTTATCCACGGTGTGACAGCTTGCGCATTTCTTGAACACGGTTCCGCCGGCTGCAGCGTCTGCCTTGAGGAGCAAGGGCTTGATGTCGACTTCAGCCGCTTCCTGGGCGCCGCCGCCAGCTTCGGCCGTGCCTTCTTCGGCAACGATCGCGAAGCCTTCCTTCTCGGGAGCCTCGGAATGGAAAATGCCTTCCGACGCAATGGATACGGACATCAGAACGAAAACCGTACCCAGAAAGGCACCCACGCCCATGTTCACATATGAGTTCATCTGCAAACGCTCCCTTTGCCACCGGCGTAAACAAAAACCCGGCCCATCTTGAAATCGCGCGGAACCTATGTCTTTTGGCTCTGCGTTGCAACAGAGATTATGGGCCCCCAACTGAGACTTTTTGACACTTTGGGCGGGGTTTTTGAAGGCCACATCATGAATCGCGAAAATTCAGGCAAAGCCATCGTGCTCATTCCGGCGCGCATGGCCTCCACGCGTCTGCCGGGCAAGCCGCTCGCCGATATCTGCGGCCTGCCGATGATCGTCCAGGTTGCCAAGCGCGCGGCGGAAGCCGATGTCGGACGGGTCGTCGTCGCCGTCGACGACCCGCGTGTTTTCGATGTCGTGCGCGACGCCGGTTTCGAGGCGATCATGACGCGGGTCGACCATCAGTCCGGTTCCGACCGGATCTATGAGGCGCTGTCGAAGGCCGATCCGGACAGTGAGGCGCAGTTCGTCATCAACGTGCAGGGCGATCTGCCGACGATCGAGCCGGCTCCTATCCGTGCCTCGCTGAGGCCGCTTGTCGAAAATGCCTCGACCGATATCGCCACCTTGACGGTGGCGATCACCGACGAGGAAGAGAAGAAGAGCCCCAACATCGTCAAGATCGTCGGCTCGCCGCTGTCGGCGACGCGCCTGCGCGCTCTCTATTTTACCCGCGCGACCGCGCCCTACGGACAGGGCCCGCTCTACCACCACATCGGGCTTTATGCCTACCGCCGCCAGGCGCTCGAAAAATTCGTCGCTCTGAAGCCGTCGACGCTGGAAAAGCGCGAATCGCTTGAGCAATTGCGCGCGCTTGAAGCTGGCATGCGCATCGATGTCGAAATCGTCGACACCGTACCGCTCGGCGTCGACACTCCGGTCGAGCTCGAAAAAGCCCGCCGCATCCTTTCCGAAAAAGCCTGAGAAGGAAGACAGTGTGACCACGAAGACCAACAGGATCTCCTTCCAGGGCGATTACGGCGCCAATTCCGACATGGCCTGCCGCGACATGTTTCCGTCGATGGAGCCGCTTCCCTGCCAGACCTTCGAAGACGCCTTCGTGGCGGTCGAGAATGGCGAGGCGGATCTCGCGATGATCCCGATCGAAAACACCATCGCCGGCCGTGTTGCCGACATCCACCACCTGCTACCCGAATCGCGGCTGCATATCGTCGGCGAATATTTCATGCCGATCCGCTTCCAGCTGATGGTGCTGCCGGGCGTGACGCGCGACGAAATCCGCACCGTTCACAGCCACATCCATGCGCTCGGTCAGTGCCGCAAGATCGTGCGCGCCAATGGCTGGAAGCCGGTGGTTGCCGGCGATACCGCAGGAGCCGCCAAGCTGGTGTCGGAGCAGGGTGATCGCTCGATGGCGGCGCTCGCGCCGCGGCTTGCCGCCGACCTCTACGGCCTCGAGATCGTTGCCGAAAATGTCGAGGACACCGAAAGCAACGTGACTCGCTTCGTCGTGCTGTCGCGTGACGAGCAGATGCTCTCCCGCAGCGCCGATGACGAACTGATCATCACCACCTTTGTGTTCAACGTGCGCAACATTCCGGCCGCGCTCTACAAGGCGATGGGCGGCTTTGCCACCAACGGCATCAACATGACGAAGCTCGAGAGCTACCAGCTCGGCGGCAAGTTCGTGGCCACGCAGTTCTACGCCGACATCGAAGGTCATCCGGACGACACGTCGGTGCGCCATGCGATGGAGGAGCTGCGCTTCTTCTCGGAGAAGGTCCGCATTCTCGGCACCTACAAGGCGCATCCGATGCGTGGTGTGCTTTAAGCATCTCAGAGACAGAGCGTTTCTACGACCCGTCTAAACCGGAGACGCTCTGGCGGCTCCGGCCGCACTGCAGATCAGGCTTACCAATGCGTTAACTCGCTACGCGTCTGGTGCATGCCTAATCTGCAATCGCGGCGGTACCTAAACAATGTGCAAATGCCTATTTGACACTCGTTCACATATGGAGTGTTAAAAATGAAGATCCGTCAGAAGATCGTTGAATATGCAAAAATGCGCCGTGCGATCCGCGAGCTGAATTCGCTGGATGACCACGCCCTGAGCGATATCGGTATTTCCCGTTCGCAGATCCAGGCCGCCGTTTACGGCCGCTAATCAGCACAATTCGCCGTATCCCGCCACCCAAGCTGGCGGGATACGCGCAATGCACTACAGCGCCGCGCGTCAAACTGGCGCTACTCGTCAAAAAGGCACACGCGCAGGCGGTGTCCATCCGGGTCAAGCGCCACGAAGGTCGGTCCGAAATCCATCTTCGTCAGTTCCTGCGCAATCGGCAGGCCAGCGTCCTTCCATTTTTCATAGTGCGCGCGAACCGCCTCCTCATTTTCCACCATGAATGCCAATTCCGAGCGGCTGCCGGTCTTCGACGGCGGTGGTGGCGCCACCTTATCCTGTGCCCAAAGCCCGAGCACGAAGCCGCCCTGCAGCTCGAAGGACGAAAAGGTCGGGAAGGAGACGAGCGGCTCCTTGCCGAGCAGCTTGCGATAGAATTCGACGCTTGCGAGCGGATCTTCGACATAGAGAATAGTGAGATTTGCCTTGGCCATAATCCGTCTCCTTGTTTGGGAGTTGCAGATTAGCGCGCACCACTGCCAATTTCTGTCAGCATCGATTTCCGGTTTTTATGCCTTATGCCGAACCGACCCGCCTGCCTTCAGGCGCAGCAATATTCTGCGTCGTGCGCCATTCCCGAAGCAACACCTGCCGCCGGCGCGCATAGCGGCTCTCGCTCATGTCAGCCTGCCTGATGCGGTCGGTCCGGAAATGCCTGAAGCCCTGGCGCAGCTCGCACCAGGCAACCAGAACTCGAACATTCTCGAAGAAGCCGAGGGCAAACGGCCAGACCGTGCGGCGGGTCTCGCTGCCGTCGTTGTCGATATAGACGAGGTCGAGCTTGCGCTCGTGGCGTATCGCCTTGCGCAACAATGCAATGTCGATGCCGTCGGCCACCGGCGGGCTTGGCCCGACGAGCAGTGTCGAGGCGTCGAGCTCGTCGCGCAGATCCGCCGGCAGCACCGCGGCGATCTTGGCGAGCGCATCGGCGGCGGCCGCCGCCAGATGGGTGTCGGCGCGTTTTGCCACCCAGCGTGAGCCGAGCACCAGCGCCTCGATCTCCTCCTGCGAGAACATCATTGGCGGCAGCATGAAGCCGGGTTTCAGGATGTAGCCGAGCCCCGGCTCGCCTTCGATATGGGCGCCCTGCGCCTGCAGGCTGGCGATATCGCGGTAGAGCGTTCTGAGGCTGACGCCGGTCTCCTCCGCCAGACGCCGTCCGCTGACGGGCTGGCGGTAGCGTCTGAGAACCTGCAGCAGGTCGAGAAGCCGTTCGGAGCGGGACACCTTAAGTCTCCTCGTATCGGCAGGTCTGTGCTCAGCCGTGCTCGTCCCAGGCCAGCCAGTCGCGCATCAGCCGGTGGGCAATGGCGCCCTTCGGCGGCGGAATATGCTCGTCGCCGGTATCGGCCACGCCGGTCGTGCGTTCCAGCATTGCTGCCGTTTCGGCGCGGGTGAACCAGCGGACATCCTCGAGCTCCTGTTCGTCGCGCTTGATCGCCGTCGATTTCGCCTCGGCATAGCAGCCGATCATCAGCGAGTGCGGCAGCGGCCACGGCTGCGAGGCGTGGTAGCGCACGCGGCCGATGTGGATGCCGGATTCCTCGTGGGTTTCGCGGCGCACGGCGTTTTCGATGGTTTCGCCCGGCTCGACGAAGCCGGCGAGGCACGAATACATTCCGGCCGTGAAATGCGGGCTGCGGCCGAGCAGGCAGAGATCACGCTCCAGATCGATGGTCAGCATGATGACGACGGGATCGGTGCGCGGGAAAACCATATGGCCGCAGGCTGTGCAGACGCGGCGATAGCCACCGGCCTTGCCTTCCATCGGCCCGGCGCAACGGCCGCAGAAGCGGTTGTTGGCGTTCCATGTGATGAGGCTCGAGCCTTGGGCGAACTGGCCGAGAAGTTCTTCCGGCAGCATCTGCTGGCGGTAGAGCGTGCGTCCGTCGGCGATCTTGAACGGCTCGGCCATGTTGTCTTCGGTAAGGCCGGTCGGCACGGCGAGCCGCGGCTCGCCGTTCGGCAGGTAGCCGAGCAGGATGGTGTCGTCGAGCACCGGCTCAAGCCCGTCGAGCTCATAGGGTGCAAACAGCGGGTCGATGATCTTCTCGTCGTGTTTGACGATCAGCTTCGGTCCGGAAAAGGCGAGGAAATGGGCGCCCGGATGTTTGAGCGCGACTTCGATGCAGTCGTCGGCCCGGTGCTCGGACTGGCGATCCAGGTGGTTCTCGGAAAAGGCGACGAGAGTGCTCGGCTCCGGATGAGGGCTTCGAAGGTCAAAGATCGATTTCGTCATGTTCAGAGATTTTCCAGAATGCGGGCTGCAAATGCCTGATGGTCTTGCTCGCCCCAAGGCTCCGACTTGCCGAAGCCCCAGACGGGTCCGGGCCAGTTCGGGTCGCCGTCACTGCGGGCGATGATATGCACATGGAGCTGCCGGACGATGTTGCCGAGCGCGCCGATATTGATCTTCTCGGCACCGGTGACCTTTTTCAAGGCGGTCGCCACCATATTGGTTTCGAAAGTCAGCATCGTCTGGTCGAGCGGCGTGAGATCGAAGATCTCGGAAATGTCCCCGCGTTGGGGAATGAGGACCAGCCAGGGCCAGCGGCGATCGTTCATCAGGCGCATCTGGCAGAGGCCGATCGAGGCGATCGGGATGCCGTCGCGTTCAAGCCGCTCGTCAAGGGTGAATGTCGTCAAGAAGGTCTCCTTGTGCCGGGAGCGGATTCGCCTTGTTTTGCATATCGATATCAGTTTTTTGATGGCTTGGCTTGCATTTGGTTGCGATATTGCCGATATGGGAGCCGGGAGGTTGGTGGTGGACGAGCCACTCGCCAACCGGGTCAGGTCCGGAAGGAAGCAGCCCTAACGAGCCCGGCACGGGTCATCGTGCCAGCCTCCCACCTGCCTGATTGCTGAGATCGAGATAGCTCTCAGCAATCAGGCAGCATCACAGAATGTTGCGGCGTCCAGACGCATCCCATGCGACGCGCGGTGCCGTAAATCCGTCCTGTCGGGACACGAGTTCAAGCAGCGGCAGGGTCGATGAGCGACGAAACGTCCATTTCATCCGAACAGAAACCAGCCGCCTACCGCGTTCTGGCGCGCAAGTATCGCCCCAAGGATTTCTCCGACCTGATGGTCGGCCAGGAGCCGATGGTGCGCACGCTGACCAACGCGTTCGAAACCGGCCGCATCGCTCAAGCCTATATGCTGACCGGCGTGCGCGGGGTCGGCAAGACCACCACCGCCCGCATTCTCGCCCGTGCGCTGAACTACAAGACACCCGAAATCGATCGGCCGACGATCGACCTGCGTGCTCTCGGCGAGCATTGCCAGGCGATCATGGACGGCCGCCATGTCGATGTCATCGAGATGGACGCCGCTTCCCATACCGGCATCGACGATATCAGAGAGATCATCGAGCAGGTGCGCTACCGCCCGGTTTCGGCGCGCTACAAAGTCTACATCATCGACGAAGTGCACATGCTGTCGACGCAGGCCTTCAACGGTCTGTTGAAGACGCTGGAAGAGCCGCCGGAACATGTGAAGTTCATCTTCGCCACCACCGAAATCCGCAAGGTTCCGATCACGGTGCTGTCGCGCTGTCAGCGGTTCGATCTTCGGCGCATCAGCGGCTCCGACCTCGTCGGCCTGTTTTCGACCATTCTCGGCAAGGAAGGCGTTTCCTTCGATCCCGAAGCGCTGGCGATGGTCGCGCGTGCGGCCGAAGGCTCTGCCCGTGACGGCCTGTCGCTGCTCGATCAGGCGATCGCCCATGGCGGCGGTTCCGTCGAGGTCGAGACGGTGCGTTCGATGCTCGGACTTGCCGATCGCGCCCGCATCGTCGATCTGTTCGAACATATCGTCAGGGGCGACGTTGCCGCAGCCCTCGCAGAATTTTCGGCACAATACGAGGCCGGCGCCAACCCGACGGTGGTTCTGACCGACCTTGCCGATTTCACCCATCTCGTCACCCGGCTGAAATACGTGCCGGATGCGGCCAGCGATCAGTCCCTGAGCGAGATCGAGCGGACGCGCGGAGCGGAGTTTGCCGGCAATGTCGCCGTCAGCACGCTGTCGCGCATCTGGCAGATGCTGCTGAAGGGCATTCCTGAAGCCGAAAGTTCGTCGCGCCCGGCCGGTGCTGCCGAAATGGTGCTGATCCGGCTTGCCCATGCGGCCCATCTTCCGTCGCCCGAAGACGCGGCGAGACGCGTGCTCGAACTGTCCGGCAGCGACAATGGCAGCGTCCGTCCGGCGCCCGGTGGTGGAAGTGGCGGCGGCATGCTGGCGTCAGTCGGCGCGCCCGTGCAGGCGCAGGCGGCCCAGTCGACATCGATGGGACGGCCGACCGGCAACGGCGCGACGATGTTGCGCGCGGTTCCCGATGTCAGCCCGCAGCCGATCAGCGTCGGACACACCGAGGAGCGGCCGGCAGCCGCGCCTTCAGCAAAGGCTCAGCCGTCGGTGCCGGTCAATTCGGTCAGCGACATCGCCGACCTCTGCGCCAAGAATAAAGACATCAAGCTGAAGACGCTGGTGCGCGGCTTCGTGCGGCTGGTGCGCATCGAGCCCGGCCGGCTTGACGTCAACGTCCCGGATGATGCGCCGAAGACGCTGCTCGGCGAACTCGCCGTCAAGCTCAAGGAATGGACCGGCATTCACTGGATCGTCAGCTACAGCCGTGACCCCGGCGAGCCGACCATGATCGAAGCCGAACAGCAGGCCCAGGAAAAGCGTGTCAGCGATGCGCGCCAGGATCCGGATGTGGCTGCCATCCTCGCCCGTTTCCCGGGCGCCAAGATCACCGACGTGCGCATTCGCGCCGTCGAGGAGGAAGAGGCCGAGAGCGTAGCTCCGGCCACAGCCGAATCTGCCGATGGCGATATCGTCCCCGGCGACGATATCGAATAGTCGGTCGGAACGAACGACCGGAAATTTCTAGAGAACAGGAGACGACGATGCGCGACATCATGGGGATGATGGGCAAGGTCAAGGAAATGCAGGCCAAGATGGAGAAGATGCAGGCGGAAATCGCTGCGCTCGAAGTCGATGGTGTCTCCGGTGGCGGCCTCGTCACCGTCCGCCTCGATGGCAAGGGCACTCTGAAGAGCCTGAAGATCGACCCGTCGCTGTTCAAGGAAGACGATGTCGAGATCCTCGAAGACCTGATCGTCGCCGCCCACAAGGACGCCAAGGACAAGGCCGAGGCCGTCCAGGCCGAAAAGACCCGCGAACTCACAGCCGGCCTGCCGATCCCGCCCGGTATGAAGCTGCCGTTCTGATCGGCCGTTCTTCGCTGCTAGACCATTTCCAGGAAAAGTGCGAAGCGGTTTTCCGTCAGGAAATGCGTAAAAACAAAGAGATAGATCATTTGTGCGGTTCCGTCCAAATCGGAAACGACTCTATGAGTCGGGCGCCGGTGCGGGAACGATCGGTTTCGCCGGAGTGGCGCCGCGCGGATTGGTGTCCATGCTGGCGGTGATGCGCAGATCGGCTTTCTGTGTAGAGGCCGGCGGTATCGGTCGTTGATCGAGCGCCGCGCCGATCTCGGCGAGCTTGAAGGCGAAATCGTTGAGCGCTGCGCGTTCGGCCTTGGACGACCCCACCAATCCGGTCGGGTCGTATTTCGTCAGGATCGTTGGATAGTCGGCGGTGCTGTCCGTCGGCGGCGCATTGTAGCGCGCCGAGAGCTTTCTGAGCGATTCCGCCAATGTCGGCAGCATCGTCAACGCTCTACGCCAACGGTGTTCGTTGAAGTCGAAATCGTTAAGAAGAGTCTCGCCGGCCTTTCCGCCGAGTGCGCTGAGATAGGCGACGGTTTCGCGATCCATATCCAGATTGAGCCCACCCTCCTTGTCGTCGTCGAGCCTGACTTCGACGATCCGCTCGCTGTAACCGTGCAGCTGGCTCTGCAGCGTGTCCTGCCAATTGCGCGCCGTGTCGAGGATGGCACCGACAAAGCCGAACAGCCCGTCGACCGGGTAGATGGGCGCGACCTTGCCTTCGGACGTCCTGCGCGGAAGATAGACGCGGCTTGCCCCGTCCGCGTCATCGCCGTGCCGCCGCTGATCATAACTGGCAAGCGAGATGCCGAAGGTCGGTCGCCCAGGCAGAAGGCCGTCAAAAAGGTGAATCGGAAAGTTGCTGGTGATGCCACCGTCGGAAAACAGACAGCGGATGTGCGTAGCGGGATCGCGCCGTGCGCTGCTTTTCAGCGAGTAGTCGTAGCGGTAAAGCGGCACGGCACGGATCAGCCCGGGAAAGCTCAGGCTCATCCGGGCGAGAATGGCCACGGGCAGCTTGTTTGCCGGCGGTAGCTGGTAGAAGTCCTTCGACCCATCGGCCGCGACGATGTCGCGTGGTTTGCTCTCCTTGAGCAGGTACGCCATGATCGAGGACGGAAACAACGCCTCGAACTCCGACTTGCGATAATTATGGACCCGGTCTCCGAATGGCAACTCGTAAGGACGGCGCGAGGAGAGGTCGGTGGTCACGCTTCTAAGCGTGATGTCGTGCGCCTCGAGGTCGCCAATTGTCAACGGCCTGTCCGAACCATCCTGCCGGAGGGGACCGGCTATCGCCTCTATTCTTTCGGAGATCCAGTTGGTGAAAGCCGGGTTCTTCATGCCCGGCTGGGTCAGGCCGCTGCAAAGACCGAAATCGTTGGCCGGCAAGAGCACCGCTACCGCCTGGTAGAATTGATAGAGGATCATCAAGATTGCGCCGGTCAAAGCGGTGACGATGCCGAGCAGTATTGTCGCGGCGCCGGTGCCGAGCACACCTGCAATAAGGATCAAAATGCCGGGTGCAGCGCCAAGCAACGCCGGCAGGGCAAAGACCCGCAGCGTCTCCAAGGCGCAGGCCATGGCCCTGCTGTGCTGGGTGCGAATGGCGGCCATGCCGATGCGAAAGAGGGGGGCCGTGTCGGCAGAGGGCTGAAAGAAGGTTGAAAGGTTTGCCGCCAGCTCGCCAGGCATGCCGTCGATGAGGGCAAAGCCGGCATTCTTCTCTTCCACCGTCGCGCCGGTTTGCCGCCGGTACTCCGCGGCCGCCGTCATCACGGCGGCGATCGCGCCAGCCGAAGTTCCGCCAATGTGCATGAAGCGGTAACGGGTTGCCAGTTCAGTGATGGCGCGCGGGAATACCACGCCGGAGGTGATGCCACCCTTCATGATGAGGTCGCACTCTTCGCTGGGTTTGGCGTAACGGAAAGTCGTATCGTTCATCGCACCCTCCATCTCCGAACAACAACATTAGATTGTGTTGATGTTCGATGCACGCAATTTCGCAGCGGCGGAAGGCTGGCGCCGACGGCAAAGCATGGTAATTTGCCGCCTCTCGAGGAGGATCGCGCATGACCATGACGTCCCTGCTTATGTTTGCCGGCGCCTTGCTGGTTGCGGCCGGCTCGCCCGGCCCGAGCGTCGCCGCCCTTGTGGCCCGCGTGCTTTCGAAGGGCGCGCGCGACGTTCTACCCTTCCTTGTGGCGCTCTGGATCGGCGAGGCCATCTGGCTGTCATTTGCGGTGGCGGGCCTGGCGGCGATTGCCGAAAGCTTCCATCTGCTGTTCGTTGCCATCAAGTGGCTGGGCGTCGCCTACCTGCTCTATCTCGCCTGGAAAATGTGGATGGCCGAACCGGATCTGCCCGGCGACAGCCTGCCGCAGTCGCGCTCACCCTCCAAGCTGTTCTTTGCCGGCCTGACGGTGACGCTCGGCAATCCCAAGGTGATGATGTTCTACGTCGCGTTGCTGCCCTCGATCATCGACCTGCGCTCGGTCACCTTGATCGGCTGGATGGAGCTGGTTGCGACGATGCTGGTGGTTCTGGTCGTGGTCGATTTCGGCTGGGTGACCATGGCCGCCAATGCGCGCAAGCTCCTGAAGAGCAAGCGCGCCGTTCGCCTCGCCAACCGCGCCAGCGCCGGAACCATCGCCGGGGCGGCCGTCGTCATCGCCACCCGTTGAGCCGTGCTTCGATGCGTCCGTGAGTTCCGGCGCAATGGAGGGCGGGAGCCGCGTGATATTCCGGCAAGGCGATTCCGTTTGTCGGCGATATGGGCTAAAAGCGCCGCATGGCAAAGCGAGTCACCGGTCCCGAAATCGAAAAACTGATCCAGCTTCTGGCAAAGGTGCCGGGGCTGGGGCCGCGTTCGGCGCGGCGCGCGGCGCTGCATCTGGTCAAGAAGAAGGACCAGCTGCTTGGGCCCCTGGCGGAAGCCATGGGCGAGGCCCATCGCAAGGTGCGCATCTGCTCGTGCTGCGGCAATGTCGACACGATCGATCCCTGTACGGTCTGCGCGGATGAACGCCGCGACCAGTCGGTGATCATCGTCGTCGAGGATGTCGCCGATCTCTGGGCGCTGGAACGGGCCGCGGCGATGAACGCCGCCTATCACGTGCTCGGCGGCACGCTGTCGCCGCTCGACGGCGTCGGCCCCGACGACCTCAACATCAAGGGGCTGGTGCAGCGCGTTGCCAATGGCGGCGTCCGCGAACTGATCATCGCCGTCAACGCCACGGTCGAGGGCCAGACTACCGCCCACTATATCACCGACCAGCTCGAGGGGATGGAGGTGAAGATCACGCGGCTTGCCCATGGCGTGCCTGTTGGCGGCGAACTCGATTATCTCGACGAGGGCACGCTGGCGGCCGCCCTTCGCGCCCGCACCTCGATCTGACACCTCGAATTGATCGGGGCTTTTGCCCCAACCGCCCGCGATCCAACCGATAGGGAAGCCGGATGCTGAGATTTCTATCACTGTCGACATTGTTGTTCTGCGTTTTCACGGGCTTCGCCCAGGCTGCCTCCAAGGCGGATGTCGAGAACCAGTTTCGCCAGTGGCTGCAGCGCGATCTCTGGCCGGAAGCCGAGAAGTCGGGTGTATCAGCGCGATCGTTCAAGGCCGCATTTGCTGACGTAAAGCTGAACTGGGACCTGCCCGATCTGGCCCCACCCGGCTTCCCCAAGCCGAAGGAGCAGAAGCAGAGCCAGGCGGAGTTTTCCTCGCCCGGCAGCTACTTCTCCGAAAAGCGGCTGCAGGGATTGGCGGCAACGGGGCGAAGCCTTGCTTCGACGCACGCGTCTACCCTGAAGCGGATCGAAAAGACCTATGGGGTTCCGGCATCGGTGGTCGTGGCGATCTGGGGCCGCGAATCCGGCTTCGGACGCGCGAAAATTCCCTATCCGGTCGTCGATGTCCTGGCGACCAAGGCCTTCATGTCGACCCGGCCGGATCTGTTCCGCCGCGAGTTGATCGCGGCCTTGCATATTCTGGACAGCGGCGACGTCGAAGAGGTGTCGATGCGCGGCTCCTGGGCCGGCGCCATGGGTCAGCCGCAGTTCATGCCGTCGAGCTTCCTGCAATATGCCGTCGATTTCGACGGCGACGGCCGCCGCGATATCTGGAACTCTGTTCCCGACAGCTTGGCGTCGATTGCCAACTATCTCGTCAAGAAGGGCTGGCAACGTGGCCGCGACTGGGGCTTCGAAGTGTCGATCCCGGCCGGCGTCTCCTGCGCACAGGAAGGTCCGGATCTTGCCCGGCCGATGTCCGATTGGGCGGCCAAGGGCATCACCCGCATTTCCGGAAAAGCCTTCCCGTCGCATGAGCGTTCGGCGCCGTCGATGATGTTGGTTCCGGCCGGCACTCATGGGCCGGAGTTCATCGTCACGCCGAATTTCTATGTGCTCAAGGAATACAACAACTCGGACCTCTATGCGCTGTTCATTGGCAACCTTGCCGATCGCATCGGCGCGGGTGGCGGTGCCTTCCGCGGCACCTGGGGCGATGTCGGCAACATGCTGCGCTCCGATGTCCTGGCGATGCAGAAGGCGCTGGTTGCCAAGGGCTACGACGTCGGCAAGGCCGATGGTCTGGCCGGCTACAAGACGCGCCGCTCGCTCGGCGACTGGCAGGCCAAGAACGGCCTGGCGCCGACCTGCTTTCCCGACGCCACGTTGAAAGCGAAGCTCCGGTAAGTCTGCTGCTGCCGGCGTGTTTACCCAATCCTAGGCGCGCGCTTCGCCTCAGTGCATGTCGACGTTCACCTGCCGCTTGTAGCGCTCGTAATGCGTCGGAACGATCGTCTGGCGCTCGATCATGCGATGCACCCGCGGTGGCGCTGCGCCGCGATGCAGCGCCGTCAGCTTGTCGCCGACCGAGGCGTCGGCTTGCGTCCGGCGCTGGTTATGGCGCACATATTCCACCCAGGTCGGCACATGGTAGGTTTCCGTCCAGGTGGTCGGAATTTCCAGATCGCGCATCAGCGCCCAATGGCCGGCGCCGTCGCGGATGCGGATGCGCCGCCGTTCGGCCATGGTCTCCAGAAACTCCGGTATGTCGGCATCGTCGATCTCGTAATCGATCATGATGACGATCGGGCCGCTGCGGGGTTTCAGGTCCAGCTCGAGCAGCGGCTCGTTGAAGCGGTTGAGCGGATCGAGGTTGAGCGACTTGAACTCGGGCAGCGGCAGGCGCAGGCCGATGACCGCACCCGCCAGCATCAACAGACAGGAGACAACAAGCGCATTGGTGGCACCATATTGCTCGGCCGTCGTGCCCCAGAGCCAGCTGCCGCCGGCAATGCCGCCGAAGGTCATGGTCTGGTAGAGCGACAGCGCCCGGCCGACCACCCAGCGCGGAGCCGAAAGCTGGACGGTGGTGTTGAACAGCGACAGGGCCAGCACCCAGGATGCGCCGGAGACCAGGAGCACGAGACAGCTGAGCCAGGCATAGGGGCTGAAGGCAATGACGACCGTGCTCACGGCAAAGCCGCCAAAAGCCAGGCGAACGATCGCTTCGCTCGACATCATTTCGCGCAGTCTTGCGCTCAGCAATGCGCCGCCGATCGCGCCGAGACCGAAGGCGCCGAGCATCAGGCCGTAGGTGAGCGGTCCGCCCTGGACGAGATCGCGCGCCACCAGCGGCAGAAGCGCGAGAATGGCGCTTGCCGAAAGGCCGAAGAGGAAACCGCGCACCAGCACCTTGCCGATATTGGGCGACATGACGACATAGCGCAGGCCTGCCGTAATCGCCCGGCCGAGCGTTTCGCGCGGCAGTGGGCTCATGGTCACTTCGCGCCGCCAGCGCATCAGCGCAAAGAGGATGGCGAAGTAGCTGAGCGAGTTGGCGGCAAAGGCCGCCGCTGCACCCGCCGTCGCCACGATCACGCCGCCGATCGCCGGGCCGACGCTGCGGGTGATGTTGAAGCCCATACTGTTCAGCGCCACGGCCGCCGGCAGGTCGTCGCGCGGAACCATGTCGCCGACCGAGGCCTGCCAGGAGGGGTTGTTGAGCGCCGTGCCGCAGCCGATCAGGAAGGTGAAGAGCAGGAGCAGCCACGGCGTAATGATGCCGAAATAGGCGCAGATGGTCAGAAGCGCCGACACCGTCAGCATGAAACACTGCGCCACCAGCATGATCCGCCGCCGGTCGAAATTGTCGGCAAGCGCGCCGGACACCAGCGAGAACATCATGATGGGAAGCGCGGTCGACGCCTGCACCAGCGCAACCATGTTGGCCGACGAGGAAATCGAGGTCATCAGCCAGGCGGCGCCGACCGACTGGATGAGGCCGCCGAAGTTGGAGGCGAGGCTTGCTATCCAGATGGTGCGGAAGATGTCGTGCTTGAAGGGGGCCAGTGGCGAAATACGGGTGGGCACCTCGTCTTCTCTCTCGTGTCTTTTGATTGCGATATCGAAGCGGTTCGTTGCCTGTTATAAACCTCGAAGGCCGAAGTGCCAGCCGCTGAAACTTGCCGTCGCATCGATTGCCTGCCATCCGCCCCGATCTGGCGGCTTCGGCCACCACCGGTCGAACACCTTGCAATTTGCGGCAACGAGGCGTATATGGGCCTCAAATTCTTGATCGGTAGATGAAGAGTGGGCCCGTCAGGACCCGCTCTTTTTTATTAGCCGGTCCCATGAGGAGACATCGTTTGTCCGATCCGACAACGGCTGAAAATGAAATTGAACCCCGCCTGATCACCGAGACCGGTCTTGATCAGCGCATCGCCGACATCATCGAACCGGTGCTGACGCCGATGGGCTATCGCCTGGTACGCGTGCGCATGTCCGGCCAGAACGGCATGACGCTGCAGATCATGGCCGAGCGCAACGACGGCACCATGACCGTCGAAGATTGCGAAGCGATCTCGATGGCCATTTCCCCGGTTCTCGATGTGGAAGATCCGGTCGACAAGGCGTATCATCTGGAAGTGTCGTCGCCCGGCATCGATCGCCCGATGGTGCGCAAGTCCGATTTCTTCCGCTGGCAGGGTCACCTGCTGAAATGCGAGACCTCGGTGCTGGTTGAAGGCCGCAAGCGTTTCCGCGGCAAGATCGTGTCCGTGGATGCGGATGGTTTCCAGATCGAGCGCGATCAGCCTGCTTATGGCGAGGAAGCGACGGTTACCATTCCTTTCACCACGCTTGCGGAGGCGCGGTTGATCCTGACCGACGACCTGATCCGCGACGCCCTGACGGCCGACAAGAAGGCCAAGGCAGCGCGCGCCGCGAACGAGAATTTTGAAGACGAAGATTCACCTATCGACGAATAAAAGCCGGGGCGGTGCTTGAGGCCCCCTGCAACCAGACGGAGACATGAGATGGCAGTCAGTGCTAACCGGCTCGAGCTTCTGCAGATCGCAGATGCAGTGGCACGCGAAAAGGTGATCGACCGCGAGATCGTTCTGGCCGCGATGGCCGATGCGATCCAGAAGGCCGCGCGCTCCCGCTATGGTTCGGAATCCAACATCCGTGCCGACATCAATTCCAAGACCGGCGAAATCCGCCTGCAGCGTCTGCTGGAAGTGGTCGAGAAGGCGGAAGACTATTCCACCCAGATCCCGCTTGAACTGGCCCGCGACCGCAACCCGGACGCCAAGCTCGGCGACTTCATTGCCGACCCGCTGCCGCCGATGGATTTCGGCCGTATCGCTGCCCAGTCGGCCAAGCAGGTCATCGTGCAGAAGGTTCGCGAAGCCGAGCGTGACCGCCAGTTCGACGAATTCAAGGATCGCGTCGGCGAGATCGTCAACGGCACCGTCAAGCGCGTCGAATACGGCAACGTCATCGTCGATCTCGGCCGTGGCGAAGGCATCATCCGTCGCGACGAGATGATCCCGCGCGAAAACATGCGTTACGGCGACCGCGTCCGCGCCTTCGTCTACGACGTTCGCCGCGAACAGCGCGGCCCGCAGATCTTCCTGTCGCGCACGCATCCGCAGTTCATGGTCAAGCTCTTCACCATGGAAGTGCCTGAAATCTACGACGGCATCATCCAGATCAAGTCGGTTGCCCGCGATCCGGGCTCGCGCGCCAAGATCGCCGTGATCTCGAACGACTCGTCGATCGATCCGGTCGGCGCCTGCGTCGGTATGCGCGGTTCGCGCGTTCAGGCCGTCGTCGGCGAACTGCAGGGCGAAAAGATCGATATCATTCCGTGGTCGCAGGATCCGGCATCGTTCATCGTCAACGCGCTGCAGCCGGCGGAAGTCGCCAAGGTCGTTCTCGACGAAGATGCGGAACGCATCGAAGTGGTGGTTCCGGACGAGCAGCTGTCGCTGGCCATCGGCCGCCGCGGCCAGAACGTTCGCCTCGCTTCGCAGCTGACCGGCTGGGATATCGACATCCTCACCGAGCAGGAAGAAAGCGAACGTCGCCAGAAGGAATTCAACGAGCGCACCAACCTGTTCATGGACTCGCTCGACGTCGACGAGATGGTCGGTCAGGTTCTGGCTTCCGAGGGCTTTGCGGCTGTCGAGGAGCTTGCCTATGTCGATCTCGACGAAATTGCCTCGATCGACGGCTTCGACGACGAAACGGCTACCGAAATCCAGACCCGCGCCCGCGAGTACCTGGACAGGCTGGAAGCTGAGATGGATGCCAAGCGCAAGGAACTCGGCGTTGCCGACGAACTGCGCACGATCAATGGCCTGACCAGCCCGATGCTGGTCGCGCTCGGCGAGGAAGGCATCAAGACCATCGAGGACTTTGCCGGTTGCGCCGCTGACGACCTGGTTGGCTGGAGCGAACGCAAGGACGGCGAGACCAAGCGCTTCGAGGGCACGTTCTCGAAGTTCGAAGTTTCGCGTGCCGACGCTGAAGCCATGATCGTTCAGGCTCGCCTTGCTGCCGGCTGGATCACGGAAGACGACCTCGCCGTCGAGCAGGAAGTAGATGAGGCGATCGAGGTTGCCGAAGGCGCGGAACAGGACGCCTGATGGCGACCACCGCATCGACTGACGCTGACGTTCTGCCTTCGGACAACGGCCCGAAGGACAAGAGCGGCAGCACCCGGACTTGCATCGTCACGCGCGAGAGTGGCTCGCCCGACGATCTGATCCGCTTCGTCGCCGGACCCGACGGCCGCATCGTTCCCGATCTGAAGCGTCAGCTTCCGGGGCGCGGCTGCTGGGTCAAGGCGGAGCGGGCGCTGGTCGAAAAGGCCATGGCGAAGAAGCTCTTCGCCCGGGCCTTGAAGGCCGACGTCAAGGTCGATGCGACGCTTGCCGATGACGTGGACAGGCTGCTCGTCGAGCAGCTTGCCGGAATGATGAACATGGCGCGCAAGGCGGCCCAGTTCATCTCCGGCGCGACGAAGACGGAGCAGGCAGTTCGTGGATTGGCGGCACTCGCCGTCTTCCACGCGAGTGATGCGGCAGCCGACGGCGTCCGCAAGATTGACCAGGCCCGCAAGGCGATGAGCTTTGTGGTTGAAGATGAAACGGAAATACCCGCGTTCCGCCCCTTCACGGCGGCGGAAATGGAGGGCCTTTTGGGAAGTAATGCTTTTATCCATGCCGCAACGCTTGCAGGGCAGGCGGGTGAGGGTGTAGTGAAGCGCGCAATCATGCTCGAAAAGTACCGTGGATCCGTCCCGGTCCGGGCCGAAGGCGGCGCTGGCAAGCCACAGCAATGACGCGCGTCACCGGCAAAATCCGGCATCGCGTACATTGTTTGAGACAATTTGGAAGACAGGGTCAGGTGATACGCATCCGGCCCTGATCGCTAGGAACGGAACGGAATGACCGACAACAACGACGACAAGACAGGCGGCGCAGCAGGCAAGAAGACGCTGACCCTGAAGCCCTCCGGGGTTTCGCAGGGGACCGTGCGTCAGGACATGGGCCGTGGCCGCACCAAGGCGGTCGTGGTCGAAACCAAGAAACGCCCCTTCCATCGCCCCAAGGACGAGCGCCCGATCACGCCGGTTGCCGCGGCTCCCGCCGCACGGCCGGCCGAACAGCGTCCGGCTCAGCCGCAGCCTTCGGGCCGCCCGGCCCCGCAGCCACAGCAGCACCAGACGCGCCAGGAAGCCAACCAGGCGAACCGTCCGCGCGTCGGTGTCGTTCTGAACCAGCTTTCCGCCGGTGAGATCGATGCGCGCCGCCGCGCTCTGGCCGAAGCCCAGATCCGCGAAGCTGAAGAAGCGGTCATCCGCGCCGAGAACGAAGCGCGCCGCAAGCGTGAGGAAGAAGCCCGTCTCCTGCAGGAGAAGGAAGACGCCGCACGTCGCGCCGCCGAGGAAGCAGCCCGCCCGGCTGTCGAGCCCGAAGCCAAGGCCGAAGAGGTTGTCGAAGAGCGCCCCGTGGCTGCTCGCGCACCTGCAGCCGGCGAGCGTCGCGTCGACAATCGCCCGCAGGCTGCACGGCCCGCCGCCGCCCCGGCAGCAGGTCTTCCGACGCCGGCACCGGCCGGTGCTCTGCGCGGCCGCAAGGTCGACAACGAAAAGGATGAGGATCGCAGCCCGCGCCCCGGCGCAGGTCCGGTTCGTGGCAAGGTCGTGCGTCCGGAGCCGGCAAAGCCGGTCACGCGCCCGAAGGGTGACGATGGTCGCCGCCAGGGCAAGCTGACGCTGACCACCGCTGCCGACGAGGATGCCGGCCAGCGCGCCCGTTCGCTGTCGGCGATGCGTCGCCGCCAGGAGAAGTTCAAGCGCAGCCAGATGCAGGAGACCCGCGAGAAGATTTCGCGCGAAGTCGTTCTGCCGGAAACCATCACGATTCAGGAACTGTCGCAGCGCATGTCCGAACGCGCCGTCGACGTCATCAAGTACCTGATGAAGGAAGGCCAGATGATGAAGCCCGGCGATCTGATCGATGCCGACCTGGCTGAACTCATCGCCGGCGAATTCGGCCACACCGTCAAGCGTGTTTCCGAGTCCGACGTCGAAGAAGGCATCTTCAACGTTTCCGACATCGAGGAAGAACTGGTCTCGCGTCCGCCGATCGTCACGATCATGGGTCACGTCGACCACGGCAAGACCTCGCTGCTCGACGCCATCCGTCATGCCAACGTGGTTGCCGGCGAAGCGGGTGGCATCACCCAGCACATCGGCGCCTACCAGGTCGAGCAGAACGGTAACAAGATCACCTTCATCGACACACCCGGCCACGCGGCGTTCACCGCCATGCGTGCCCGTGGTGCCCAGGCGACCGACATTGCCATCCTGGTGGTTGCGGCCGACGACAGCGTGATGCCGCAGACGATCGAATCCATCAACCACGCCAAAGCGGCCGGTGTTCCGATCATCGTGGCGATCAACAAGGTCGACAAGCCGGCGGCCAATGCCCAGAAGGTTCGCACCGAACTTCTGCAGCATGAAGTCTTCGTCGAATCCATGGGCGGTGAAGTTCTCGACGTGGAAGTCTCGGCGAAGAACGGCACCAACCTCGACAAGCTGCTCGAAGCGATCCTGCTCCAGGCCGAAATCCTCGACCTCAAGGCCAATCCGAACCGGACAGCCGAAGGTACTGTGGTTGAAGCCGAACTCGACCGTGGCCGCGGCGCCGTCGCAACCGTGCTCGTTCAGAAGGGTACGCTGCGTCCGGGCCAGATCATCGTTGCCGGCGACCAGTGGGGCCGTGTGCGCGCCCTGGTCAACGACAAGGGTGAACACGTCAAGGAAGCCGGTCCGTCGATGCCGGTCGAAGTTCTCGGCCTGTCGGGCACGCCGGCAGCAGGCGACAAGTTCGCCGTCGTCGAAAACGAAAGCCGCGCTCGCGAGATCTCGGAATACCGCCTGCGGCTTGCCCGCGACAAGGCAGTTGCCCGTCAGTCCGGTTCGCGCGGTTCGCTCGAGCAGATGATGACCCAGCTCCAGACCTCCGGTCTCAAGGAGTTCCCGCTCGTCATCAAGGGCGACGTGCAAGGCTCGATCGAAGCGATCGCCGGTGCGCTGGACAAGCTCGGAACCGACGAAGTGCGTGCGCGCATCGTCCATTCGGGTGCTGGCGGTATCACCGAGTCGGATATCTCGCTCGCAGAAGCATCGAACGCCGCCATCATCGGCTTCAACGTTCGTGCCAACAATCAGGCCCGTTCGGCAGCCGAGCGTGGAGGCATCGAAATCCGCTACTACAACATCATCTACGATCTGGTGGATGACGTTAAGGCGGCGATGTCCGGTCTGCTTTCGCCCGAGCGTCGCGAAACCTTCCTCGGCAACGCCGAGATCCTTGAGGTGTTCAACATCACCAAGGTCGGCAAGGTCGCGGGTTGCCGCGTCACCGAAGGCAAGGTCGAGCGCGGCGTCGGCGTCCGTCTGGTTCGCGACAACGTCGTCATCCACGAAGGCAAGCTCAAGACGCTCAAGCGCTTCAAGGACGAAGTCTCGGAAGTCAACGTCGGTCAGGAATGCGGTATGGCGTTCGAGAACTACGAAGACATCCGCGCAGGCGACACGATCGAGTGCTTCCGCGTCGAACACATCACGCGGACGCTGTAAGATCCGTCCGATTAGAAATTGTGCGGGCGCCGGGTTATCCTTCGGCGCTCGCATTTTTTTGAGGTATTGACCAATGACCAGAGCCACATCCTCTGCCCCCTCCCAGCGCATGCTGCGCATCGGTGAACAGGTGCGCGCCGCGATCACGCAGGTTCTACAGCGGGGCGACGTCCGCGATCCCGTGATCGAGAAGACGCTGATCGCGATCTCCGAAGTGCGCATGTCGACCGACCTGAGGATCGCGACCGCCTTTGTGACGCCGCTCGGCGTTCCCAATCATGCTGAGGTCATCGAGGCGCTGAACAAGAACGCCAAGTACATTCGCGGCCGCCTCGGCCCGCATTTGCGCCAGTTGAAGTACATGCCCGAAGTTCGCTTCCGCGACGATACCAGCTTCGACAACTACAAGAAGATCGATGCCCTGCTTCGTTCGCCCGAAGTCAGCCGCGACCTCGATCCGAATACCGACGACGAAGAATAGAAGAGTTCATGTCCAAACCGCGTAAACCCAAGGGCCGTCCGATCTCGGGCTGGCTGATCCTCGACAAGCCGCTCGATTTCGGCTCGACCGAAGCCGTTTCCAAGATCAAGTGGCTGTTCAAGGCGCAGAAGGCCGGCCATGCCGGCACGCTCGATCCACTGGCGTCCGGCATGCTGCCGATCGCTCTTGGCGACGCGACCAAGACCGTCCCCTATGTCATGGATGGCCGCAAGATCTATGAATTTACGGTCGCCTGGGGCGAAGAGCGCTCGACCGACGATCTCGAAGGCCAGGTGACGCATTCTTCGGACGCACGCCCGACCGAAGAGGCGATCCGCGCCCTCTTGCCGAACTATACCGGCGTTATCAGCCAGGTGCCGCCGCAGTTCTCTGCGATCAAGATCGACGGCGAGCGCGCCTACGATCTCGCCCGCGATGGCGAGACCGTCGATATCCCGGCACGCGAAGTCGAGGTGTTCCGCCTGACGCTGCTCGGCGCCGCGCCCAATCTCGCCCAGTTCGAGATCGAATGCGGCAAGGGCACTTATGTTCGCTCGATCGCCCGCGACATGGGCCGCGATCTAGGCTGTTTCGGCCACATCGCTTCGCTGCGGCGCACCTTCGTCGCGCCGTTCGGCGAGGATGACATGGTGCCGCTCGCCGATCTGGTGGCACTCGAAAAGATCGAAGACGAGGACGAGCGGCTGGCAGCCCTCGATGCGTTCGTCATCGAAACCGGCGAGGCGCTGTCCAGCCTGCCGCATATCGCCGTCAGCGACGACCAGGCGCATCGGCTGAAGATGGGCAATCCTATCATCCTGCGTGGCCGAGACGCGCCTCTGGCAACGCCAGAAGCCTATGCGACCACCCGCGGCAAGCTGATCGCCATCGGTGAGATCGCCGAAGGCGAGTTCCGCCCGAAGCGGGTCTTTGCCGTCGGCTGATCGCTTCGATCGCCACATTTGCCTTTGCCGCATCGCTGACGCATGATCCCGCCCAAGGGCTTGGGGCTGCTTCGAAACGGTTCCGTTTCCAGCTCGCAAGCAGGCGCTCGTCGCCTGCTGTCGCCCGTTTCGGCCGCCGTCCGGCGGTCATGGCTGCTGCATGATTTTCCGGATCGGCATTGATTTGGAGCGAGGATTATGACGCAGTTTTAAGGTGTTGCGGTGGCCTTCGCGCGCTATATTCGACGCGCGACGCTGTGGTTGAAAGGCGGTGCATTTGGCGCAGGTTTCGCAAGAGGGAAGGGAGACTGCCGTGGGTCGCCTGGCGACAGCTCTCGATTTCGTTCGTCACCGCATGACGCGGCCTTTCCGTTTCTACCTGACTTCGCTGCTGCTGATCGCGATCGTTCCCGCGTTCATCTTTTCGCTCGTGGTGCTGAAGCGCAGCGTCGACGCACAGGAGCAGGTCATCACCGCGCTGCTGCAGGCCTCGACCGGATCGGTGACGCGCATCGTCGAGCGCGACGTCGAGGGAATGCTGACGACGCTGAAGGTGCTGTCGACCGCACCGGCGATGGAGGGCGGCGACATGGAGGCCTTCTATCGCAGGGCCTCGACGGCGCTCGCCGATACCGATTCCTATCTGATCGTCATCGACCGCAAGCACAATCAGCTCAAGAACACCCGGGTGCCCTTTGGCACGCCGCTCGCCAAGGCCTCCGATCCCGCCTCCGTCGAGCGGGCCTTCACCAACAATGGTGCGCCGCTGGTCTCGAACGTCTTCTTCGGCCAGACGGCCGAAAAGTGGGTCTTCAACGTTTATTTGCCGGCGAAGCTTCCAACCGGCGAGGAATACCTGCTCGCTCTGACGCAGAACGCCGAGAGCATGGCCAAGGCCGTGAACCGCGAAACGCTGTCGCCCGGCTGGAACGCCGCTCTGGTCGACGGCAACGGCAAGGTCATCATTTCCTCCGACACCGGGGTCAAGGCGGGTGAACCGTTCTTCCTCGACAAGGTGCCGGCGATCAGCATCGGCGTGCGCAACATCACCGAAAACGGTACCGCCTATCGGGTGGCAACGGAGTTCTCCGTCGTGACCGGCTGGCGGATCATCGCCTGGGCGCCGCGCACCACGGTCGATGCGCCGGCCACCTGGTCCTTCCTGTGGCTGTCGCTTGGCGGCATCATCTTTGCCGGCATTGCCATTGCGGGATCGCTGGCGATCGCAAGGCTTCTGTCGCAAGGGGTGAAACTGGTCGCGCTCGACGCACGCCGCCTCGGCGCCGGCGAGCGCATCGAGCCGCGCCCGCATATGATCGCCGAAGTCGAGACCGTATCCGCAGCCCTTGCCAAGGCCGCGGCGTCGCGCACCAAGGCCGAGGGCGAGATCCGCTTCCTGATGCGCGAGGTTGCCCACCGCTCGAAGAACCAGCTGACGGTGATCCAGTCGATGCTGAATCAGTCGGTGCATTCGGCCGAAAGCGTCGCCGACTTCGCGGACTCCTTCCGCAAGCGCATCGCCGGCCTTGCTCGCTCGACAGATCTGATGATTGCCAACGCCGCCCAGGGCGTCGATTTCCGCGAGCTTGCCCAGAACCAGCTGCAGCCGTTCACCCCGGATGATCCCAAGCGTGTGGTCCTGTCGGGCCCGCCCCTAAGGCTCGACACGGAGAGCGCACAAACGCTCGGCATGGCGCTGCATGAACTGGCCACGAACGCCACGAAGTATGGTGCGCTTGCCAATACCACCGGTGTCGTCAAGCTCAGCTGGTCGCTGTCCGACGAGGGCATCGCCGTTCGTTGGCGCGAGGAGGGGGCCGACATCGAGGCGCAGACGAACCCGACCCGCAAGGGCTTTGGAACGCTGGTGCTGGAGCGTATGCTCGGCATGGCGCTGAAGGCCGAATTAGAACGGATCATGCATCCCGACGGCATCGAGTGGCGGATCAACATCCCGCGGAATGCCAAGGGTGGCGAAGGGGACGACGCGGAGCCTTGAGACGCATTCGGTTTTGAACGGTTGGTTTTGAAAAGGGGCAGGAATGCGGGGCTGGACAGGTCGCATCGGCATTCTCTCAGTCGTGTTGAGCCTGATGGCTGCGGCACCCGCCGCCGGCCAGGATGTGGCCTGTGTCGTCTCAGACCCGACCGGCACGCCGCTTACTGCATAATTCCTTAAATCGATCCGATTTAAGGATAAAATTATGCAGCAGGTCTAAAGCGTTACAGCGTCCTTTGCGCGTCATATTTGACGCGCGGCGCCGTAATGTCCGCACGGAACCGAACGGCCGGATCGTCATGACATTGGCCAATGGCAGCAAGGTTCGCCGGGTCGGCGAACGCCGGCATGCCGGCAGGGGCTGGGCGCTGGTTTCGAGCGTTGCCGGCGAACTCGGATGGGTGTTTGCCGCCTATCTCGACTGTGTCCCGGTTGATGGCGACCAGCTGAAGTCGGCGCCGATGCGCCCGCGACCGTCAGGCAATTGAGAGGCGGCCGGCCATCGCTGAAGAGCCATTTTCATGACCCTTTCCTTTTTCATCCAATTCGGTTATAGGCACGCCAGCAAAAGGCGCATGCCCGTTGCATTCACGGCCGCAGCTGGACGACATCCCGGCTGAAGGCGTCCCTAAATCCTCGAAATCGAAAGGATCATCCGATGTCGATTGCTGCAGAGCGTAAGGCTCAGCTCATCAAGGAATATGCAACCGTTGAAGGCGACACCGGTTCTCCGGAAGTCCAGGTAGCTATCCTGACGGAACGGATCAACAACCTGACCGAACACTTCAAGGGCCACAAGAAGGATAACCATTCCCGCCGTGGTCTTCTCGCGATGGTTTCCAGCCGTCGTTCGCTCCTCGACTATCTGAAAAAGAAAGACGAAGCGCGCTACACCAAGCTGATTGGTGCCCTCGGCATCCGTCGCTAAGCGACTTGCCCGGCGGATCGCATGCGGTCCGCCGGCCTTTTTTATTATGGAGCGCAGAGCGCTCAGGAAATGAACTCTCCGCAAGCGCACTAGGCGCACACAAGGAGAGGTATCCAGCGGGCCGGATGGGCCGGATCCGCGGATCAACCGATGGCCCGTCATGGGGCAGGATTGCAGGATGCTTCGGCGCCTGCTTGCAGAACCCGCTGCAGAGCAGCCAGGTCTTGCAAAGCGGAAAGCGGCCGGTCTCTTTTGAAGCCTCCCGTTGTCTTGCCCGTGATGCGCCATACCAGGCGGTTTTTCGACCACCCGCGCTGCAACAGCCGCGGAAAGGTCTGCCGCACACGAAGGACAGAACATGTTCGATACCCATAAGGTTGAAATCGAATGGGCTGGGCGTCCGCTCAAGCTCGAAACCGGCAAGGTCGCCCGTCAGGCTGACGGCGCCGTTCTCGCCACCTACGGCGAAACCGTCGTTCTCGCCACCGTCGTTTCGGCCAAGTCGCCGAAGCCGGGCCAGGACTTCTTCCCGCTGACCGTCAACTACCAGGAAAAGACCTACGCCGCCGGCAAAATCCCGGGCGGCTACTTCAAGCGCGAAGGTCGTCCGAGCGAGAACGAAACGCTGGTTTCGCGTCTGATCGACCGCCCGATCCGCCCGCTTTTCCCCGATGGCTACAAGAACGACACCCAGGTCATCGTCACGGTCATGCAGCATGACCTCGAAAACAATCCCGACATCCTGTCGATGGTTGCAGCTTCCGCTGCGCTGACGCTGTCCGGCATCCCGTTCATGGGCCCGATCGGCGGCGCGCGCGTCGGCTACATCAACGGCCAGTACGTTCTTAACCCGCATCTCGATGAGATGGACGAGTCGACCCTCGACCTCGTCGTCGCCGGCACGCAGGAAGCCGTGCTGATGGTCGAGTCGGAAGCCAAGGAACTGGCCGAAGACATCATGCTCGGCGCCGTCGTATTCGGCCAGAAGGGTTTCCAGCCGGTCATCGACGCCATCATCAAGCTCGCTGAAGTTGCCGCCAAGGAGCCGCGCGAATTCGAACCGGAAGATCATTCCGCTCTCGAAAACGCCATGCTTTCGCTTGCCGAAGACGAACTGCGCAATGCCTACAAGATCACCGAGAAGGTTGCTCGCTACGTTGCCGTCGACGCTGTCAAGGCGAAGGTAAAGGCGCACTTCCTGCCGGAAGGCATCGAGCCGGCGCATACGCCTGAGGTTATCGGCGCTGTCTTCAAGCACCTGCAGGCCAAGATCGTTCGTTGGAACATCCTCGACACCAAGAGCCGCATCGACGGCCGCGATCTCGAAACCGTACGTCCGATCGTCTCGGAAGTCGGTCTTCTGCCGCGTACCCACGGTTCGGCGCTCTTCACCCGCGGTGAAACCCAAGCGATCGTCGTTGCCACGCTCGGCACCGGCGAAGACGAACAGTACGTTGACAGCCTGACCGGCATGTACAAAGAACGCTTCATGCTGCACTACAACTTCCCGCCCTTCTCGGTCGGTGAAACCGGTCGCATGGGCTCCCCGGGCCGCCGCGAAATCGGTCACGGCAAGCTCGCCTGGCGCGCTATCCGCCCGATGCTGCCGGAAGCCGAGCAGTTCCCCTACACGCTGCGCGTCGTTTCCGAGATCACCGAATCCAATGGCTCGTCGTCGATGGCGACGGTCTGCGGCACCTCGCTCGCTCTCATGGATGCAGGCGTTCCTCTGGCAAAGCCGGTTGCCGGTATCGCCATGGGCCTGATCAAGGAAGATGAGCGCTTCGCCGTTCTCTCCGACATCCTCGGCGACGAAGATCACCTCGGCGACATGGACTTCAAGGTTGCAGGCACCGACGCCGGCATTACCTCGCTCCAGATGGACATCAAGATCGAGGGCATCACCGAAGAGATCATGGGCATTGCGCTCAACCAGGCCAAGGGCGGCCGTCTCCACATCCTCGGCGAAATGGCCAAGGCCATCTCCGAAAGCCGCGGCCAGCTCGGCGAATTCGCACCGCGCATCGAAGTGATGAACATCCCGGTCGACAAGATCCGTGAAGTCATCGGCTCCGGCGGCAAGGTCATCCGCGAAATCGTCGAAAAGACCGGCGCCAAGATCAACATCGAAGACGACGGCACCGTGAAGATCGCTTCTTCTTCGGGCAAGGAAATCGAAGCGGCCCGCAAGTGGATCCACTCGATCGTTGCCGAGCCGGAAGTCGGCCAGGTCTACGAAGGCACCGTTGTCAAGACCGCCGACTTCGGCGCCTTCGTCAACTTCTTCGGCGCCCGTGACGGCCTCGTCCATATCTCGCAGCTTGCCTCGGAGCGCGTTGCCAAGACCACCGACGTCGTCAAGGAAGGCGACAAGGTCTGGGTCAAGTTGATGGGCTTCGACGAGCGCGGCAAGGTTCGCCTTTCCATGAAGGTCGTCGACCAGGCGACCGGCAAGGAAGTTGCTGCAGAAAAGAAGGGTGACGGCGAAGCCGCTGAATAAGCGGTCTCTACCCGAACGCATTCGGGGCGCGGAGCGGATCGCTCCGCGCCCTTTTCTTGTACTGATATCGACGGAAGAAACCGATGAGCCGAGACGCATTGAAGACCCTGTTCCACCCGTTCGAAACCGGGGTTATCGACCCGCCGGGCGAGGGCGAGCGTGTGCTCTTCCTCGGTGCTGAGGCGGGCTACAGGCTGCCCGAGGGCTTCGGGGCGTCGATCGCTTCCGTCCAGCCGCTAAGGCCGCTGTATCGCGCCCTTGAGGCCGAGCGCGCCGACGTGGCGCCTGTGGTCACCGGTGAGGACTACGACGTCGCGCTGATCCTGTGCGGCAAGCACAAGGGTGAAAACGAGGACCGCATCGCCGAGGCGCTGAAGCGCACGCGCGACGGCGCGCTCATCGTCGTTGCCGGCGGCAAGGAAGATGGCATCCAGTCGCTGAAGAAGCGCATCGCCAAGTTCGAATGGGATGGCGATCACCTGCCGAAATATCACGGCGTCGCCTTCTGGTTCACCCGACCGGAAGACGTCACCGACGCTGTTCAGAAACTTGCCAAGGTGCCGGTCCGGGTCGACGGCCTGTTCGCAGCTTCTCCGGGCATGTTCTCGCACGATCGCATCGATGCCGGCTCCGAACTGCTGGCCTCGCGCCTGCCGCGCGACTTCAACGGCCATGCCGCCGATTTCGGCGCCGGCTGGGGCTATCTCGCGGTCAAGCTCGCCGAAGCGTCGCCCGGCACGAAGGGCATCGACCTCTTCGAGGCCGACCACGATGCGCTGGAGGCGGCCCGCGTCAACATGCCGGCAAACGCTCCGCGCATGCCGGCGCGCTTCTACTGGTTCGACCTGACGAGCGAAGAGCCGCGCGACAAATACGATCTCATCGTCATGAACCCGCCGTTCCACGAAGGCCATGCCGCCGAACCGGCGCTGGGCGTGGCGATCATCAAGGCGGCGCACAAGGCGCTGAAGCAGGGCGGCAAGGTCATGCTGGTCGCCAATCGCGGCCTGCAGTATGAGCAGGTGCTCGCCGAGACCTTCAAGGAATATGGCGAGACCTGCCGCAACGCACGCTTCAAGGTTCTCTGGGGCAAGCGCTGAGCCGCAATCGAAGTCAAGCAAGGAGCCGGGTTCGTCGCCCGGCTCTTTCGTTTTTGGGTGTGCGCCTCATCCGTCGGCGTGAAGGCAAAAGATTGCCTGTTGCCATCATCCTTGATCGGGCTCACCATGCTCGCTGCCGATGTGTCTCGTCGAAGGATGGGTGCCATGACGTGGGGAGTGAACAGGCCGCCTTTGACCGAGGATGCGGCCGAAGCCATCGCCAAGGATATAAAGCACGCCGAGGGGCACGGAGCCACCTCGGAAGTGCCCCTGTCGTTCCTGAAGAGCCTCTACCGTCTGCCGCTGGATCCGGCGCGGCGCACGCATACCGGCCTGGTCGTGCTGGCGATCATCGTCGTCCTGCTTGTCCTGTTTCTCTGGCCTTGAACCTTTCGGTCCATGACGACGCCCGCAGCCAGTGACGTCGGCGTTGACGCGATCGCCAGCGGAAAAAACCTCTCTTTTCTCACGCTTGTCTCGGAAGGGGCGTCGATACAAGGCGCCCCAGCGGCGCTTTTGAACGGCATTGCCGGTTACGCCCCCTGGAGCGGCTGTGGCGTCGCAAACGTCGGCTATCGAGACAGCCCCGTCGTCCGGAATGGCCCAGCGATCCACGATGTGAGTGCTGTTGCCCTCCGTTTTCGTGTCGTGCTATCGTTGGTGTTATTCCATGACAACGCAACCAGAATTGTCGCCTGACATTTGTTTCGACAGTCACATTTGCCGCATGGATTTTGCGGACTAGACATTTTCTTCAGCCCGGCGCCGGGCGGGGCTGCGAGACTGGAATCCAGCGAAAGCGCTGCGTTCTGATCGACGCTCAAACAGTCGGGATGAGGGACTTCTTTGCTCGGCACGACACTTCTACGCGACGTCTTCCTGCATTCCGTGGCCATTCTCTGTCTGTTGGCCGGGCTCCTGGCCTCAGCCTCGACAGTTCTGGCATCGCCGGCCGGCGGCGCTGACATGCAGTTCTTGGTGGTTCGCAGCAATCAGCCGGGGTGCGAGCCGACATGCCCGGAGTGGATATCGGCCGAGGGGACGATCGTTCGCGAAAGTCCGACGCATCTCAAGAAGCTGCTCAAGGCGATCGGCGACCGCCGCCTGCCGATCGTCGTGACGTCGCTCGGCGGCGACGTCGATGCCGCCATGGTGCTCGGACGGATCATCCGGGCGCGAAAGCTCGAAGTGGCGGTCGGCAAGACGCGCTTCGTCGGTTGTCAGCCGCAGCAGAAGGATTGCCGCGACAATGACGGCAAGGGTGCCCGCCTCATCGGGACTGCCTATTCGGGCGGAGCCTATTGCAACTCCGCCTGCCCGCTGATGCTTGCCGGCGGTGCCCGGCGTGTGGTCGGCCAGTGGGCATATCTGGGCGTTCACCAGATCACCGCTGTCTACGCTCAGGTCCAGACACGGTACCAGGAGAAATATCGGATCGTGAACGGCAGGAAGAAGATAATCAGCAAGAAAGTCGTCAGCCAAAAGAATGTTGGCAACCGCAAGACCTACGAGATGAGCAAGGCGATGGAGCGCGAACTGGCCGCATACCTAGCGGAAATGGGCGTCGGGCGTGCGGTCATCGATCAGATGAAGATCACGCCCGCTGCCGACATGCGCAAGATCGAACCTGTGGCGATGATGGAGATGAAGTTGATCACGCAACTGGGCGGGGTCGAGCTGCTGACCGCGGCCGGGGTCTGCAAGACGGTGCCCGCCTCCGCCAATTGCCGGGTTTTCGTTATGTCGGACCTGAAGCGTTAGACGAGGGGATCTGGGTTGGAGACCGGAATGCGCATATGGAGTTCTCCCGTCGGCTGCGCCACGCCCCGCCTGCGACGAGTAGTGCTGCTGATCTGTCTGCTGGCCGCAAGCCTGTTGATGGAGCGGCCGGCAATGGCGGCTGAGCAGCAGATGCGGTTTGTCGTCGTGCGCTCGAACGAGGTCGGTTGCGAGCCGACATGTCCGGAATGGATTTCCGCCGCAGGCACCATCGGTCCGAAGACGCCGGCACTGCTGAAGGCAACCTTGAAAACGCTCGCAGGCCGCAAGCTACCATTGGTCCTGCGATCGCCCGGTGGCGATATGGCGGCTGCGATGGCACTCGGCCGCCTCATCCGCAAGAGCAAGCTGAGCGTGGCGGTGGGCACGACCATTTTCGTTGGATGTCAGCGAGATCAGAAGAACTGTACCGCAAACGACCGCAAGGCGGCCGAGTATATCGGCAAGGCAGTTTCGCTTGGAGCCTGCTCACAGGCATGTACGCTTGTCCTTGCATCCGGCAATCGACGACTCGCGGGAGAGGGGGCGATCGTCGAAGACATTCCGACGCTAGCCGGAAACGAGGCCGACACCCGGAAACTCGTGGCTTACTACGGTGAAATGGGCGTGCGATACCAGTCCCTGGTCGAACGCCTGCGCAGCGCGGACGGCAATCTCGGCCGCTATCAATTGTCCACGGTGCTGCTGTTGACGAGCGAGCTGCCCGTCGGCCAACTGGTCGATGCGGATATTTGCCGTGGCACGCCTGCGCCCGACAATTGCCGGGTCTTCACCACGATGGATCTGGAATAGCGGCAGGCGCCGGGCGCGGGAGCCAACCAAACTGGAAAACACGCCAACAAAAAAGCCCCGGCGATAACCGCACCGGGGCTCGTCATCTCTGGGCTGTGCCCACCCATCAGCTTTACTCGGCGTCGGCGGTCCTGAGCGCGTCGAGCGCCGGCATCGAGGTGATGTTGTAGCCCGAATCCACGTAGTGGATTTCGCCGGTGACGCCACGCGACAAATCGGAAAGCAGGTAGAGCGCCGAACTGCCGACATCGTCGATGGTGACGGTGCGGCGAAGCGGCGAATTCTTCTGCTGCCAGGAGAGCATGGCCCGCGCATCGGAAATGCCGGCGCCTGCAAGCGTGCGGATCGGGCCGGCAGAAATCGCGTTGACGCGGATGCCGCGCACGCCGTAGTCGGCCGCAAGATAGCGCACGGAGGCTTCGAGAGCCGCCTTGGCAACGCCCATGACGTTGTAGTTCGGCATCACCCGCACCGAGCCGCCATAGGTCAGGGTCAGCATCGAGCCGCCGTCGTTCATCAGTTCGGCGGCGCGCTTGGCGATCTCCGTGAAGGAGAAGCACGAGATCACCATGGTGCGGCTGAAGTTGTCGCGCGTCGTGTCGGCGTAGAGGCCCTTCAGCTCGTTCTTGTCGGAAAAGCCGATGGCGTGGACGATGAAGTCGAGCTTGCCCCAGCGTTCCTTGATGGCCGAGATGACCGTATCGACGGAAGCGATGTCCTCGACGTCGCAAGGCAGCAGAAAGTCGGAGCCGACCTCGGCCGCCAGCGGCTTCACGCGCTTGCCAAGCGCTTCACCCTGGTAGGTGAAGGCCAGTTCCGCGCCCTGCGCTGCCAGCGCCTTCGAGATGCCCCAGGCAATAGAGTGGTTGTTGGCCACACCCATGATGAGGCCACGCTTTCCATTCATCAGTCCCGTCATGGTGTTATCCGTTGTAGCGCTGGAAGACGAGCGTTGCGTTGGTTCCGCCGAAGCCGAACGAATTGGAAAGAACCGTATCGATCTTGGCGTTGTCGATGCGCTTGCGCACGATCGGCACACCATCGAATTCCGGGTCGAGTTCGCTGATATGGGCGCTCTCGCCGATGAAGCCACCCTGCATCATCAGGAGACCGTAGATCGATTCCTGGACGCCGGCAGCGCCGAGCGAGTGGCCGGTGAGCGACTTCGTCGACTGGATGTGCGGGATCTTCGCGCCGAACACTTCGCGGATGGCGCCGATTTCCTTGCTGTCGCCGACCGGGGTCGACGTGCCGTGCGTGTTGATGTAGTCGACGTCGCCCTTCACGGTCGACAGCGCCTGGCGCATGCAGCGCATCGCGCCTTCGCCTGATGGGGCGACCATGTCGTAGCCGTCAGAAGTCGCGCCGTAGCCGACGATTTCGGCGTAGATCTTGGCGCCGCGCGCCTTGGCATGTTCCAGCTCTTCGAGCACCAGCACGCCGGCACCGCCGGCAATGACGAAACCGTCACGGCTGACGTCATAGGCGCGCGATGCGGTCGACGGCGTGTCGTTGTACTTGGAGGACATCGCGCCCATGGCATCGAACAGGTTGGACATCGTCCAGTCCAGGTCCTCGTGGCCGCCGGCGAACATCACGTCCTGCTTGCCCCACTGGATCATCTCCGCGGCATTGCCGATGCAATGGGCAGACGTCGAGCAGGCCGACGAGATCGAGTAGTTGACGCCGTGGATCTGGAACCAGGTCGCAAGCGTGGCCGAAGCCGTCGACGACATCGCCTTCGGCACGGCAAACGGGCCGATGCGCTTGGGGCTCACGTTCTTGCGGGTCGTGTCCGCCGCCTCGACGATCGTGCGGGTGGACGGACCACCCGAGCCCATGATGATGCCGGTGCGCTCGTTGCGGGAAATGACCGCTTCCTCGAGGCCGGAGTCGGCGATCGCCTGCTTCATGGCCACGTGGTTCCACGCGCCGCCCTGCGACAGGAAGCGCATGGCGCGCCGGTCGACGAGATCGCTCGGATCGAGCGTCGGTGCGCCCCAGACCTGGCACTTGAAGCCGTTTTCGGCGAAATCGGAAGAAAACGTGATGCCCGATTTGGCGTCGCGCAGCGATGCCGTGACTTCGTCGGCATCATTCCCGATCGAGGAAACGATCCCGAGGCCCGTGACAACAACCCGTCTCATGGTAATGACCTTTTCTTTATCTCATTCGGTGCGGAGAACCCGCGGCTTAGTCGGTCTTTTCCTTCGACAGACCGACACGCAGGTCGGTTGCCTGGTAGATGGTTTCGCCGTCGGCCTTCAGCCAGCCATCGGCAGTGCCGAGCACGAGGCGACCGCGCATGACCCGCTTGAAATCGATTCCGTACTCGAGCAGCTTGGTATGGGGGCGAACCATGCCCTTGAACTTCACTTCGCCGGTTGACAGCGCCATGCCGCGCCCCGGTTCGCCGAGCCAGCCCAGGAAGAACCCGGTCAATTGCCACATGCCGTCGAGACCGAGGCAGCCGGGCATGATCGGGTTGCCCTGGAAATGGCAGGGGAAGTACCAGTCATCAGGGCTCACGTCATACTCGGCGCGAATGAAGCCCTTGTCGAAGGCGCCGCCCGTCTCGGAGATTTCCGTGATGCGATGGACCATGAGCATGGGCGGCAGCGGCAGCTGCGCGTTGCCGGGGCCAAACAGTTCACCTCGGCCGCAGGTCAGGATTTCCTCATAGCTGAAGCTGGATTGCCTGGTCGTCATCAATGGTTGTTTCCCCGAGTAACATAAAGTGTTGTCAGACCTGCTTTAGAGCAAGTTCGCTGTGAAATGAAGCGCACCGATGGCCGTTTTCGATGTTTCCGACGTCGGCGTCGCCCATTTCGATTGCGATATCGTTCCGCCGTCGCTTACAGGATCAATGTGGGTCCGACCAGAGTTAAATACCAGCCTTCCTTGAAATAGGCCGGTTTTTCAGGCATTCCAGCCGTTCTGCACCTTAGAATCTATTGAAAGAGCAGCGTGCAAAAGTTATATCGCAGCGGAAGTATTGTAAATTTTACGGGATCCATGGAACGCTCCTTGATGACGAAAGCAACCGAAGTGAGTTCGGAAGAGAGATTGCGCAGCTCGGGTCTGCGCCCGACGCGTCAGCGTGTCGCGCTTGCCGATCTGATCTTCGCCAAGGGCGACCGTCACCTGACCGTTGAAGAACTACATGAAGAGGCTGTTGTCGCCGGCGTGCCGGTTTCGCTGGCAACCGTCTACAACACGCTGCATCAGTTCACCGAGGCCGGCATGATCCGCGTGCTCGCGGTGGAAAGCGCCAAGACCTACTTCGACACCAACGTCTCCGACCATCACCACTTCTTCATCGAGGGCCAGAACGAAGTCCTCGATATTCCCGTCAGCAATATCGAGATCGGCAATCTGCCGGAACCGCCTGAAGGCATGGAAATTGCCCATGTTGACGTGGTCATTCGTCTCCGCCGCAAGCGCGAACGGTCGTAGCGACCTTTTCCTACATCACATCGTTGGGGTCGCGGCCGGGGCTTGCTTTGCCGATGGGCAGCGTCCAGCCGTATTTGAGTGCGCCGGCGCGCACGGTGAAGGCCGAGACCACGCCGAGCGCCGATGTTGCGGCCAGCGGCAGTCCGATCATCGTCGCGACGACGAACACGGCGGAGCCGACCAGAGCTGCCGTCACATAGACTTCCGGACGCAGCAGCACTGACGGCTCTCCCGCCAGGAGGTCGCGCAATATGCCGCCGAAGGTCGCCGTCAACATGCCGGTGACAAGCGCGACCCCGGGCGAGCCTGTTGCCGCCAGCCCCTTGGCAGCACCCATGACGCAATAGGCCGACATGCCGATCGCATCGAGCCAGACCAGCACCCGGTAACGCGAGCCGAACAGGTGGGCGGTGAAGAACAGGATGACGCTCACCGAGACGCAAACCAGAAGGTAGGTCGGGTTGAGCACCCAGAACACCGGCGTTGCGCCAAGGATGACGTCGCGCATCGTTCCACCGCCGATACCGGTGACCGAGGCAAGGAACAGATAGCCGATGATATCGAGCTGCTTGCGCGAAGCTGAGAGCGCTCCTGTTGCGGCAAAGACGGCAACACCCGCATAGTCGAGGATTTCCAGGATCGTCATGGCCGCTCCGTTGATAGGCGCATCGCTGTTATCGGTCGCATCGCAAGCTGGAGCATCCAGGCCCGCCGCGTCAACGGGGTGAAGCGTTGGGGGGTGAAACGCCGGGAAGCAGGCTGTCCGTCCGGCCGCCGAAATAATAGGCCGCCAGCCCGATCCATTCGCGCACCGCCGTCGTCGCCAATTGGGCATTGAGCGAGGGTTGGGTGAAATCGAAGCCGGGCGTGACCGTGCCGCTGGTGCGATAGTCCGTCGGCCAGGGAGTGACCTCCAGCCCGAGCTTGCGGAAAAGCCCGACCGAACGCGGCATATGGAAGGCCGACGTGACCAGGGCGCAGTTGGCAAGGCTGTTTGCCGTCAGCAACGCCTCAGTGTTGCGGGCATTCTCGAATGTCGTTCTCGATTGCTCCTCGCGGATCAGCCGTTCAGGGCCGATGCCGAAGGTGGCAAAGAAGGCTTCCGATGCCTTGGCGTCGCCGTCATAGGCGCCGCTGAACGAACCGTCGCCGCCGGAAATCAGGATGCGCGCTTGTGGGTAGCGCTTCGCCAGCATGGCCGTCTCGATGAAGCGGTCAGCCGCCTGGTTGAACTCGATGCCGCCACGGCTCGCCATCACCTCGTTCTCGAAGGCGCCGCCGAGCACGATGACGCAGGAGAGGGTTGCTGGCGGTACCGTCGGCCGCGGGAAGTGGTCCTCGAGCATCTGCAGGAAATAGGATCCTGAGGTCGTGAACAGGCTGACGAAGAGCACCAGCGCACCGAGCAGGCCGAAGGCGACGCCGCTGCGCCTGAGGCCGGCCGCCGTCATCAGCAGTCCGGCAAGGACGGCGAAGAACGCCAGGGAAAGGGGCTGCGCGACGAGCCAGAATATCTTGGAAAGCAGAAACATCAGGCCCGTGTTCTTCGCTACGATCCCTTAATATTTCGCAAAGCCGATCGGCCGGCCGGCTAAAGCGCTCCCGTACCCAGGCAATCGTGGAGCCGCTCGATCCCGTTATTCTTACGCAAATCCGGACGCAAAACCGCTCCGCATTTTTGCTGGAATTGCTCCAATCAACACCCTGCGCCGCTCATCAGGCCGGCACGCCGCCGGACATCGGCTTTGCCTTGCCGGCACGCAGATAGCCGATGCCAAAAGCAATGAGCGCGCCGACTGCGACGATCGCCAGCGACAACAGCGGGCGATAGGCAAACCAGGCGACGGCGATGACGACAGGGCCGAGGAGCAACGTTAGGATCGCGGCGATGATGCCGGTACCGAAAGCGACCACAGAACCGAGCACCGGAATGACGTCGGCAATGATGGAGATAAGGGACAGCATCAGCGTGAAGCCGATGAACAGGCCGATCAGTCCGCCCACCCGAACCAGCCAGGAAATCAGCGTGTTCTCGCTCTGGGCGGCGTCAAACATTTCGGCGGCGCTGGTGATGCCGGCTGAGCTCAGGAACAGGTCGCGACCGTTCGTGGTGCGGTAGGGGGCAAGGCTGCCACCTTTCTGTGCGGCGACGAAGCTCGCGGTCTCCGTGTCTTCGCGGGTAAAGCCGATGCGCAGATCGCCGACGGCCGGGTTCTGGCGATCGGCGGAGACGAAGATCGTCTGGCCGTCGGTCTTGACGGGGCGATTGGTGTCGAGCGCGTCGGCGAGGTGCTGCAGGTCAGTGTCCGCCATTTGCACGGGGCTGTCGCGGCCGAGATCGGCAACGGCCCTGCCGTTGACGGAAAACGCACCGAGCATCGCGCGGTCGACGGTGAACCGCTCGCTTGAGATCGGCATTTCCGGGTTCTGATGCCCGTTGCCGTCGCGGAAGTCGGCTGAATCGGCGCGGTCGCTGCGCCACTCCTTGGTGTAGGAATAGGTGGTGACCGTTTCCTCGCCGCCGCCGAGCGTCTTGCGCGTCTCGCTCTTCTTTTCCTCGACCCATTGGTACATCTCGACCGAGCGGCGCAGGCCCGCAGCCCCCTTCGCGGAGATCCCGAGTTGGCTGTCGGCCGGCGTGCCGACGGGCTCGACCCGGCTGGCGATGTGAACCAGCTTGCCCTCGTTGCCAGCCTCGACAGCGCCGCTGTCGATGTCGACCACAGCGCCGGCGCCCTCGACGAGTGCCCGATAGGTCTTGACCGAACGGCCCTCGTTCCAGGCAAGCAGCCAGATCATGCCGAAGACCAGCAGCAGACCGATGAAGATGCCGATGACACCGTTCTTGAGGCGCGCGAACCACGACGTTCTGGTCGTTTCGGTAAAACTCATCTGATCCCCCGGCACTTGCATTCGACCCGGTTGCGCAAGCGAACCGTTCGATTTTCCCGTTGGTACCAGAAAAAAAGCGGAAAGGAATATACCGGCCGACATGCGCAGACGTTTGGCCCAAACATGGTGAAAGGCGGTCAGTTCAAAGGTTTGTATTTCAGGAGAAATTTGGTGGAGCTAAGCGGGATCGAACCGCTGACCTCTTGCATGCCATGCAAGCGCTCTCCCAGCTGAGCTATAGCCCCATATCGGGTCCGGCAAGGCCGGTTCCGGGAAACTTGTCGGGCTGTTGTGCCCGGCGAGTGGCGGCTTATTACTTCTGCTCTTCGCGGATAGCAAGCCGAAAATGTCAGGCCGGTGGAAATAATTTGGCTCCGGCCCGATTTGCTCCCGTCCACGCCATTTGGCAGGGGACGGGAGGCATTCGCGTAATATTTTAAGCGCTTAGACGTCGTCGTCGTCGTCGGACACGCCGATGAGGTCGCTCATGTCGTCGTCGTCGTCTTCGTCGTCGGTCTGCAGGAAGGTATCGTCGTCGTCGCCGTCGATCTCTACCTCGTCGTCGCCCAGATCCGGAATCTCGTCGCCGCCGGCTGCTTCGTCGTCAGCTTCCTCGAGCGATACGAGTTCGACTTCCGTGTTCTCGGTGTCGACTTCAGCGACGTCCTCTTCCTCTTCCTTCTCGAGCACCTTGGCAACCGAGGTTTCTTCGAAGAAGGACAGCGGGTAGGACTTGCCGCTGTAGGGGGAAACGATCGGATCACGGTTCAGATCGTAGAATTTGCGCCCCGTTTCCGGGTCAATGCGCTTTGTTCCGAGTTCCGCTTTTGCCACAGTCAAAGCCTCTTGAATGGCCGGCCGAACCGGCGCTTGCCGGAAAGCCGGCGGGTGGAAAGGATATCAAGCCTATGATGATTAGCCGGTCCCCATAATCATCTTGGCCGCATCTGTCAAAGATAAAACTCGAAAGCCCTGCGCCGCCTGCTTTTTCTTGCGCCCGGGAGGATGATCGCGCAATCGCATTGTGTTAGGCAACGCAACGGAAGGTGGTCGCGCCTCCGTAGCCGTTTCGCCTGTGGCGATGGATGGTTCCGGCCGCAGGTTTGAGGAAGGTTCATATGTCCGCTGGCTTGATCGCAAAGCCTGCCATTGCGCGCAGATCCAAGGCACTCGGCGGCACGGTGCGTATCCGCGGCGACAAGTCGATTTCCCATCGCGCCCTGATGCTCGGCGGGCTTGCGGCCGGCCGGACGCGCATTGCAGGCCTGCTCGAAGGCGAGGATGTCATCAACACCGCACGAGCGATGCGGGCGCTTGGCGCTACGGTGCGCGAGGAAGGCGGCACCTGGATCGTCGACGGTCTCGGCAACGGTGCGCTGCTTGAGCCCGAAGCCCCGCTCGATTTCGGCAATGCCGGTACCGGCTGCCGCCTGACCATGGGGCTCGTCGGCGCTTATGATTTCACCACAACCTTCGTCGGCGATGCCTCGCTTTCCAAACGTCCGATGGGCCGCGTACTCGATCCGCTGCGCCAGATGGGCGTTCAGGTGGCGTCGGCCGAAGGCGGCCGCCTGCCGGTGACGTTGCGCGGACCGAAGACGGCGAACCCGGTGAACTATCGCGTGCCGATGGCCTCGGCCCAGGTGAAATCCGCCGTGCTGCTCGCGGGTCTGAACGCACCCGGCATCACCACGGTGATCGAGCCGGTGATCACCCGCGATCATACCGAGAGAATGCTGCAGGCCTTCGGCGCGAACTTGGCGGTTGAGACTGGCAATGAGGGCGAACGCATCATTCGGCTCGAAGGGCAGGGCAGACTGACCGGCCAGGACATCGATGTTCCCGGCGATCCGTCCTCGGCGGCCTTTCCACTGGTGGCAGCGCTTCTCGTGCCGGGTTCCGACATCACCATTCTCAACGTGCTGATGAACCCCATCCGCACCGGACTGATCGTGACGCTGCTGGAAATGGGCGCTCAGATAGATGTCCTGAACGCGAGGACTGCGGGCGGCGAGGACGTGGCGGACCTGCGCGTCCGTTACTCGGAGTTGAAGGGCATCACGGTGCCGGAAGATCGCGCTCCCTCGATGATCGACGAATACCCGGTGCTGGCCGTTGCGGCGGCTTTCGCCGAGGGCCGCACTATCATGAGCGGTCTTGAGGAGCTGCGCGTCAAGGAATCCGATCGGCTTTCCGCCGTTGCTGCCGGGCTCAAGCTCACCGGCGTCGATTGCGAGGAGGCACCTGCCGCCCTCGTCGTGCACGGTCGCCCCGGCGGCAAGGGTCTCGGCAATGCCGCCGCCGCCGTCGCCACCCATCTCGACCACCGCATCGCCATGAGCTTCCTCGTCATGGGCCTTGCCTCGGAGCACCCCGTCACCGTCGACGACGCGACGATGATCGCCACCAGCTTTCCCGGGTTTCTGGAGCTAATGGCCGGGCTGGGCGCTGCGATCGAATGATGCATCGGTAAAATCCTAAAGGCCGGCGCGACCCGTCGGTAACGACCATCGGCTATGGTTTGACTGGTTGAGGATATGCCTATGTCGGTGGACGATCGATTCAAACTGGTACGCCGCCATGATGACGGCAGGATAAGCTATCGGCAAAATTTGCGAGCGCCCGCGGTTGTCGTTACGGAAGACGAGCTCGATGAGCTGAGCCGGTTGACTGGGAAGTGCTGGGTGGTGCCCATTGCTTTCTTCCTTTTCGCGGCGCCTCTCTTTGGCCTTTGGGCGAAGCAACCTGCAATACCCGTCGTTTTCGTTGTGTTTGCTGTCGTGGTGAGCGCAGGGGTTATTGTCACTGCCCGACAGCGGTTACGAGAAATTTTGGCGAATGCGCCGCGCCATATTGAGAGTGGTCCACTATCGGTGCAGCCATCGACCCTCGAGTACGTTCGGGAACTTTGGTTCGACGACAAAATGACGATGCTATGCGGCATCGTTTTGTCCGGAATGGTTTTTTTCACCTACGCTACTGTTGTCATCGCCAAGATCGTCGGCCATCCGGACTTCGTCGATAAAGGTGGCAGCTCGATAAAAGCCGCCGCACTGGCCATCGTCTCGGGATACGTGCTGCGCGTCCATCTCAAGGCGTGGCGCCGCGGAAAAAAGGAAAGAAATTAGTAATCCTCTAGGTGCATTGAATGGTGATTGCAGCCTGGACGTGCGGCCGAATGGCCTTCTGACGTGTGTCGAGGCGTGGCACCGGCCTATGCGCCGTTTGAGGAGAAGATTTCATGTTTGACCGCGGCTTGAATTGGGAGAAACGAGAGGACGGAACGATCCTCTATCGCCGGTCGCCTTCCGGGCCGACGTTTATCATCGATGAGCAGACACTCGGCCGCATCGTGCGGTTTAGGTTCATGATCCCGCTTGTGTCGTTCCTGACCTTGATTCCAACGGTTGTGCTCGGCGTTTTCGCGGGCCATGGAGAGGTCTCGCTTGCGATACCTGTCGCCGCGCTTCTTTTTGGGGTGGCGGCCTTCTACCTCTATTTCCGCCGCACAGAGCGTCGGATCGAATGGATGCTTGCGGGAGCCAGACGATCATCCCAGGCGCCCGAGCCGTTCAAACCGCCGCGCAATGCCCGGAACTGGAAGACGCTGGATGACGGCTCGGTTTTCTATTGGCCGCGGAACTGGCCGAACCCGGTAATGCTGACCGCGAAACAGTTTGCGTCGATTGGAGTCGACAACGGGTATGGCTTTTGTGCGCTGTTTGTTAGCGTCATTATTGCCGTGTTGGCGGATGGCTACCGTTGGGCCGGCGGACTAAACAATGGCGCCGCAAGCGTCATTGCCGTTGCCCTGATTTCGTTCAATGTGCTTTTCATTGCAAGGATACGCCGAACGCGGCAACGCATGCTGGATCGCGCGCCGCTCGCACCTGTTGTATCGGGATTGAATCCACCGCTGAAGTTACTCGATTTTGCGCGCCTGATCAGAATGAAACTGGTTCGGGGTTCAAGGGGTATGCTCTTGTTCTGGCTTTTGGTTGCCGTGTTCGGGCTTTTCCAAAGCGTGCAAACCTTGTCTGACCTCTTTGGCGGCGTTAGGGTCTATTGGGATAAGGGAAAGTCGTTTCCGGTAGGCCCGGTTCTGCCTTCGCTGGCTTTTGTCGGTAGCCTGTTGCTGGCCATGGTGAATGTATCTGCGATCGTCATGCGCGCGAGGTCTGCCGGCAAAGGGTGACGGAGCATCGGATGAGCATGGATTCGCCTGCGAATTTGATCTAAAGGCCAGCAACAACATCGATTGCAGGACCACCTATGATCATCATCGCCATCGACGGACCCGCAGCGGCAGGCAAGGGCACGCTCTCGCGCCAGATCGCCGAAGAGTACGGCTTTCACCACCTCGATACCGGGTTGACCTACCGCGCCACGGCGAAGGCGCTGCTTGATGCCGGCCTGCCGCTCGACGATGAGGCGGTGGCCGAACGCATGGCGCTGAATGTCGAACTGGCAGGCCTCGATCGCTCTGTGCTGGCGGCACACGCGATCGGCGAGGCGGCGTCGAAGATTGCCGTCATGCCGGCCGTGCGTCGCGCGCTGGTCGAGGCGCAGAGGGCGTTTTCGAGGAAAGAGCCGGGCACCGTGCTCGACGGTCGCGATATCGGCACCGTCGTCTGCCCGGATGCGGAGGTGAAGCTCTATGTCACCGCATCGCCGGAAGTGCGCGCGAAACGCCGCTATGACGAGATCGTCGGCAACGGCGCCGCCGCCGATTACGCGGCGATCTTCGACGATGTGAAGAAGCGCGACGAGCGCGATATGGGTCGGGCCGACAGTCCTTTGCGCCCCGCCGACGACGCGCACTTGCTTGATACGTCTGAAATGAGTATAGAGGCGGCGTTTCAGTCCGCGAAGTCTTTGATCGATGCGGCCCTGATCAAGAAGATCTGAAGAAGAGCCTTTTCGCGACACTGTCAGGATCGCTCTTCTTGCATAAGCCTGAAATTCCGTCCACGCGCCGGATTGTCCCTTTGATGGGGCGGACTGGGTTCAGGCCTGTTCAACACCAACCCCCGGCGCATGTGCGTCTCTCATTTAGAGATGCATCAGGAGATTCCATGTCTGCTACCAACCCAACCCGTGATGATTTCGCAGCGCTTCTCGAAGAATCCTTCGCGAAGACCGATCTTGCCGAAGGCTATGTTGCCAAGGGCATCGTCACGGCCATCGAAAAGGACGTCGCCGTTGTCGACGTCGGTCTGAAGGTCGAAGGCCGCATCGCTCTGAAGGAATTCGGCGCGAAGGCCAAGGACGGCTCGCTCAAGGTCGGCGACGAAGTCGAAGTCTACGTTGAGCGCATCGAAAACGCGCTTGGCGAAGCTGTTCTCTCGCGCGAAAAGGCTCGCCGCGAAGAAAGCTGGATGCGCCTGGAAGTGAAGTTCGAAGCCGGCGAACGCGTCGAAGGCATCATCTTCAACCAGGTCAAGGGTGGCTTCACCGTCGATCTCGACGGCGCCGTCGCCTTCCTGCCGCGTTCGCAGGTCGACATCCGTCCGATCCGCGACGTGACCCCGCTGATGCACAACCCGCAGCCCTTCGAAATCCTCAAGATGGACAAGCGTCGCGGCAACATCGTCGTTTCGCGTCGTACCGTTCTGGAAGAATCCCGTGCTGAACAGCGTTCTGAAATCGTTCAGAACCTTGAAGAAGGCCAGGTTGTCGAAGGCGTCGTCAAGAACATCACCGATTACGGTGCGTTCGTCGACCTCGGCGGCATCGACGGTCTGCTCCATGTCACCGACATGGCATGGCGCCGCGTGAACCATCCGTCGGAGATCCTGAACATCGGCCAGCAGGTCAAGGTTCAGATCATCCGTATCAACCAGGAAACCCACCGCATCTCGCTCGGCATGAAACAGCTCGAGTCGGATCCGTGGGATGGCATCGGTGCGAAGTATCCGGTTGGCAAGAAGATCTCGGGTACCGTCACGAACATCACCGACTACGGTGCGTTCGTCGAGCTGGAGCCGGGCATCGAAGGCCTGATCCACATCTCCGAAATGTCCTGGACCAAGAAGAACGTACACCCCGGCAAGATCCTGTCCACGAGCCAGGAAGTCGACGTTGTCGTTCTCGAAGTCGATCCGACCAAGCGTCGTATCTCGCTCGGCCTCAAGCAGACGCTCGAGAACCCGTGGCAGGCATTCGCGCATAGCCATCCGGCTGGCACCGAAGTTGAAGGCGAAGTCAAGAACAAGACCGAATTCGGCCTGTTCATCGGCCTCGACGGCGACGTTGACGGCATGGTGCACCTTTCCGACCTCGACTGGAACCGTCCGGGCGAGCAGGTCATCGAAGAGTTCAACAAGGGCGACGTCGTTCGCGCCGTTGTTCTCGACGTCGACGTCGACAAGGAGCGCATCTCGCTCGGTATCAAGCAGCTCGGCAAGGATGCAGTTGGCGACGCCGCTGCTTCGGGCGAACTGCGCAAGAACGCTGTTGTTTCGGCCGAGATCATCGCCGTCAACGACGGTGGTATCGAAGTGAAGCTCGTCAACCACGAGGACATCACTGCGTTCATCCGCCGCGCCGATCTGTCGCGTGACCGTGACGAACAGCGTCCGGAGCGTTTCTCGGTTGGCCAGGTTGTCGACGCACGCGTCACCAACTTCTCCAAGAAGGACCGCAAGATCCAGCTGTCGATCAAGGCTCTGGAAATCGCGGAAGAGAAGGAAGCCGTTGCTCAGTTCGGTTCGTCCGACTCGGGCGCTTCGCTTGGCGACATTCTCGGCGCCGCTCTGAAGAACCGCCAGACCAACGAGTAATCGTTCGCTGACGCCTGAAATGAAAAAGGCCCGCGGAGAGCGATCTCCGCGGGCTTTTTGCTTGTGAGCGTTTCGTTCGGCTGCAGTGTCCTTGGTTTTCTGGATCGCTCTTCTGAAGTCGACCCGATCTAACGCGTATCGCGATCTCTAGGATTCGCTTGCGGCACTTTCAGCTCTTGATTTGCGCACGTCGTTCTCGCAGGACCAACTGCACACTTTTGCGCGACATGCTTTCGGCGATCAGTCCGGAGGGTCAGCCAAGACCGCCGAGCTTGCGATAGAGTTCGTAGACATCGGGCTCGGCGTTCCATTCGCCGCCCGTTTCACCCCTGCCGCCTTCGGTCTGCTGCTCATCTTGCGTGGCTTCGTCCCGTGCGGCTCCGCCGTCGCCCTGCGCCGCTTCGTGGTCGCCGTTCGGCTCTTCGCCGCCTTCGCCTCTGCCATCGTCGCGCTCGCTCTTTTCCGCCTCGCTCTTCACGTCCTCAACTGCGATCGGATAGGGGATCATAGCAAAGGGTATCGCTTCGCGCGGCAGCCCGTTTTCGATCAACCGTGCGATCGCCTGTTGCATCGCCGGGTCGTCCGTCGGCCTCTGGGCGCGCTGGACGGCGGTGGCGCCCGCCGGGCCTGGTGGCTCCGTCTGGTCTTCCGCAACGCTCAGGGCGGCAAGCTCAGCGCCTGCAGCCGTATCGCGGGGGCGGAGCGGGTTTGCGCGGCCCGGCTCCGTGCCATCCGTCTCTGTATGGCTCGCTGCTGCGTCGGCTTCGGCGCTTTCGAGTTCGGGTGCGATCCCTTCGGGTCGGTCGGCGCCTGCAGGTTCTCCCGGCAGGCCGAGCGTATCGCGCACGATCGTCTTCAGCGCGTCCGAAAGCGCGCGGTCCGTACGGCTCTCGTTGCCGCGCGTCGTTGCCCTGTCGTTCTGCAGCTGATCCTCGCCGTCGCGCAGCGGGCCATAGGTGCCGTCTGGCTCCTCGCCTTCGTCGGCGTGGCCAGCCTCGGTGCCCGCATCCGTCCGGGCGTGCCGTTGCGCAGCTCTGCTTCCTTGGCCTTTGCGGGCAAATCGGTATCGTCAGCCGCGGCGGCAGGGTGCGGCGACGCATTTTCCTCATCATCGACCGCTGCCTTGCCGGTAACAACCTCCGGATCGACGAGTTCGGGGTCGGTGTCGCCATTGATGATGGCGGCCAGGGCTTCGATCTCGGGGCCATCAAGCGAAGGCAGCCTGCCGGGCATCGCTCTCGGTTCTCCCCGCTCTGGCGAAGTCTGAGGCCGAACCGTTGCTGCGTCTTCAGCAGGTGGTGTCGCGTCCATCTCCTCCGATGCGAGACTCGACGTGTCACTCTCGCTGCCGACGCCAAAAGTTTTTTTCAGCGCGGTCTGCAGCATGGCGACCTCGCTTGCAGCCGGTGCGCTGGCGGCGGCCAGATGCAGCGGGATGGCTGGCTGCAGGGATGGGTTGCTGAGGCCGGGCAATGCGGCGCCCATGGAGGGTGGCGCCGCACCATTTCGGATGGCCGGCAGGTCTGCAAGGATACCGACCCGTAGCGCCAGGCTGCGACCGCCCAGTTGCCGCTCAAGCGCCAGGCGTTCCGGCATCGGCATCGATTCAAGAAAGGTGACGAGCCGTCGCACGAAGTCGCGCCCGCCTTCCTGTGGCAGCGGCGGGAATTTCAGGATGCGGGCAAGGTCCTCCATCAGCCGCACAAGCGCGTCCTTGGATAGGATCTCGCGGCCTGCGAGATGCCGGGTCAGCGCGTCGAGGACCTTCTGGATCGCTTCGCCGCGCTGGGCGGCAGTAAGAGGCGCTGCCGGTTGTTGGGGCCGAGCGCTTGCCTCCTCGGCAAGTCCGGTCGCGGTTTTGACCGTGAGAATGGATGTCAGCATTCTGGTCTCCCTCTCGCTTGACCCTCGCGTTGGCGCGCGGCCGTTGACAGCCGGCATCCGCATTTCACGCCGTTCCACGGATCACCTCGACCGTCCGTCGGGCAGGTTGTCACTTCGGTTCGGGCTGGCGCCTCATGCGCGTCTCGGCCAACCGGCCAGACCTGCCGCAGCTAAGGTGCGGATACGGGAATCGGCATGATGCTTCGATGTTAGGCGAGACAGGTTTATGAAATCTTAACCATGCGATGGGGTGCGACGGAGGTCGCAGTGCCTTGTCGCCTGGGCGCGCAAAGACCCGTTGCCGCACGAACCCTTTGCATCGCGACCGATCCGGCGGCAAGATGCACGCTGCAACCGCAGTTGCGCGTGTTACTGCATGTTTCCTTAAATCCTATTCGATTTAAGGATAAAAACATGCAGCAATTCAAAGTGCTACAGCGACCTTTGCGCGTCCAATAAGACGCGCGGCGCTGTAGTCAACGCGTGGCGCTATCCGTGTTGGAGCCATGGAGTTTCGGATGACCGTTCGCCCTCCAAGATCCCTGAACCCCTCCTATTCGGCTGCGGGTGCCCTCAGCGCTCTCGAATACGAATTGCTTTCGGAGCGTGCCGACGCGCTCGGGCGGCATGGCCTCAAGGTCGAAAAGGCGATCGCGGCATTGCAGGCGCTCGAGCGGAATGAAACGACGCCGGAGCTGCGCGAGCGGTTGCTCGACGATGCGGCTGACGCGGTCTGGGCGTTTTTTTATCCAGCGCGAGATCTGCGGCCTGCGCGATAGCCGCGACGCTATCCGGCGCTATGGCATACCCAACCAGGTCATGGCCCGGCTGGGTATCGTCCGTCGGAAATGATCAGGCGGCGATAAACGTCTGGCTGGCGAGGCTGTAGCGACCGATCTCGTCGATCCGAACCGGCAGCGGGCGCTCGGCTTCGGCCTCGCGCGCGTCTTGCACGTCTTCCAGATTGTCCTTGGCCTGAAGCGCTTGTAACTCTTTCTGCTGCTCGGCGAGTGTCTCGGTGTCGGTGACGCGAGTCAGGTCACCAGTCAGGCTGTCCAGTTGCAGTTCGTCCAGCGACTTCGCCTCTGCAGCATCTGCAAGACGCTGTATCGCCTTCGTAGCGCCGTTGCTTTGGCCGGTGTTCGCAGACCCCTTACTGTCGAGAGCCTCGTCCAGCTTCTTGCCCCGGCTGCCCTCGGGGTCCTTGATCGCCTCGATCAGTTCGTTCAGCGAGACATCGATATCCGTCAGCCCCAGCTTCTTTTCGATGTCACGAACGGTTGCCGGTGGCAGGTCCTCGACGATCTTTGACAGTGCGCTGCCAAAGGCGAAATCGGATTTGAAATCCTCTCGCTTCAGGTCGAAGAACTCGCCGACTTCCCGGATGAGCACCATCCGGTTGTTATTGGCATCGTTTCCTGCCTGATTGAAGAAATGATCGTTGATCTTGGTATTGGCTGCCTTCTGGGCGTCGTCCGACTTCACCTGGGCCTTCAGGATCTTGTCGTCCTTGGTGCCTTTCGCCTTTTCGTCCTCTTCCGCCTGGCGCTTCTCGATATCCTTCAGGATCGAGCCGACCAGGTTGGTCGTCGCGGTGGCGTTGGATTGCTGGGTCGGGAGCAGCATCATTTCATTCCGGCAAAGAGTTGCGAGCGTGATGAAACGGTATGATGGCGAGGTTAATTGCTGCTTAACCAGCCTTTCCAAGAAATTGGAGTTGGTAAAGCGGCGCAACGCCGGCGCTGCGCCGCTTGGGCGTGACCTATCGATAGGGCGAGTAGCAGGCGCGATAGACACCCTGATAGGTGAGGAACCGGTTGGTTGCCGGATTGTAGGAGCGGTAGCGCGAAAGGCACCAGCTCACATGCGCGTTGGTGCCGCCGCGAACATAGTTGTCGCGGTAGTAGTAGCGCTCGCGGTAGTAGCGGCGGGGATAATTGTTGTAGTAGCCTCCATAGCCCGGTCCGAAATAGAGGCTGAAGCCCGAGCCACCATAATACGGGCCGCCCCAGCCTCCGCCGTAGTAGCCGGGGCCCCAGCCACCGCCCCATCCGCCACGCCAGCCGTTGGGATACATAACGCCTCCGTATCGCCTGTACGGGTAATATTGGGCCTTTTGGACATCGCCTTGCGCCCTGATTTGAACGTCGTGGCCTGACAGCGGCATGGCCAGGGCAGGCCCGACCGAGGTCATCAGGGAGGCGGCGGCTAAGGCGCAACCGACAACGAAATTCCGAAATCCCGTCATGCTTTCCTCACTTTCCGAAAGGGTTGCTTTCCGGTTGTGTCCCTGCTTCACATTAGGTGTTTTTTTCTTGGTTTATTCATGGCGAAATGGTGCGGATCCGTTCGGCCGATGGCCGGATTTCCACGCCGTCTGCCGTTCGGTATAGAATGCACCGGCGCGTTTGCCATGTCACTGTTATTCTTGCCTATTGCCGTTCGTTGGCATTCACGGAGTATAAGATGCAATTGAAGTTCGGTACCAGCGGTCTGCGCGGCCTGTCCGAGGAGCTGAAAGGCGAGCCGTCTGCACGCTATGCGAAGGCCTTCGCGCGGCACCTGATCGCCTCCGAGCAGGCGAAGGCCGGGGATCCGATCCTGATCGCTCGCGACTTTCGCGATTCCAGTCCTGAAATTGCGGGGGTTTGCGCCGATGCGCTGAAGAGCGAAGGCTTTCGCGTGTTCGATTGCGGCACTGTTCCGACCCCGGCACTGGCGCTTTATGGCCTCGTCCACAAAGCTGCGGGCCTGATGATCACCGGCTCGCATATTCCCGCTGATCGCAACGGCATCAAATTCTACCGGCCCGACGGTGAGATCGACAAGAACGACGAACTGGCGATCAGTTCCATTGCCGACGCCATTGCCGGCGAGGCCGTGCCTTCGGCCGGCTCCGGTGAAGACCATGCGGCGTCGGCCGCAGATCTGTTCCTCCAGCGCAACAGGGACCTGTTGCCACCCGGTTCGCTTGGCGGCTTGCGCATCGGCGTCTATCAGCACAGCACGGTAGCCCGCGATCTGCTCGTCGAGTTGCTGACGCATCTCGGCGCCGAGACGGTCGCTCTCGGCCGATCCGAGGACTTCGTGCCTGTCGATACCGAGGCGGTTTCGCCTAAAACGCTCGCCAAGCTTACCGCCTGGGCGCCTGAACATCGCCTGGATGCGATCGTCTCGGCCGATGGCGACGGTGACCGGCCGCTGGTTGCCGATGAAAAGGGCGCGCCGCTTCGTGGCGACCTGTTGGGCCTCGTCGCCTGCGAGTTCCTCGGTGCCCAGATCGCCGTGACGCCGGTCACCTCCAATTCGGGTCTCGAACGAGCCGAAGGTCTGTCGGTCATCCGCACCCGGGTCGGTTCGCCCTATGTCATCGCCGGAATGGCGCAGGCAGTTGCGGAAGGCGGCACGAAGGTGGCCGGCTTCGAGGCCAATGGCGGCACGTTGACCGCGAGCGACTTCTCCGTCGGCAATGGTGTTCTCAAGGCTTTGCCCACCCGTGACAGCTTCCTGCCGATCCTCGCCGTGCTTGGGCGCGCCGCCGAAGCCCGGATGACCCTCTCGGCGCTGGCCGCGTCCTATCGTCTTCCGGTCGCGCTTAGCGACGCCTCGAACACTTCCCGGTCGAAACCAGCAGCCGGCTGATGGCGTTTCTGCGCGGTGGGGCGGAGAACCTCGGCGGCTTCCTTGCCGCCATTGGCCGTCCGGCTGCCGTCAGCGACATCGATGGTCTGCGCGTTACCCTTGCCGATGGTCGAACGATTCATTTCCGCCCGTCCGGCAACGCACCGGAAATGCGCTGCTATGTCGAGGCCGAGACGACAGCAGAGGCGGAATCGCTGCTAGCTCAAGGACTTTCCACAATTCGATCCTGGGCAAAAGTGACGTCAAACTGACCTTTTTCGTGTTCTGACACGAAAACTTCAAAATGCCTGTTGACACTTCGGCTCGGGCCTTTTACATGCCGGTCCGTCGCCCAGATGGCGGAATTGGTAGACGCGCCAGCTTCAGGTGCTGGTACTCGAAAGGGTGTGGAGGTTCGAGTCCTCTTCTGGGCACCATTCCTTTAGCCAAACATTTGTTTTGGTTCGAAAAACCCCGGCTTGCCGGGGTTTTTTCGTTTCTGGCTTTTGGCCTGAACGGCGAGCGACCACCGCAAGTTTGCCTGATGAAAAATGCCCGATTTCCCGAGTTCGAAACCGCGCGGCGGAGCCACGTTCCTGCATAGGGTTTGTGTGCCTGCTAGCGCGCCGCGTGAGCCATTTCTGCAGCGTCTGGTGCATCTGCGCGGTACAGGGTCATTCAGCCAGTAAGGAAGCCGTTGTGGCGGCGCGTCTTGCGATCTGTGGTAGGCTCGCTACTATTCAATCACCCGCTGCGGCGGCGGATTTCGAGCGAGGATCATCCGCGATGGCTGACACGCGTCGCAAGCTGACGACCATCTTCTCCGCTGACGTCCAGGACTATACCCGCCTGATGCGGGCGGACGAGGAGGGTACGCTTGCTACTCTCAAGCGGTACCGGGATGCCATGACGCGCCTGATCGAGGCGCATGACGGCCGGGTCATCAACACCTGGGGGGATGGGCTGATCGCCGATTTCCCCAGTGTCGTCGAGGCGCTGCGCGCGGCGATCGACGCCCAGAACGAGCTGGCCGGTTACAACGCGAGAAGCAAGGACGATGCGCAGATGCTGTTTCGCATCGGCATCAACCTCGGAGATGTGATCACCGAGGACGACGACATCTATGGCGACGGCGTCAACGTTGCCGCTCGCCTGCAGGCGTCCGCCCCTGCCGGCGGCATCGTGATCTCCAACACCGTCTATGACCAGGTGCGCAACAAGATCGCCGTCGGCTTCGAGTTTCTGGGCCAGCTTGAGGTCAAGAACATCGACGGCGGCGTGCCGAGCTATGCCGTGCGCATCGGTGCGTCCGATGACAGCGGGGCGGCTGCGGACCGCCAAGCCGAATGGGGCCGGTCGGCCGAGCAATCCGGCCGATCCGCGACCGTACCGATCGAAGCCGCGGCTGAACCGACGGGCCTGACCGGAAAGCTTATGGGAACGTTGGCGGTCATCGGCGCCGGCCTCGCGGCGCTCAATCTGCTGACCTGGCGCGGCGTGTTCTGGGCCGCATGGCCCCTGCTGGCATTCGCGGTTCTCGCGGCCTTGCGATGGGTGCGGGCAAACAGGAAGATCGACCGGGTCATCGGCACGCTTGCTGTCGCCGGTCTGGCTCTCGTCGCAATCAACCTCCTGTCCTGGCGGGGCGTGTTCTGGGCGGTGTGGCCGTTGCTTGCGATCGCTATTGCTGCTGGCATCCGTTGGGTCATGCGCCAGAGAGATGGCGTCCGGCGTTGACGGCGCGCGCTGCAGGCGCCTCAGGATGATGTCGTCGGTGATTTCAAGGCTGCATCCTCGACGATCGGCCGCGCGCTCAGCACCTCATAGACATCGAGTGCCGTGGCGCGCCCCTTGGCTTGCGCCGATCCGAGCGGCCGGAAGGTGATCGCGTCGGATGCCTGGGCGACGACGGCGCCGCTCGCCATGATCGTCGTGCCGTAGTTCTTGTTCATGCCTTCGAGTCGCGAGGCGACGTTCACCGTGTCGCCCATGGCGGTATATTGCAGCCGTTCCTTCGCGCCGACGCTGCCGACAACGGCGGTGCCAGTGTGGATGCCGAAGCGCGTACGGAACTCCGGCAGGCCCTTCTTGCGCTGCGCTTCGTTGAACGCTTGCAACCGTTCCTCGACTGCCAGCGCGCAACGACAGGCATTCTCCGCATGGCGCTCGTCTGGCGCCGGCGCGTTCCACATGGCAAAGACGGAATCGCCGAGGAACTGGATGATCGTGCCGTCATGGGCATCGACGACCTCGCTGAAGATGTCGAAATATTCCGAAAGCATCGCCACCACTTCTTCCGGCGCGTGGCGTTCGCTCAAGGTGGTGAAATCGTAGATATCGGTGAAAAGTGCCGTGACCTCCTGACGCCAGGCCGCGCGGCCGCTGAACTGGCCGGATTCGATGCCCTTGCGCACCAGTTCCCTCGGCACGTAGAGCGCGAAGGTGAAGATCGCGTCGCGTGCCCGGTTCATCGCCCCGCCGAGCGTGGAGATCTCGCTGACATGCGACGACACGTCGATCGGCGTGGTGAAATCCAGGTCCTGCAGCCGGTTGGCGCTGGCGGTCAACTGGTTGAGCGATTTAGTGATCAGGTGTGCGAGCACCAGCGACGACAGGACGGCGAGCGCCACTACGGCGCCGGATATTGCAAGCCCCTGGATCAGTGCCTTGTTGGCGTCGGCCATGAGTTCGTCGAGCGGGGCGGCGACGACCGCCCGGTGTCCGGTCAGCAGCAGCTCCGATTCGAGCGGTGTCACCATGACCAGATAGGTCCGGTCCCCCACCTCGGCGAAACCGGCCTTTCCAGGCGGTGGCGGGTTGAGGCGGATGCTTTGCACCAGCGGATCGTTCTGCGGCGGGACGATCGGATCGTCCTTGTCCTTGGCCGACATGATGCGTTTCATCATCGTCCGGTCGGAGTGGATGATCGGTCGGCGACCGCATCGAGGATGAAGGAGACGGATCCCTTCGTCAGCCGTTCGCGCGACAGGAAATCGGTGATGGTGTCGAGAACCACGTCGGCGCCGATGACGATCTTGGGATTGCCGCGGTGCGCCTGCGAGATCGTCATGCCGAGCGCGCCGGTCGTTGCCATCTCGTAAGGGCCGTTCGACACGGCAGCCGTGCCGTCGACGGCCGACTGGTACCAGGGCCGGGTTCGCGGATCGTAGCCCGACGGCGGTAACCGTCGCTCCGACGTCGGTTCGCCCGCCTCGTCCAGGAAGATGACGCGGTTGATCGATTTGCCGCTGGCGTCGCGCTCCATCGAGCGGACAGCCATGGAGGCGCCGCGTGGGGCATCGAGCGCCATGCGCCAGGCGATGTGCTTGAGATCGACCACCTGGAAAAACGCGCCGCTCGGGTAGCCGACATAGACGCCGTCGATATGCGGCGAGCGGCTGATGCCTTCGCGCAGCACGGCCGCCTTGTCGTTCATGCGCTCCGGCGGAGGCACGAGGAAGGAGTTGGCGACCGACGAGACGAGGCTGACAAGCGCCGAGGTGTCGCCGGACAGCACGCCGAGACGATCGACCAGGCGGCCGGCAAAGCCGCGCATGTTGGATTCGGCATCCGCAATCGCGGCGTTGCGTGAGCGGTGATAGTCAAGCCCGACAAGGATGCCGGATACGGCGATCAGCATGGCGACCATCACCAGGCTGAACAGCGAACGCAGCGAACTGTTCCAGCTGTCGCGTATCCTGGTTCCGAGAAAGCCGGACGTCTTGTTGGCCATTGCGTGTCTCTGATCTCGCGCCTGTCCTGGCGATGCTACGTGCTTTTCCCATAAAACACGTTAATCGGGGGCAATGCATTCCCGGCCGTCAGCGAAACGATGAAATCTCCGATGGCGAAGAGCTTATACCAAGCTGGGTCGATATCAGTTGACCGTCACCGGCTTGGAGCGCATCCGTGCGACCGTCTCGCGCTCAGCGCGTTTGCAGCGCATCGGCGGCAGGTCCCGGTCCATCAGGTCCATGTCTTCCAGCACCATGTCGCCCATCTTCTTGAAGGCGCTGTCGAGCGCGCCCGCGCGGTGCGCCGAGCGCAGGAAGCCGGGCAGGCGGCGCACCCTGTGGTCGAGCGGAAGTGGCTCCTGCGGGAAGACGTCGCTGGCGGCAACGATATGCCCGCTTTCGACGGCGGCCATTAGCGCATCGAAATCGACGACGCCGGCGCGGCTGAGCAGGATGAAGGCTGCCCCCGGCCGCATGCTGGCAAAGGCCCTCGCGCCGAGAAAACCCTCATTCTCGCTGGTGACCGATGCGACGACGAAGACGAAATCGCTTTCGGTCAGCACGGTTTCCAGCGATGCCGGTTCGACGCCGTTGTCACGGAGGATAGAGGCCGGCATCCAGGGATCGAAGACGCGGATCCTGGCGCGGAAGCCTGACAGCACCCGGTTGAGCGCCTTGCCCAGGTCTCCGAAGCCGATGATGCCGATGTCCGAGCCGGAGAGCAGTCGCGCCGAGCGATTGCCGTCGCCACCCCAAAGCTCCCGGCCCTCGCGAAAGGCGAGATCGGCGTCGACGATGCCGCGCGCGATGTTGAGGGCCATCGCAAGCCCCATTTCGGCGACCGGCTCGGCAAATACTTGGCCGGTCGTGACGACGTGGACACCGCGTTCGAACAGCACCTCATAAGGCATGTTGTTGATCAGGTTGCTCTCGACATTGAGAATGGCCCGCAGCTTCGGCAGGCGCGCCAAGGTATCGTGGTCGAGCGGCGGTTGGCCGATGATGTAGCGCGCTTGCGACAGCACCTCGTCGCCAAGGCCGGCGATCTCATCCGGATCGGTCTCAACGATGCGGTAGCGCTCGTGCAGTTGCTTCAAGGCGTCGGCTGTGAAGATCAGGTCGAGCGTGCGCGGCGCCGGCACGCTGATGGCGAGCGGTCTCGTGTCGTTGGGCATTGTTCCTCCTCGGTGGAGGCAGAACACCTCCACAGTTCCTTGCCCAATTTTCTAGGAAGTATTCATCGGCTTGCCAAGCCGAACCGGTGCAGGTTGGTATTAGTAGCCGAGCCCGCGCTTCTGCCGGTAGAGTGACGGTGGCAAATCGCTACCCTGGAACACCGGGCCATCGCCGCGGCGGCAGTTGTAGATCGTGTCGTAGCGCGGCCCGCCGCGCGAGCTCGATTCGAACGGATAGTCGCGATCGACAAGTGTCTGCTGGCAGACGACCTTGTCGCCGTTGTCGTTCAGGGGATCCATCGGGCGCACACCGGGCAGGTCCCTATAGTTCTGCGCCAGCGCCGGCACGACCGTGAAGCCAAGCACGAGCGATATGATCGAAAGAGCCGAGGCGGTGCGAGAGGAGGTCATCAATGCGAGCTTTCGAAGGGTGCACCCGCGGCGAGGTGCCATGACACGGTTTCGCCAGGGCCAAACTTGCGCTATAGGCGACACCACTTCCGTTTCATCTGGGGATTTTCGATGGCGAATGCAATACGGTTCCATGAAGGCGATATTTCCGCAGCCGATGCCGCCCGCTACCGGGGCGCGATTGCCGTCGACACGGAAACTCTTGGCCTTGTCCCCCGCCGCGACCGGCTCTGCGTCGTCCAGCTTTCGCCGGGCGACGGCACCGCCGACGTGATCCGTATTGCCGCCGGCCAGAAGGATGCGCCGAACCTCGTCGCCATGCTCGCCGACCCGGCCCGGCAGAAGATTTTCCACTACGGCCGTTTCGATATCGCCGTACTCTTCCACACTTTCGGCGTGACGACGACGCCGGTGTTCTGCACCAAGATCGCCTCGCGTCTGACGCGCACCTACACGGATCGCCACGGGTTGAAGGACAATCTGAAGGAAATGCTCGACGTCGATATTTCCAAGCAGCAGCAGTCCTCCGACTGGGCGGCCGAGACCCTGTCTCCGGCGCAGCTCGAATATGCCGCATCCGACGTGCTGCACCTGCATGCGCTGCGCGAAAAACTGACGGGGCGGCTCTTGCGCGATGGCCGCATGGACCATGCGGATGCCTGCTTCGCCTTCCTGCCGACCCGCTCCAAGCTCGATCTGCTCGGCTGGGACGAGACCGACATTTTCGCCCATAGCTGAACGGGTCATACCAACCTGCGCTGATATTGACCTCTCGCGCCGGAGCGATTTTGGTTTCCGGCAAAGAGACAATCGCAACCGGACCCAAGCGGCGCGGTGAGGAGTGTCGACGCTATCAGGATGCCAAAAGCGCCCGGCCCTTCGGGTGGGCCGTGTATCGGCCACCGGCAGCGTCGCAATCCTCGACCGATGCCAAAGCATCGTCCTGCGGTATGCTCCTTGCCGGATGACCGCACGGTCCCACGCAAGACGTCAATATCAGCGCAAGGTTGGTATCACGGCGTCAGCCAGAGCACGATGGCGTAACGCGCCGCCTTGCCGATCGCCACGAACACCAGGAACAGTGCAAAAGGCATGCGCAACAGCCCGGCGACGAGCGTCAGCGGATCGCCGACCACCGGCAGCCAGGATAAGAGCAGCACCGGCTGGCCATAGCTCGCAAACAGCGTCTCCGCCTTCTGCCGCGCCGCAGGCGAGATCGGGAACCAGCGCCTTCCCTCAAAGCGGATCAGGAACCGCCCAAGCACGAAATTGACGACGGCGCCAAGGACGTTGCCAGCTGTGGCCGCGACGAAAAGGGCGACACGGCCGGTTTCGCCATGAAGTGCGGCGGCGACGATCGCCGCCTCCGACATGCCGAACAGCAGTGTCGCGGAGAGGAAGGCTGCCGAGAAAACGCCAGCGAGAATGCCGAAATCCAGGATCAGCTCCTGTCGGTGTGGCCGAGATCGCGCTCCGGCTCGATGATGTCGCGGATGCGCTGCTTCAATTCTTTCGGTCCGGGAAAACCGCCGTCACGCTTGCGCTCCCAGATCAGTTCGTCATTGACGCGGATCTCGAAATTGCCGCCGGTGCCGGGGATCAGCGCCACTTCACCCAACGATTGGCCGAAGGTCTGCAGCAGCTCCTGTGCCATCCAGCCGGCGCGCAAAAGCCAGTTGCACTGCGTGCAATAAAGGATGGTGATCCGCGGCTTCTCGTCCATCTGGTGGTTCCCGGCTGGTTTGTGCGCGGCAACATACTGCATAACCCCGTAAAACCGGAACCGGTTAAATGAGAAAATTACACAGCAGGTTTCAGGCGTTACACCGTCCCTGGTGCGTCACGCCGACCGCTTGGCGCGGTAGCGGTCGATCTGGAAACAACCGGCGGTCACGCGCCTCTCACGCAATTGTCAACTGATTTAGTCATGTTTTTATCGGTCGCTCCCTTGCAAACGAAAAGACGCCCGGCGAGACATTGCTGCATTGCACATATTGTCGCAGCCACCTCCAAGAGGACCTACCCATGACTGATGCTACCGTCTCGACCTCCCGTCCCCGTGCAATCCTCCCGGCACTGGAAAAGATCTATCTGCCGCTTGATACCTTTGCCGAAACGCTGCTGCGCGTTCTGTGCGGCGTCCTGCTCGTAACCCACGGTTACGGCAAGATCATCAATCCCTTCGGGGCTGTCGGCATGGTCGAAAGCCTCGGCTTCTACCCCGGCGTCTTCTGGTCGCCGCTGCTGGCCGCCACAGAATTCTTCGGCGGCATCCTGATCGCGATCGGCCTTCTCACCCGTCCGGCCTCGGTTGCCGCGATGATCGTGCTGCTCGTCACTGTCTACTTCCATGGCGTTGTGCAGGACCAGGGCCTCGGTGGCGCCGAAAAGTCCATTCTCTGGGCAGCGATCCTGTTCTTCTTCGCCGTTCGCGGCGCCAACAGCCAGTCCGTCGACGCCAAGCTCGGCAAGCAGTTCTGATCGACCTTCGGGCAAGAGTTGATTGAAAAGCGGGGAGGGCGGTCTGACGACCGGCCTCCTCGACGCGTTTCGGGGGTGCGCTCAGGCCCGCTCGGCCGGTGTAACGTTGCGGATGGTCATCCGGTGGACCTTGCCGGAGCGGTCGTGCCAATCGATCGACTGGCCGACGGACAGGCCGATGAGTGCTGCGCCGATCGGCGTCAGCACCGAAATACGCCCAGCCTCGATATCGGCCTCGCCGGGATAGACGAGCGTCACCTGCTTGGCAAAACCATTGTCGGCGTCGAAGGCGACGGTGGATCCCATCTGGACGCTGTCGGCCGGCAGCTTGCCAGGGGTGGTCACCCGCGCCCGTTCGAGTTCGGACAGAAGCGCCTCGGCGACCTCGGGGATGCGGTCGAGAGCGGAGGAGGCAAGCGCCGTCAGACGCTTGTGGTCCTCGGCATTGATGATGATCGCGGGAAGTTTGTTACGGGCGGTGGTCGCCATGATGATAACCTGACGTTCTTGTCGACGGGCCATGGGCGCCGTCATTGCTGATTCTTTCTGGAAAAACGCGGCGCTCGGATCGTGGCATGGGAACGGAGGTTCTCATTTGCCGACGCGAAAGGCTCCCCTGACCCGGAGAGCGCAAGCATCCGGGCTGGGGTCAGGTTCCTGCGATCGGGCACACCCGGAAGCAGCGAAGGGAAGAAATCGCGAGCATCATGATATCAGGAAAGTCGGAAAGTTTGGCACGGAAGTCAAGGCCCGGCTGCGTTGGTCAATGAGCACCATGCCGGTTCTCTCCTCTTGAACCGGGGCGCATGTCGTGATCAATCTTCCGCCCATACGGCAAAGGGAAGGTGATGATGCGGGTACTGGTGGTGGAAAACATGGCGAAGACGGAGCTCGGCCAGGTCGGCACGGCGCTTCGCGAGGTCAAGGCCGAAATCGAGGTTCGCCGTGCCTATGCCGGCGACCCGGTGCCGACTGAACCCGATGGCTTCGATGCGCTGGTCGTGCTCGGCGGCGAGCAGAGTGCGCTCGACGACGAGGCTTTCCCCTATCTCCCGCAACTGGCAGCTCTGATGCGCCGTTTCGGCGACAGCGAGCGTTCCGTGCTCGGCATCTGCCTCGGCAGCCAGCTTTTGGCGCGTGCCTATGGTGCGAAGAACCTGTTGGGCGAAGCCAAAGAATTCGGCTGGCACGATGTGCGGGTGCGTGCCGAGGGGCAGAGCGATCCGGTGCTGGCAAGCGTCGGCGAAAGCTTTCCGATCTTCCAATGGCATGGCGATACCTTCACGCTGCCGGAAGGGGCGGTGCACCTTGCCGAAAACGATGTCACCCGGCATCAGGCGTTTCGCATCGGCCGTGCCGCCTATGGCACGCAATTCCACTTCGAGGCCGACACCGATCTCGTCGAGGATTGGAACCGCTCGTTCCCGCAGACGATCAATCGGCTCGACCCCAACTGGTTGGCAGAGTACCCTGCCCATGCCCGGCATCATGGCGAAAAGGCCAATGCCGCCGGTCTCGCTTTGGCGCGCGCCTGGGTCGCCACCATCAGGCGTGGCGATGCTATTGCCGCAGCGTCGGGCGACGAGGTGCTGGAGGAGGCCTGCTGATGGATAAAACCATTGCTGGCGGCTGCTTCTGCGGACGCATCCGCTATCGGCTGAAACGGCGGCCGATGTTCGTCAACTGCTGCCATTGCACCGATTGCCAGCGACAGGTCGGAAGCGCCTTCGTTGTCAATGGCGTTATCGAGCGTGAGAACATCGAGCTGACGGCAGGCGAACCCATCGTCGTGACGCTGCCGACCGAGAGTGGCCGGCCGCACGATGTCTATCGCTGCGGTGAATGCCAGACGGCGCTCTGGAGCGATTACGGCCGTCGCGGCTGGCTCGCCTTCCTGCGCATTGCAAGCCTCGATCGGCCTTCGGATTTCCCGCCGGATGCCCATATCTTCACGCGCTCGAAGGTCTCCTGGCTATCGCTTCAAGGCGGCGCCCCGGTCTTCGACATCTATTACGACATGGCGGCACTGTGGCCGGCGGAAAGCCTGGCGCGGCGTCAAGCGGCCGAGGCAAGGGCAAAACCGTGAGCGCCAGCGAGCGCGGCAAGATGGCGGCGGGCGATTGGTACTGCTGCCTCGACCCGGAACTCGAGCGGCTGCGTCAGCGCGCGCGTGACGCGGTGCACCAGCACAACACCATGGCACCCGATGCGCGTGGGTCGATGGCGCCGGCGCTTCGGGCGCTGTTCGCGAGCGTTGCCGATGATGTTCTCATCGAAGCGCCGTTTCATTGCTCCTATGGCATCAACATTTCGCTTGGCCCCCGCGTCTATCTCAATGCCGGCTGCACCATGCTGGACAGCGGCCGCATTTTGATCGGCGAAGGTTCGATGCTAGGCCCGGGCGTGCAGATCTATTGCGCCGAGCATCACAAGGACGTGCCGCTCAGGAGCCGTGGCATCGAGATCGCAAGGACGGTCGAGATCGGCAAGGACGTGTGGATCGGCGGCGGCGCCATCATTCTCGGTGGCGTGACGATCGGCGATGGCGCCATCGTCGGGGCCGGCTCCGTCGTCACGAGAGACGTGGCGGCGGGCGCGACGGTTGTCGGCAACCCGGCGCGGCCTCTGCCGCAATCCGGCAAGTTGTAGTTCAAAAGAGAGGTTTTTGATGGTCGACCAGATGACAACAATCAAGGTGCGTCCGACAACGCCTGCCGACGTGCCGGCGCTCTGCGCCTTCCTCAACGAGATCATCCGGATCGGCGGCACGACTGCCAATGAGACGCCGTTCACACTCGAAAGTTTTACCGCGCACTACCTCGCCGGCCCGGGCTTCGTCAGCTGCTTCGTTGCCGAAGATGTCGACGGCCGCCCTTGCGCGTTCCAGGCACTGGAACGCTACGACGGATTGCCGGAAGGCTGGGCCGATATCGGCACGTTCTCCCGCCCTGATGCCAAGGTGCGCGGCGCCGGCTCGGCGCTCTTTGCGGCCACGAGGGACAATGCCCGTGCGCTGGGCCTCACCGCGATCAACGCCACCATCCGCGCCGACAACACGGGCGGCCTTGCTTATTACGGCAAGATGGGTTTCGTCGATTACAAGGTGGACAAGGCGGTGCCGCTCAAGAGCGGCCTTCCGGTGGATCGCATCTCGAAGCGGTATCTGCTCACTGAGAGCTGAAGACGGCTGGTGGTCGGTGGTGGCCTCGGGTCAAGCCCGAGGATGACGGCGGTCGGGTGTGAGGCTGAACAGAAATCAGCTCTGCTTTGCAGCCTCCCCGTGGGCGACTGCCCCGAGATCCGTTGCTGGCCAGGACCACCTCCCACTGTCATCCTCGGGCTTGACCCGAGGATCCATGGACGAGCTCTGCCCCGCTGCCGGGCCATGCTGACATCGTCACGAACTGCAAAGAGGCGATCGTTATTTCGAGATTTTGCAGGTGGATCCTCGGCTCAAGTCCGAGGACGGAGACGCCGTCAGCGAACGTCTGCAAGCAAGGGCGTGGCGTCAGGCTCTCCCCTTCGCCACGCACGTCATTGGTGTCTGACGCTTATTCGTCGCCCATCTTGAGCGCGGCGATGAAGGCTTCCTGCGGGATCTCCACCTTGCCGAACTGGCGCATGCGCTTCTTGCCGGCCTTCTGTTTTTCCAGAAGCTTGCGCTTGCGGGTGGCGTCGCCGCCGTAGCACTTCGCCGTCACGTCCTTGCGGAGCGCCGAGATGGTCTCGCGGGCAATGACGTTGCCGCCGATCGCCGCCTGGATCGGGATCTTGAACATGTGCTTCGGGATCAGCTCCTTGAGCTTCTCGCACATTTCGCGACCGCGCTTTTCGGCCGCCATCCGGTGCACCATCATCGACAGCGCGTCGACCGGCTCGCCGTTGACGAGGATCGACATCTTCACAAGGTTGCCTTCCTTGTGGTCGGTGATCTGGTAGTCGAACGAGGCATAGCCCTTGGAGATCGACTTCAGGCGGTCGTAGAAGTCGAACACGACTTCGTTGAGCGGCAGGTCGTAGGTCAGCATCGCGCGGGTGCCGACATAGGTCAGCTCGATCTGAATGCCGCGCCGGTCCTGGCAGAGCTTAAGAATGCCGCCGAGATAGTCGTCGGGCGTCAGGATCGTCGCGCGGATCCACGGCTCGTGGATCTCGGCGATCTTGACGACGTCGGGCATGTCGGCCGGGTTGTGCAGCTCGCGCTCCGAACCGTCGGTCATGAACAGCTTGTAGACGACCGAAGGCGCCGTCGCGATCAGGTCGAGGTCGAACTCGCGCTCCAGGCGCTCCTGGATGATTTCAAGGTGCAGGAGCCCGAGGAAGCCGCAGCGGAAACCGAAGCCGAGCGCGGCCGACGATTCCATTTCGAACGAGAACGACGCGTCGTTGAGGCGCAGCTTGCCCATCGCCGAACGCAGGTCCTCGAAATCGGCGGCATCGACCGGGAACAGGCCGCAGAACACCACCGGCTGCGCCGGCTTGAAGCCCGGCAGGGCCTTGGCGGTCGGGCGCTTGTCCTCGGTGATGGTGTCGCCGACGCGGGTATCGGCCACTTCCTTGATCGAAGCGGTGATGAAACCGATCTCGCCCGGGCCGAGCGCGTCCATGGCCACCATCTTCGGCGTCAGCACGCCGACGCGTTCGATCGTGTACTTGGCGTCGGTGCCCATCATGCGGATGGTCATGCCCTTCTTCAGGGTGCCGTCGATGATACGCACGAGAACCATGACGCCGAGATAGGCGTCGTACCAGCTGTCGACCAGCAGCGCCTTCAGCGGTGCGGTATCGCCGCCCTCGCTCTTCGGCGCCGGCAGCTTGGTGACGATCGCTTCGAGAACATCGGGAATGCCGAGGCCCGTCTTGGCCGAGATCAGAACGGCTTCGGAGGCGTCGATGCCGATCACTTCCTCGATCTGTTCCTTGATCCGCTCCGGCTCGGCGGCGGGAAGGTCGATCTTGTTGAGCACGGTGACGAGCTCGTGATTGTTGTCGATCGCCTGGTAGACGTTGGCGAGCGTCTGGGCTTCCACCCCTTGGCTCGCATCGACGACCAGCAGCGAACCTTCGCAGGCCGACAGCGAACGCGAGACTTCATAGGCGAAGTCGACGTGGCCGGGCGTGTCGATGAGGTTCAGCACGTAGGTTTCGCCGTCATTGGCCTTGTAGTGCAGACGCACGGTCTGGGCCTTGATGGTGATGCCGCGCTCGCGCTCGATATCCATGCTGTCGAGCACCTGCTCGGACATTTCCCGCTCGGCAAGGCCGCCCGTCGACTGGATCAGTCGGTCGGCCAGCGTCGATTTGCCGTGGTCGATATGGGCCACGATCGAGAAGTTACGGATATGCGACAGGGGCGTCTTGGAAGATGTTGTGCTCATGGGCCGCATATAGCAGTGCCTTCAAGCCGCGCAAAGCGGGAAATGAAGGCTTCGTTCACTATAAATGAGGGGCTGCGGCGGCTATTCGGTTCTGGCATCCGCGTCGATCAGCGCGCCGGCATTCGGCACCTGCGCGCTCTTCAGTTCGAAGGTCTCGCGCTCGCCGGCGGGTACCTCGTCGCGTTTCCTGAGGCGTATCAGCACGAACAGCGCATAGAGCGCCGCAACGACCATCGCCGCATAGATGAAAGTACGCGGCCCGAACACCGGCGTCAGCAGCGTGACGAGCATCGGCACCAGGGTTGCCGCCGCCGACCAGGCGACCAGCATGGTGCTGGCGAGCGGCACGAAATCCGCCGGATCAGTGCGGTCGTTGGCATGTGCGTTGGCGATGGAATAGACGGTCTCGACCGCACCGGCGAACAGCGCGAAGACCACCATCAGCATGAGAAGATTGCTGAAGGTCGCCGAGAGCGCGAAGAAGCCGGCGGTAACGATCAGCAGGCAGGTGGCGATCAGCACCAGCCGGCGGTCGATCCGGTCTGATAGCGTGCCCATCGGATACTGGATGGCGATCAGCCCGAGCTGCATCACGAACATCAGGTTGGCAACGTCGCCCTGGCTCACCTGATTGGCGGCCGCATAGATCGGCGTGAAGCCCTGTACCACCATCGAAAGACCGCCAGCGGCAAGCACGCCGATGAAGGCGACAGGTGAGCTGCGCCAGACCATCGGGATATCGATGCTGACCTTGGCCGGCGCCGGCGGTGTGGGCAGGCGCGTCAGGCCGATCGGCAGGATGGCAAGTGCCGTGAAGAAGATGGTGATGAGCGGCGGCAGGTTACCGTCGACGGGGATCTGTCCGAACAGCCAGGCGCCGGTGCCAAGCCCGATCACGTAGGCCATGTAGAACATCGCCATCGCCCTGCCGCGCCAGTGGTTGTCGCTCGCATGATTGAGCCAGCTCTGACTGATGATGAAATTGGTGTTTCCGGCAGCACCGTAAAGGCCGCGGGCGAGCACCCAGAGGATCGGGTGCATGCCGAGACTGATCGTCAGCGCCGAAAGGATGACCAGCGCCATCGAGCAGGAAAACGCCCGGGCATGGCCGACGCGGCGGATCATCGGTCCGGCGATCACGCAGCCGACAAGCCCGCCGAAGGCAATCATGGTGACGGCGGCGCCCGGCACCCAGTCCGGCGCATCGGACCGGGTCAGCACGAAAGGCACATAGGCGAGCATCATGCCGTTGCCGATCGCCACAGCCGTCATCGACATGACGATGCTGGCAATCGACGTCAGCGAGGAGGGTTGCTTGTCCATGTCGTGCCGGTCCGTTTCATCAGCCGTGACGGCCTGTTTCGTGAGGTCGTGCTAAATTATTGAGCGGGAACGTTTTTTCGCTCAGGATGCCCGTTGCGGACCTTAGCCGAAAGCGCGTTGTCGCAATGTCGCCAAAGCGGCATTGTCAGCCTTTATTTTCAGTTCCCGAGGTCTTGACTCTATTATATGAGAAATGTAATCTCAAATAATGGAAATCACCGGCGACCCACTCGAACAAGCCATCGGCGAACGCGTCCGTTCGCTGAGGGCCGAGCAGAACCTGACACTTGACGATCTGGCGACGCGGTCCGGCGTCAGCCGGGCCATGATCTCGCGCATCGAGCGCGGCGAGGTGAGCCCGACGGCGCAACTGCTCGCCAAGCTTTGCACCGCCCTCTCGACTACGCTGTCGGCGCTCTTTGCCTTTGACGGCCAGCAGGCTTCGCCGGTTGCACGGCGCGCCGATCAAAGACTTTGGCGGGATCCGGAATCCGGCTATCTGCGCCGCTCGGTCTCGCCTGATGGTGTCGGCTCGCCGGTCGATATCGTCGAGGTCGAGTTCCCGCCGGGCGCGCGCGTCGTCTTCGAACGCCAACCGGCCGATCGGGGCATTACGCAGCACCTCTGGCTTTTCTCCGGCCGGCTCGAACTGACCATGGAATCCGGGTCGCATGTGCTTGAAGCCGGCGACTGCCTGTTCATGGGGCTCGAGCAGGGCCACGTCTTTCACAATCCCCATGATGAGCCGGCTCACTATGCCGTCGTCCTTTGCCGAACCAGGGTTTGACCATGCCTGACATCACGATCCGCCTGCTCAACGAAGCCGAAACCCGTTCCGCCATGCCGGCGCTTGCCGAGGTGCTCTCCGATTGCGTCGAGGGCGGCGCATCCGTCGGTTTCATGCAGCCCTATCCGCCGGAGGCGGCGTTGCCCTACTGGGATGGCGTCGCCAATGCGGTTGCCGCCGATGAAACGCTGCTGATAGTTGCCGAAGACGAGGGGCGGATCGTCGGCACGGTCCAGGTCGGCGTGGCGCAGATGCCCAACCAGCCGCATCGCGGCGATCTGAAGAAGCTGCTCGTCCATCGCGCCGCCCGCGGCAAGGGCGTCGCCCGGCTGCTGATGCAGGCCGTCGAACGGGAGGCGGCGGCACGCGGCAAGGTGCTGCTTGTGCTCGACACGGCAACCGGCAGCGAGGCGGAGGCGATCTATCCACGCCTTGGATGGGAACGCGTCGGCGTCATTCCCGATTACGCCATGTGGCCGGAGGGCGGCCTGTGCGCCACGACGCTTTTCTACAAGCGCATCGCGGCGTAGGGGGATCGCCGCTCCCTCGGATGCCCCTCCTTCAGTGTCGCTGCCCCTCACCCCAGCCCTCTCCCCGCTTGCGGGGAGAGGGGGGACTGGAGTTTGCCGCGCGTCTCCTTCGCCTCG
>NZ_MOAI01000014.1:0-183146 GCF_001976035.1 Ensifer sp. 1H6 | reverse complement strand
TTGTGGTAGTCGACGCCGATATGGTAATCATAAGAGGCAGTCATGCTTCCAACTCCCTTGTTGAGATCTTCGAAACCCCAATAAGGTAAGCCGAAAGGCCGGAAGCGTGACTGTCCCTCGATCATCACCTGCATCTCAATGGTCCGTTCTCTCCTGGGACGCGGCTGCTTTCATGCCACCTCCTGTGTTAAGGAGCCGCTGTAGCAAGGCCAACGATCGCTGGAAAATGATCGCTCCTCATCTCGCATTGAACGGAATTCAGCATGCTCGACTGGCGTCGCATCGACCTCAACAATCTGAAAGTGCTGCATGCACTGATGCTGGAACGCCATGTCGGGCGGGCGGCGGTGCGGCTCGGGGTGACGGCGTCGTCGATCAGCCACAGGCTGCGGCGCATGCGGGAGGATTTTTCCGACGAACTGTTCGCGCGCACGCCAACCGGCATGGCGCCGTCGCCGCGGATGGAAGAGATCGCGGTGCCGCTCAGCGAGATGATTGCCAGCATTACGCTCGCGGTTTCATCCGGCGCTTTGGAAGCGTTGCCCCAGGCGCGCCGGTTTACCCTGGTGGTGCCCGACGGCCTGCGCCAGCAGTTGCTGCCGGTGCTGATCCAGGGCGTGCAACAGGACCATGCGTGCCATAGCCTGGAGATCCGCTCCTTCGAGCGCCGCTCCTACGCCACCGAACTGTCGCAGGGCGAAGTCGATGCGGTCATCTCGGTCGGCGGCGATCGTGACGACCGCAGCCTCGTTGACCGGACCCCGGTTGCGATCGACCGCCTCGTCTGCCTGTTCGGTCCGCTCTGCCCGTTGGCTCCGACGGATGAGGTCACGGTCGAAGGCTATTTGTCAGCCTCGCATCTCTATTCGTTGCCGTGGCCGGTCTCGGACAACCATTTTGATCGGCTGCTGGCGCGGGACGGGCGCTCGCGCCGTATCATGCTCATCATGCCATCGCATCTGGGGATCGGCGATGCACTGACCGCGAGCCGGCTGGTCGCCACCGTTCCGTCGTCACTCGCCCGGCATCTGGCGGGCCTGCATCCGGCGCTCGTCATCCGCCCGCTCGCAATCGACGGCACCGAGGGAACGGTCTTTCTGGAGACCTCGCGCCAGCAGCAGCGGCGGCCGGAGATCGCGCGCTTCAAGGCTGTGGTCGAAACCGCGATCCGGACCGTGCTGCCGCGATCGGAGTAGGCACCACTGCTCTTGGCAAACTTGTCGTGGCGATACAGATTGCCGAGTGGCAAAACCGGGAGGACGACATGGCAGTCAAACGTATCGTGTCCAATCTTTACGCGTCAGATCCGCAGGCCGCGCACGCCTTTTACGCAGATCTGCTCGGGCTCGAGCTGGTGATGGATCACGGCTGGATTCTGACATTCGCGGCCAAAGGGCAGACGGCATTGCCGCAGGTGAGCGTGGCGAGTGAGGGCGGGAACGGCACGCCGGTGCCGGTGCTTTCGATCGAGGTTGACGATGTCGATGCGGTCTATGCCCAAGCCCGGGAAAAGGGCGTGGCGATCGTCTATGACATTACCGATGAGCCCTGGGGTGTCAGGCGCTTCTATCTCCGCGACCCGTTCGGCAACGTGATCAACATCCTGTCCCATTGAGCAGACCGGTCGCGAAGGCGTCGGCGGCCGGTCTGCTGATGTCAGGTTCTCGAAATCAGGCGAGCGTCAGCGCGTTGGCGAGGTCGGCGACCAGATCGTCGGGATGTTCGATGCCGATCGAAAGCCGGATCGTCGTGTCGAGAACGCCGATCCGGCGGCGCACGTCGATCGGCACGCCGGAATGGGTCATCGCCGCCGGGTGGCTCGCCAGCGATTCCGTGCCGCCGAGGCTGACGGCAAGCTTGAAGATCTGCAGTGCGTTGAGGAAGCGGAAGGCCGCTTCCTGGCCGCCTGATATATCGAAGGAGAAGGTCGAGCCGGCGCCAGTGCATTGCGCCGCATAGGCCTTGCCGAGCGGTGAGGCTTCGTCGTGGAAGGGCAGGTAGTGGATACGCTCGACCTTCGGATGGTCGCGCAGGAACTCGGCGACGACGCGGGCGTTATCGTTGGCCTTGTGCATGCGCACCGACAGGGTTTCGAGCGAGCGGCCGAGCATCCAGCAGGAATGCGGATCGAGCTGCGTGCCGATGGCGCCGCGCAACGCCTTCACCTGCTTCATCACCGCCTTCGAGCCGAGGGCTGCGCCGGCGATGAGGTCGGAGTGGCCGCCGACATATTTGGTCAGCGAATAGAGCGAGATATCGGCGCCGTGTTCGATCGGCCGCTGGAAGACCGGTCCGAGCAGGGTGTTGTCGCAGGCGATCACCGGCGTGTGACCCTGCTTGGCGCCGATCGCGTCGGCGACGCGGCGGATCATGGCGACGTCCACCAGGCTGTTGGTCGGATTGGCAGGCGTTTCGATGAGAATGACCGAGACGCGGCCCTTGGCCATCGCCTCTTCGGCGGCCGCGGTCACCGCCGCCTCGTTGACGCCATCGGCAAAGCCGACGGCCGAAACGCCGAGATTGAGGAAGGTTTTCGCCAGCAGCGTTTCCGAACCGCCATAGAGCGGCTGGCTGTGCAGCACCGCGTCGCCGGGCTTGACGAAGGCGAGCAGTGTCGTGGCAATCGCCGACATGCCGGAGGAAAACAGCGCGCAGCTTTCCGTGCGCTCATAGACGGCAAGGCGATCTTCGACGATTTCGCTGTTCGGGTGGTTGAAGCGCGAATAGACAAGACCAGCGCCGACACCCGCCGGCGGCTCGCGGCGGCCGGAGACGAAATCGAAGAAGTCGCGGCCTTCCTCGGCCGAACGGAAGACGAAGGTGGACGTCAGGAACACCGGCGGCTTGACGGCCCCCTCCGACAGTTCAGGATCGTAGCCATAGTTCAGCATCAGTGTTTCGGGATGCAGCTTGTGGTTTCCGATATGAGTCTTGTAGGGGTGCGGCGCGGTCATGGCTTTCTCCTGAAGCGAAACGGGGCGACTGACAGGCAAATTATATCAGACGCCTGGACCGATCCTTGCTATTTGCGATCACATACCCTTGAGTTGCGCAAACTATTGCCAGGACTGAAGGAATATGACGCAGAAAATTGCCGATGAAACCGACCGCCGAATTCTGAAGGAATTGCTGGCCGACGCGCGCATCACCAACAACGAGCTCGCCGAGCGCGTCGGGCTATCGGCGTCGCCTTGTTTGCGCCGGCTGCGGCGGCTGGAGGAGACCGGCGTGATCCGCGGCTATACCGCCTTGATCGACCCGGCGGTCGAGGGCTGGACGATGACGGCGATCGCGACCGTCAGGCTCAGTCGTCAGCACGAGGACGAGATCGTCATGTTCGAGCAGGCGATCCGCGGCTGGGACGAAGTGCTCGAATGCCACCTCGTCACCGGCTCGCGCGATTATGTGCTGAAGGTGATGAGCGCCGGGCTCGAACAATACGAGCGCTTCATCAAGGAGAAGATCGCGCGGCTCAAATGCGTGGCCTCGATCGAGACAAGCTTCGTCATGAACACGATCAAGGAGCGGCGGATCTGAGAGGACTGCGCTGTATGCGGGTCGCATTTTCCCGACGCGACCGCACCAGGTTTTCGGGCGGCGGCTTTGAAAGTGCAAAGGGTGCGCTAGATTCAAAAGAGAGCGTCCCTGGATCACGATGATTTTCGGTCGATCGACCCACGATCATGAACGTGATCGATTCTGGCTAGGGCGGGATGCGGGCGGAAACCGCGCCCACTTTTCCTCACCCCGCTCTCGTGCGCTCAGATGGACGCATGGCGCTCGCGGAGAAAGGCGATGGATTTCGTAGAAGCGTTCGACGCCGTTGGTTCCTGGATGCGGACGGTCCTTCTCAACGAGTGGACGTTCTATCAACTCGCCCTGATTGTCGCCGGCTACCTGGTTTGTGGCCTCCTGGCAAAGCGGATAGAGCCGGCAGTCGAAGCTCGCGCACGCACCATCAAGGGCAATCCGGACTTGCTGCGCGTCATCATCGCTTTCATGCGGCGGCTACGGTGGCTATTTCTGATTATATGGCTGTGGATCGCCGATGCGATGCTGTTGCGCTTTGGATGGCCGTCATACCGATGGCTGGTCGGCACCGCGCTTACGCTTACGGCGGCGTGGTTTGTTATCTCGGTCCTCACGCGCATCATCAGAAATCAGACGCTGGCGCGTGTTGTTGCCGTCACTGGCTGGATCTACTTTGCGCTCTACGCGATTGGCCTCGATCGCGTGATCCTGACGACGCTCGATGGCGTGGCGTTCAATCTCGGCGCGGTTCGCCTTTCGCTGTTGCTTGTCTTGAAGGCTATCGTCCTTTCCTTTGCGCTGATCTGGCTCGCCGTCCTGTTCGGTAACGTCTCGGCGCATTGGATACAGAGGTCTGCGGATCTCACCCCCTCCTTCAAGGTCCTCATCAGCAAATTGGTCAAGATCGCATTGATCTGCTTCGCCGGCTTAATCGCCCTGAACGCCACCGGTATCGACTTGACCGCATTGACGATCTTTTCCGGTGCCGTCGGTGTCGGCATCGGCTTTGGCCTGCAGAAGGTGGTCTCCAACTTCATCTCGGGGATCATTATCCTGCTCGATAAATCCATCAAACCGGGCGACACGATCACACTCGGCGATACCTTCGGCTCGGTCCGCGACCTGCGATCCCGGTTCGTCTCGGTGATCACGAGAGACGGCAAGGAATACCTCATTCCAAACGAAGACTTCATTTCGCAGCAAGTCGTGAACTGGTCGTTTTCCAGCGACTATGTTCGCATCGAGATCGACTTCGGAACATCCTATGACAGCGATCCGCACGAGGTCGCGCGCATCGCCATCGAGACCGCCGCATCGATTCCGCGGGTCGCCAGCACCTATGCCCGGCCGGTCTGCTGGATGACCGGTTTCGGTGCATCATCGCTCGATTTCAAATTGAGGTTCTGGATTTCCGATCCGAGCAACGGGCTGACGAATATTCGCGGTCAAGTGCTGATGGCGCTATGGGATGCGTTCAAGGCGGCCGGCATTTCCATCCCGTTCCCGCATCGTGAAATCATCATGAAGACACCTGTCGAGGTGACCCGCGCGTGAAGCGGAACGCGCTACGCGGGTGGTGTGGAGGACGATGAAACGCCCGACGCTGCACGCGTCTTGGGCTCGCAACACCGGACTGGACAACTATGGGAGGCGACGTTGCGGCCTGCGCGTCGGTCGCCCTCGGCTGGGAGATGCGCGCCGCATTCCGGCTTGTAGATTCCAAAACGGCAGGCAGGTGGGCGTGGCAAGGTCGGGCCGGCCCGCAATGTCTGCGTGCGCGCATTGGCCCATTCGCCTTGCCAAGCAAGCGCAGGCATTGTCTATTGCCAGCTTATCCGCACCGTCCAGCCTATCGGGAGCACATCGATGCCTTCAATGGAACTGCTGTTGGCTTTCCTCGCCACCACGGCGATCTTCGCCTATATCCCCGGTCCTGCGATGCTCTATGCGGCGGCGCAGACGATGGCGCGCGGCCGCTGGTCCGGATTGATGGCGACGCTTGGCATTCACCTCGGCGGTTATGTGCATGTTTTCGCGGCGGCTGCCGGCCTGTCGGTGCTGTTTCATGCGGTGCCGGTGCTTTACATGGTCGTCAAGTTTGCCGGTGCGGCCTATCTCGTCTGGCTCGGCATCTCGCTGTTTCGCGCCAAGACGCAAGGGGAGCGCGCCTTGCCCGGCATCCAGGCGAAATCCGGCCGGCGCGCCTTCTTCGAGAGCATCACCGTCGAAGTGCTGAACCCGAAGACGGCGATCTTCTTCGTCGCCTTCCTGCCGCAGTTCATCGATGCATCCGCGGCGTTTCCGGTCTGGCTGCAGTTCGTCATCCTCGGCACGATCGTCAACCTGATGTTTTCGTCGGCTGATATTGCCTGCGTCATCCTCGCGGGCGTGCTGATCACCCGGCTCAAGCGTTCGAGCATGGCGCAGCGCGCCATGCAACGCGTCGGCGGTGGTGTGCTCGTCGGGCTCGGCGTTCACCTGGCCTTCCAGAAGAGCTGATCCGCACCCACCGCGTGTAAGGGGATGCCGCATTCGCCGCTTTGGCAAGGGTTGTCGCGCCCGTAGCGGTTGCAGGGCCGATACGAGGTTGTCGGCGCGGTGACTGGCGGTTATCAATCGGGTAACGCGTCGATCGGAATGGCGCGCTCGATGAACGACCGTGAACAAGGAGCCTGCCGGTGGATCACCTTCAAGAGACAGGTCTGCGCGTGGCAAAGTGGCCCATTCCACAGTTCGTGTCCGGGCATAGGGCGTCGTTTTCGACGACGGGCCTCATCGTCGGGGTGCTGTTTTTCGCTGCATCGCTGACGCCAAGCCTGATCCCGCGCCCCTATGTCATCCAAGCGGTCATCTCAGGTCTTTCGCTGTCTGCCGGCTATGCCATCGGCGTGTTCCTTCGTTGGCTGTGGTCGTTTCTCGAGCTGCCCGATGTGCGGCCACGGACCGGGCTGATCCTCAAGCTGGTGGCTGCCCTCGGCTGCACCGCCGTTGCACTCGCCTTCCTCTGGCGGGCGGCGGCGTGGCAGAATACCGTGCGGAACCTCATGGGCCTCGACCCGGTCGAGAGCGCGGAGCCGCTGAAGCTTGGCCTGATTGCCGTGCTCGTCTTCATCTTCATCGTCCTGCTGGCACGGCTGTTTCGGTTGACGTTCCGCGTTCTCGCCAGGCGCTTCGAGTATGTGTTGACGCGGCCACTGGCAAAGCTCGCCGCAGTAGCGGCGGCAATTGCACTGTTCTGGTCGGCCACCGACGGGGTGATCTTCCGCTACGCTCTGCATGCGGCCGACAGCTCGTTCCAACGGCTCGACGCGCTGATCGATCCTGATGTGGCGCCGCCGACTGACCCGATGAAGACGGGCAGTGGCGCGTCGCTGATGACCTGGGATGAACTCGGGCGGCAGGGACGCCAGTTCATCGCGTCAGGGCCGAGCGCCAAGGACATCGGCGCCTTCTTCAATGGCGGGGCGAAGGAGCCGCTGCGGGTCTATGCCGGGCTCAATTCGGCCGAGACGGCAAAGGAGCGAGCGAAGCTCGCGCTCGAAGAACTGAAGCGCGTCGGCGGGTTCGAGCGCTCCAACCTTATGATCGTTGTGCCGACCGGAACGGGCTGGATCGATCCGCCGGGGCTCGATTCGCTCGAATATCTGTTGAAAGGCGACGTCGCCAGTGTCGCGGTGCAATACTCCTACCTGACGAGCTGGCTCTCTCTGCTGGTCGAGCCGGAATATGGCGCCGAGACAGCCAACGCCCTGTTCGACGCGGTTTACGGCTACTGGACGACGCTGCCCAAGGACAAGCGGCCGCGGCTCTATCTCTACGGCCTCAGCCTCGGCTCGATGAATTCGCAGGGTTCGGTCGACCCGTTCGACATCATCAGCGATCCGTTCCAGGGCGCGCTCTGGGTCGGCTCGCCGTTTCCGACGAAGACCTGGCTATCGATCACCCGCAATCGCAATCCAGGGTCTCCGCAATGGCGCCCGCTCTATCGCGACGGATCGGTGATCCGCTTCACCAACCAGGCGAATACGCTTGATATTCCGGGCCCTGAATGGGGCAATGTCCGCATCGTCTACCTGCAATATGCCAGCGACCCGATCACCTTCTTCGATCCGTATTCCTTCTACCGCGAGCCGGACTGGATGAAAGCGCCGCGCGGGCATGACGTCTCGCCCGATCTTCGATGGTTTCCTGTCGTGACGATGTTCCAGCTTCTGGCCGACATGGCGATGGGCACGACGACGCCGATCGGCTACGGCCACGTCTATGCGCCGGAACACTATATCGATGCGTGGATGCAGGTTGTCGATCCGCCGGGCGTAACCGCGGATGATGCGGTGCGGCTGAAGGCGCTGCTCAAAGGGCGCTATTGAAGGGTACGGCGCCAGTCAGTCGCCACGCAGGTGGGCGGCGATCTGGTGGGCAAGCGCCTGGATCAGCGGTTCCTCGGCCTTCTCCGTCGGACAGAGAAGATAGTAGCCTGCTGATGCCGGTATCGCCGTCGGGAACGGCTGGATCAGCCGGCCTTCCTGCAGGTAGGAGCGGGTGAGAACGTCCGAGACGAGCGCAATGCCCTGTCCCTGCAGGGCGGATGCGACGGCGACGGCGACCGAGGGCACCCGAACGCTGCGGCTGCCTTCGAGCGAGATGCGCGAGGCGGCCGACCAGCGCGTCCATTCCCGCCCGTCATCCTCATGCAGCAATGTGACGTCGCGCAGCTTCCTGTCGCGGTGCGAGCCTTCCAGCCGCGGGAACAATAACGGCGAACATATGGTCCTGAGCTTCACGTCGCTGACCACCTGCCACCACAGGCCGTCGAAGGGCGGATTGTCGTAGACGATCGCCAGGTCGACATCGTCCCAGAGGACGTCGCTTGCGCGAATGCAGCTGCGCATGGCGAGATCGCTGACGCCGCGCGCATCGGCGAACTGCACCAGGAGGCTGGCCATCCAGGCGATCGCCAGCGCCGGCGGCAGGGCGACCGTCAGCTTCTTCTGGTGGTTTTCGAGCTGCCGCTCGGCACCATTCTCGACCGCGACGGCAAGATTGCCCATGGCATGGGAGACGGTCTGGGCGAAATCACGTCCGGCCGCCGTCAGGCGGATATTGCGTCCCGATTTCTCCAGAAGTGTCAGCCCCGTCGTCTCTGAAAGCCGGCGCAGCTGCAGCGATACCGCGCCGGGGCTGAGGCCCAGTTCGTCGGCCGCCTGGCGCACGGAGCCGATCCGGGCGACGGCTTCGAAGGCCCTGAGATAAGGCAGGAAATGCAAAGCTTTCATTCGAACTTCCGCCTTGATTGACAATCGACTGTCGCGTGCAAAGCAATGGCAATTGTTTAGCAAAACTAGACAATATCAAGCACAAAAAATCGCTATTCCCAATCGATTTTTGCTCCTATGAATTGGATCGGAGAGAGGGAGACATGCATGATCGAGGCCCAACCATTTGATTTTCCTTATGACGGAAAGCTGGTTCCGTCGCAGACCGCGCTGATGGTGATCGACCTGCAGATCGACTTCTGCTCGCCCGACGGCTACTTCGCTTCGATGGGCTATGATCCGGCGCCGCTTAGGGCAATTCTGCCGGCCGTCAACCGTGTCATCGCCGCGGCGCGGCAAGCCGGATGCCTGATCATCCATACGCGCCAGGGCTATCGTGCCGACCTCGCCGACATGACGCCTTACGAAAAATGGCGCCGCAAGCGCTCGGGGCTGGAAAACACCGAGGTCCTGCTGCGCTCGAGCCCCGGCTTTCAGCTGCTACCCGAGCTCGATGTCGCAGACAGCGACGTCATCATCGACAAGACCTGCAACAGCTCGTTCACCTATACGGATCTCGAGCATGTGCTCAGAGCGCAGGGCATCACCCATATGCTGTTTACCGGCTGCACCACCGACGTCTGCGTGCATACGACGTTGCGCGAGGCCTGCGACCGCAATTTCCAGTGCCTGACGATCTCGGATTGCTGCGCCAGCGGCGAGCAATGGGCGCATGAGGCGGCGATCAACATGATCTCGATCGAGAACGGCATCTTCGGCACGGTCTCGACCAGCGACGCGGTCATCGCCGGCCTGGCAAAAGCTAGCCGCTAACACTGACGCCAACACCACATCACCGGTTCTGATGCCAACCGTTTCAACGGAATGATGCCCCATGCAACGATATATCTCGCTAATGAAACTGACGGCCAAGGGATTGGCCGAACTCGCCGACAGCGGCGCGCGGCGCAAGGTGAGCGAAGACCGCGTTTCTTCGCTCGGCGGCCGCTCGGTCGCCTTCTACGCCACGCTCGGAACCTATGATTTCGTCCAGGTTTTCGAGATGCCTGATAATGCGTCGATGATGCAATACGTGCTGACGGCACGACGCGACGGGTTCGTCGACCCGCTTATCCTTCCCGCCTTCGACAGCCAGACCTATGGCGACATCGTCGGGCGCGTTTCACCAACACAATGAGGGGAATAGAGATGATCAGACTGGCATCGCATGCAACCCTTCTCGGAACCATCCTGCTGTCGGCGGGGCTTGCCCAGGCGGAGCCGCCGGCTTTTGCCGCCGATGGCGATATCGGTGTGTGCACCACCGCGGCCTTTCCGCCGCTGACCTTCAAGGAAAGTCCGGCCGATCTAACCCCGACCGGCATCGATATCGAGATCGTCGAAGCGCTCGCCGGTCTCTGGAATGCCAAGGTCAACTATACCGTCACGGAGTTTGCCGGGCTGTTGCCGACGCTCGGGGCCGGGCGCTGCGACTTGATCGTCAGCGGCATCTACATCAACGCCAAGCGCCGCGAGACTTATGACGGCGTGTCCTACATGAAATCGGCCACCGCGATGGTGACCAAGGCCGGTAGCGACACAATCAAGGCGCCGGAGGATCTGAGCGGCAAGGTGATCGCGCTCGAAGCCGGCGCCTACTACAAGCAGGAGCGGATCGAGCCCCTGAACAAGGAACTGATCGCCAAGGGTCAGCCGCCGGTCGAGGTCCAGGAATATCCGACCCAGCAGGCGGCCTACCAGCAGGTCCTCGTCGGCCGCGTCGATGCGACGATGACCGAAGAGGCCGAAGGCGCCTACCGCGCCTCGCGTTCCGACGGGACGCTGCAGCTTCCCTACACGTGGGCATCGGATTTCACCTACGGCATCTACAGCCGCCAGGAAGGCAGCGATGCGGCCGCGGTCAAGGCTGGGCTGAAGGCCCTGAAGGAGCAGGGTTTTTTTGCCGGCATCGCCAAGAAATACGGGCTGAACCCGGCGCTGTTCGACGTCGATTACGATCGTTGAGGCTTGAAAAGGTGGACAGGGCATGAACTTCGACACGAAACTGTTTCTGGATGCCCTGACCATGCCGGTCATGTTGCAGGGGGCGGCCATCGCGATCCTGCTGTCCATCCTGGTTCAGGTCGCCTCGTTTCTGCTCTGCCTGCCGCTCGCCGTCGCCCTGAACTCGATGGCGGCGGTGCGGCGCACGGCGGCCCAGCTCTATGTCTGGCTGTTTCGCTCGTCGCCGCTCATCCTGGTGCTGCTGATCGTCTGGAACGGTGCGCCGCAGCTCTTTCCCGGCCTGACGCGCGCGCCCTGGTACACGCCCTTTGCCGCCGCCTTCATCGCCTTCACGCTGGTGACGACCGCCTATATGGCCGAAGCGATGCGCGGGGCGCTCGCGGCGATCGGCCAGGGGCAGACAGATGCGGCACGCGCGCTCGGGCTCAACCGCCTGCAGACCTTCGGCCTCGTCGTCCTGCCGCAGGCCTTGCGCATCGTCATGCCGGTGCTCGTCAACGAGTTCATCAACCTGATCAAGCTGACCTCGCTTGCCTATGTGATTTCGATGCGGGAGATCATGGCCGTCGTCAACGACGCGATCGCGTCGAGTTTCCGCTTCGTCGAATGGTATTCGGCAGCACTCGTCTACTATCTTGCGATCGTCTCGATCCTGATGTTTTTACAGCGGCTGATCCAGCGCCGAATGGCGTAACGTACATTAGGCTTCCTCCTCATTTCCTGCGGAAAGCAGCACCTCCATCGCACCGATGATCTTGCGGTGCTGATGGGCATGACGGGTGCGCAGACTGGTGGCGGCGTAGACCGTCTGCGGGATCACCGGCGCATCGGCAACAAGGGCGACGTGGCCGGATTGCGTCAGCCGTCTGGCCGTTGCGGTGGTGACATAGGCGGCTCCGCCGAGCGAATGCAGGAGCATGGTGATCGCCATGTTCTGGCCGGTCGCAACAGGCGCTGCGGAGAGATGCGGCAGAGCCAGCCGGTGAGCGCGATCGAAGGCCGGCGAATAGATCGCCTGGATATAGGTCTCGACCCTGATATCCGATAGCGCAGCCGCTTCCGTGCTCACCATCATGTAATGCAGATCGCCGATCCTTTCGTAATGAAGATCGGGCAGATAGTGCGGGGTATAGAGCATGGCGAGGTCGAGGTTGCCGGCGCCGAGATCCCGGTTCATCTGGTTGGAATAATCCGCTTCCATGTAGATTTCGGTTGTCGGCAGCTCACGCCTGATCGTGAATAGCCATTCGCCGGCAAAGGCTTCGGCCAGATCGTGCTGGATGCCGAGCCGCATGGAGCGCTCCAGCGCGCCGGCATTGGTGACCGCGCGCGTTGCCTCATGCCACTGGTTTTGCAAGGCTATTGCGTAGTCTAGAAACCTGAGTCCGGCGGCTGTCGGCACGGTTCCACCCTTGTTGCGGGTAAAGAGCTTGCGATTGAACTGTGCCTCCAGCGCCTTGACGCGGTGGGAAACGGTGGACTGGGTGATGTTCAGCCGCTCGGCCGTGCGGTTGAAGGAACGGGTTTCCATCAGGTCCAGAAACGTCTCGATCAGATCCACTTGCATCGGCATCCCATCCGGTTTCGAAGTTCCACTCAATCTAATCGAATTCTTCGATCAATAAAGCCTGTTTCCATCGCTTGATGGCGCCTCGTTTCGACGGCAAGAATTCCGGCAAAACGAGGGAACAGTGCATGTCGAATTTGCCGTCTCACGCGCGTGTCGTGATCATCGGTGGGGGAGCGATCGGCGCTTCCTCGCTCTACCATCTTGCCAAGGCCGGCTGGACCGACTGCGTGCTTCTGGAAAAGAACGAGCTGACGGCCGGATCGACCTGGCATGCGGCCGGCAACGTGCCGACCTTCTCGTCGTCCTGGTCGATCATGAACATGCAGCGCTATTCCGCCTCGCTCTACCGCGATCTCGGTGCGCTCGTCGATTATCCGATGAACTACCACGTCACCGGCTCGATAAGGCTCGGCCACTCGAAGGAGCGGCTGCAGGAGTTCAAGCGTGTCGTCGGCATGGGTCGCTACCAGGGCATGGACCTCGACATCCTGACGCCCGACGAGATGCGCAGCCGTTATCCGTTCCTCGAAACGCACGAGCTGACCGGTGCGCTCTACGACCCCTATGACGGCGACATCGACCCGGCGCAGCTGACGCAGGCGCTGGCCAAGGGCGCGCGCGACATGGGCGCAAAGATCATCCGCTTCTGTCCCGTTACGGCGGCGCGCCGCGAAAACGACGAATGGGTGATCTCGACGCCGCAGGGCGAAATCCGCTGCGAATACGTCGTCAACGCCGCCGGCTACTATGCCCGCGAGGTCGGCAAGATGTTCGGCCGCGACGTGCCGATGATGGTGATGAGCCATCAGTACGTGCTGTTCGACGAGATCCCGGAACTGGCCGCCTGGTCGAAGGAGGTCGGACACAAGCTGCCGCTCTTGCGCGATGTCGACAGCTCCTATTATCTCCGCCAGGAGAAGAACGGCATGAACCTCGGGCCCTATGAGCGTAACTGCCGAGCACACTGGACGACATCAGACGATCCGATGCCCGAGGACTTTTCGTTCCAGCTCTTCCCTGACGATCTCGATCGGCTGGAATGGTATCTGAACGACGCTGTCGAGCGCGTGCCGATCCTTGGGACCGCGGGGCTGTCGCGGATCATCAACGGCCCGATCCCCTATGCGCCCGACGGCAATCCGCTGATCGGGCCGATGCCCGGCGTGCCGAACGCGTTTGAGGCCTGCGTCTTCACCTTCGGCATCTGCCAGGCCGGCGGCGCCGGCAAGGTGCTGGCTGAGTGGATCACCGAGGGCCAGACGGAATGGGACATGTGGTCCTGCGATCCACGCCGGTACACCGACTATACCGACCAGGACTATTGCATCGCCAAGGGCATGGAGATCTACGGCCACGAGTACGCGATGCATTTTCCGAAGCACTATTGGGCGGCGGGTCGCGGCAAGAAGCTGTCGCCGATCCACGACCGGATCCAGGCACTCGGCGCGCAATTCAAGCCCTATAACGGCTGGGAACGGGCGATGTGGTACGCCAAATCAGGTGACGACACCTCCGAAGAGGCAACGCAGACCTGGGGGCGGGCGGGGCCGTGGGCCAAGCGCATCGAGGAAGAGTGTCTCGCCGTGCGCGATGCCGCCGGCATCCTCGACCTGCCGGGGTTCTCGCGCTTCCGGATCAAGGGCAAGGGCGCGACCGAATGGCTCTCGGGCCTGATCACCGGCCGGGTGCCGAAGCCGGGCCGCATCGGCCTTGCCTATTTCTCCGACGACAAGGGCCGCATCGTCACCGAAATGTCGGTGATGATGCTGGACGAGGATTTCTTCTTCCTGATCACGGCGGCAACGGCGCAGTGGCACGATCTCGAATGGCTGCAGAAACATCGGCCCGCCGATGCCGCGTTCACGCTTGACGATGTCACCACGCAGTTTAGCTGCCAGATCCTCACCGGGCCGAAATCGCGCGACATCCTTGCCGATGTCAGCGATGCGGATCTCGCCAAGGGCTGGCTCACGCACCAGACAGCGCAGATTGCCGGGCGCTACTGCCAGTTGGTGCGGGTATCCTTTGCCGGTGAACTCGGCTGGGAGATCCACACCAAGGTGGACGATACCGCCGCGATCTTCGATGCCGTCTGGGCTGCCGGAGAGAAACATGGCCTGAAACCCTTCGGCATGGAGGCGCTCGACAGCCTGCGCATCGAGAAGGGCTACCGCGCCTGGAAGGGCGACCTTTCCACCGATTACACCATCCTGCAGGGCGGGCTGGAGCGCTTCGTCGACTGGGCAAAGCCCGGCTTCAAAGGCAAGGCGGCGCTGGAGCGCGAAAAGCAGCAGGGTGTCAGCAAACGTTTCGTCACTTTGACAGTCGCCGCCGACGGCTGCGACGCGCCGTATATGTCGACGCTCTGGTCGGACGGCCAGGTGGTGGGCGAAACGACCTCGGGCAACTGGGGCTACCGCGTCGGCAAGTCGATTGCGCTCGGCATGCTGCGCGCCGATCTCGCCGTGCCCGGCAACGAGATCGAGGTCGAGATCTTCGGCGACCGCTTCAAGGCGACCGTCGAGGCCGACCAGCCGCTCTGGGATCCCTCCAATGAAAGACTGCGCGCATGACCAAGCCGATTCCCTCGAAAGCCCGGGCAGTCATCATCGGTGGCGGCGTCTCCGGCTGTTCGGTCGCCTATCACCTCGCCAAGCTCGGCTGGACCGACGTGGTGCTGCTCGAACGCAAGCAGCTGACGTCGGGCACGACCTGGCATGCGGCCGGCCTGATCGGCCAGCTACGCGCCTCGCAGAACATGACGCGGCTGGCAAAATATTCCGCCGACCTCTACGTCAAGCTGGAGGCCGAAACCGGCATCTCCACCGGCATGCGCCAGAACGGTTCGATCACCGTGGCGCTGACGGAAGAACGCAAGGAGGAGATCTACCGCCAGGCTTCGCTGGCGCGCGCCTTCAACGTCGATGTGCGTGAAATCACGCCTGACGAAGTCAAGGCGATGTATCCGCATCTCAACACCTCGGATGTGAAGGCGGCGGTGCATCTGCCGCTCGACGGCCAGTGCGACCCGGCCAACATCGCCATGGCGCTCGCCAAGGGTGCGCGGCAGAACGGCGCGACGATCATCGAGGGCGTCAAGGTGACCGCGGTTCTGAAGAAGGACGGCCGGGTAACGGGCGTGACCTGCGAGCAGAACGGCGAAAGCTATACGATCGAAACCGACAACGTCGTCAACTGCGCCGGCATGTGGGGCAGGGAGTTCGCGCGACAATCCGGCGTCACCGTGCCGCTGCATGCCTGCGAGCACTTCTACATCGTCACCGAGGCGATCCCCGGCCTCAAGCGCCTGCCGGTGCTGCGCGTGCCGGATGAATGCACTTACTACAAGGAGGATGCCGGCAAGATGCTGGTCGGCGCCTTCGAGCTGAAGGCCAAACCCTGGGGCATGGACGGTATCCGTGAGGATTTTTGCTTCGACCAGTTGCCAGACGATTTCGACCATTTCTCGCCGATCCTCGAAATGGCCGTCAACCGCATGCCGATGCTGGAGACGGCGGGCATCCATACCTTCTTCAATGGGCCGGAAAGCTTTACGCCGGACGACCGCTACTATCTCGGCGAGGCGCCGGAAGTGAAAGGCTATTGGGTCGCGGCCGGCTACAACTCGATCGGCATCGTATCGTCAGGCGGCGCCGGCATGGCGCTCGCCCAATGGATGAACGACGGCGAGCCGCCCTTCGATCTCTGGGAGGTCGATATCCGCCGGGCACAGCCCTTCCAGAAGAACCGCGCTTACCTCAAGGATCGGGTCTCTGAGACGCTGGGGCTGCTCTATGCCGACCATTTCCCCTATCGCCAGATGGCGACGGCGCGTGGCGTGCGCCGCTCGCCGCTGCACGAGCATCTGAAGGCGCGTGGCGCGGTCTTCGGCGAAGTGGCCGGCTGGGAGCGAGCCAACTGGTTTGCGAATGACGGCCAGGAGCGCGAATACCGCTACTCCTGGAAACGGCAGAACTGGTTCGAGAACCAGAAGTCCGAACATCTGGCGGTTCGCAACGGCGTCGGCCTGTTCGACATGACCTCCTTCGGCAAGATCCGGGTGGAGGGGCGCGATGCGCTTTCCTTCCTGCAGCGGCTTTGCGCCAACGAGATGAATGTCGAGGCCGGCCGTATCGTCTACACCCAGATGCTCAACGGCCGTGGTGGCATCGAAAGCGACCTCACGGTCACGCGCCTTTCTGAAACCGCGTTCCTGCTCGTCGTTCCGGGCGCCACGCTTCAACGTGATCTTGCTTGGCTGCGCAAGCATGTGCGCGACGAGTTCGTCGTCATCACCGATGTCGGTGCCGGCGAAAGCGTGCTCTGCGTCATGGGGCCGAAGGCGCGCGAACTGATGCAGAAGGTGAGCCCGAACGATTTCTCGAATGCGGCGCATCCCTTCGGCACGGCGCGCGAAATCGAGATCGGCATGGGGCTCGCCCGCGCCCACCGCGTCACCTATGTCGGCGAACTCGGCTGGGAGCTCTACGTCTCGACCGACCAGACGGCGCATGTGTTCGAGGCGCTGGAGGAGGCGGGGCAGGATGTCGGGCTGAAACTCTGCGGCATCCACACGCTCGACAGCTGCCGTATCGAAAAGGCCTTCCGCCATTTCGGCCACGATATCACCGACGAGGACCATGTGCTCGAAGCCGGGCTCGGTTTTGCGGTGAAACCCGACAAGGGCGATTTCATCGGTCGCGAGGCGGTGCTGGCCAAGCACAATCGCGGGCTTTCGCGCCGGCTGGTGCAATTCCGGCTGGCCGATCCCGAGCCTTTGCTCTTCCACAACGAAGCGATCGTGCGCGACGGCCAGATCGTCGGCACCATCACCTCGGGCAACTACGGCCACCATCTCGGCGGTGCCATCGGCCTTGGTTATGTGCCGTCGGAAGGCGAAAGCGACGCCGACGTGCTCGGCTCCAGCTTCGAGATCGAGATCGCCGGCACGCGGGTGAAGGCGGAGGCGTCGCTGAAGGCGATGTACGATCCGCGTTCCGAGCGGGTGAGGATGTAACGACGGCGTTTGAGGCTGCCCCTCATCCGGCCTGCCGGCCACCTTCTCCCCGTTTGACGGGGAGAAGGAGACGTGTGGCGACCGCCGTGCCTGAGTAAGGGCGCGGTTGAGGTGCGGGTGGAGCGCTCTCCCTCTCCCCCGCGTGCGGGGAGAGGGTGGGGGTGAGGGGCAGCCTCGTACATCAAGGCAAATTTAGCATGCGCGCGCCGGGACGCGGTTCTTCCGGTTCTTCTTTCAGGAGTTCAGGGCCATGTTCGCATCGGACCTTTCCAATACGACTGTCGCGGGCGACCGCATCGATCAGCTGGTCGCTGCGCATCGGCCGGGCCATGGGCTGGTGCGGGCCTTCTACCACGACGAGGATATCTACGAGCGTGATCTCGACCGGGTGTTTCGCCGCCATTGGCACTGCGTCGCGCATGAAAGCGTGATCCCCAACCCCAATGACTTCGAAGTCTTTCGCATGGCCGCCGAGCAGGTGATCGTCACCCGCACGGCCACGGGCGCGATCCATGCGATGCTGAACGTCTGTCGCCATCGCGGCGCCGAGGTCTGCACCAAGGAAAAGGGCAACGCCCGCGCCTTCGTCTGTCCCTACCACGCCTGGACCTACGGCAATGACGGTGCGCTGAAGGCGGCGCGGCTGATGCCGAAGGATTTCAAGCGTGAGGACCATGGGCTGAAGAAGCTTCATGTGCGCGTCGTCGAGGGGCTGATCTTCATCTCCTTTGCCGAACAGCCGCTCGATTTCACCGAGGTCGAGAACCTGCTGCATGCCACCTGCGGCCAATATGGCTGGGCCGAGGCCAAGGTCGCGCACCGGCAGTCCTATCCTGTCGACGCCAACTGGAAGCTCGCGGTCGAGAACTATGTCGAGTGCTACCATTGCGGCCCGGCGCATCCTGAGTATTCCGAGACGCACGCGCTCGAACAGCCGTTGCACATGATCGAGGAGCTGAACGCCAAGATGGAGGCGCGCACCTGCGCTCTCGGCATCGAGGTCGGTTCCGGCGATCACTGGCAGAGTTCCGCCGGCGGCAAGGAGACGGTGCATGCCTTCCGCTATGCGCTCTATGACGGCGTCAAGACCGGCAGCAAGGACGGCCAGCCGCTTAGCACCCTGATGGGCCGGTTCAGCGATTTCGACGGCGGCGTCACCTCCATCCACCTCGGCGGCACGACCTTCCTCGTCTGCTATCCCGATCACGGCATGATCTACCGCTTCATTCCGAAGACGGCGGGCACCTGCGAAATGGAGCTGATCTGGCTTGTCGACGGCAAGGCCGAGGAGGGGCAGGACTACGACCTCGAAAAGCTCACCTGGCTGTGGAAGGTCACGACCGATGAGGACAAGGCGATCATCGAGCACACCTCGCGCGGCGTGCGCTCGCATTATTTCGTGCCGGGCCCGATCGCGCCGATGGAGCAGAACGAGCTGCGCTACATCAACTGGTATCTCGACGAGATCAGCCGGCCTTCGCAACCATCATCCCTGTTCTTGTCACAGGGATCCAGCAGCGCCGCGTCGGCGGTGTGAAAGAATTCTGAAAACGCCTGATGTGACGAAGAATGTCACTGACGGCGCGGACGCGCCGTCGCTAGATTCCTGTGACGAGCACAGGAATGAGGTAGGTATCCGTGGTCTCAGTTGCGGCATGGAGGCCGAAACAACGCCAGGCATCGTCTATCGGCGCAGCGCGATCAGTCACGCCTATCGAAATGGGTGCGCAGCGCCACATGGGTCTGCACGGTGGCGACGCCCGATATCAACGAGATCTGCCGACGGATGGTGTCAAGATCGCCGTTCGAAGCGCATTCGACCAGCAGCATCAGGTCGGTCTCTCCGGCGAGCGACCAGCAGCTGACGACCGGCGGCATGCCGGCGAGATGCGGTACGATGTGGTCGCAGTTCTTACCGGGCTGGAAGGATATCGCGATCAGCGCGCGCACGACCGGCGCCTTGTCCTCGATGCCGATGCGGATCGTATAGCCGGCGATGACGCCCTTGGTTTCGAGCCGGCGCAGACGTTCATGGGCGGCGCTGCGTGACAAGCCGGCATGGCGGGCAAGCGCCACCAGGCTCTGGCGCGAATCCTGCCGCAGGGCGGCCACCAGCAGCCGGTCCTTTTCATCAAGTTCGGTCAATGTGTCGTCCCCTTGGTCATTTTGCCGGACAATCGTCCGGTCTTCCGCCATCATGTCCAGTGAAACCGGACGATAGGACGGCTAGCTTCCCGAGGCAATCAAGGAGCGTTAGCCATGACCATTCCGAGACTTCCCGACAATGCCGTCCTCATCCCGATCGACATGCAGCAGGCATTTGATGCCGCTCCCTGGCCGCCACGCTGGAACGGGGACGTTGACAACAACGGCCGCGCCTTGCTTGCCGCCTGGCGCGCGGCCGGCCGGCCGATCATCCATGTGCGGCACGACAGCGTCGCGCCGGGCTCGACCTTGAGGCCGGGTGCGTCTGGCAACGCGCCGCGCCCGGGCTTCGAGCCCGTTGGCGACGAACCGCTCGTCAACAAGAGCGTCAACGCCGCCTTCATCGGCACCGATCTCGATCTTCGCCTGCGCCGGCTCGGCGTTGATACGATCGTCCTCTTCGGCATCTCGACTGATATGTGTGTTTCGACCTCGGTGCGGGTCGGCGCCAATCTCGGTTACCGGGTGGTCCTGGTGGAAGATGCCTGCGACTGCTTCGACCAGCCGGATGGCGACGGCGACATGATTCCGGCGCGGGACATCCACCGTGCCCATGTCGCAACGCTGCGGGCGGAATTCGCGGAGGTGACGACCACGGCGGCAATCATTTCGGCCATGCGGCCGGCGTCGGCAGCGTAAGGACGCCGCAACGCGTGCAGTGGCTTATCGGCTGGCGGCGCCGCGGACTTCCAGCACCTGGTAGGTCCATTTCGGCGTCGTCAGGCTTTCGCCCTCTCGGCTCGGGAAAGTGAGGAAAGTCTCGAAAGGCCTTGCCTGGCCGACGGGCACGCGGGCGAGAACCAGGGCTGAGTCGTCGCCGATCTTCGCGCATGCGTCCTGCGGGCAGTCTTCGAGCGTCACGGAAAGCCGGAAATATTCGAGCGGTGTTGCGCCATTGTTGCTGACGGTGCCGCGCAGGCGGAAGCTGCGCTCCGGCTGGCTTTGTTCGAACGTCATGCCGTCGAGGCTGATGTTCTGGGCGGCCGGAGCCGCCGGGGCCGTCGCCACCGGCTCAGGTGCTGCAGCCTTGCGCTCGCCGCGGTCGCTGATCCAGACGACGAAGGCAGAGAGCAGGGCGATCGCCACTGCGACCGAGAGGATGGGCTCGGCCCACCGGCGAAAGCGGCTGAAACGCGCCGCCAGATACACGATCGCCACGCCAACCAACGCTACCAACCAAAGCATGAAGCTCCTCCTCGTCGACCCTTATATAGTGTGAGGAGCGGGTGGCAACATCGCGTGGCTCTGGTCGAAGGTCACGCTTGCGACATTTGGTGGATTGAACGGCGAGCGATTTCGTCAACCCCTTGCGGCGATTGCAAATGTTGCGGGCTTTTGGGCGCTTCTACCGGGGCGTAACGGCCCCAAGGCTGACGGTATAGGTGCCCTCGAAAGGAACGGCTGCGAAGCGTTCGTTGATGTCGGCGAGGCTCTTTTCCGGGTCGAGATCGGCGAAGATGTCGGGCCGCAGCCAGTGGGCGAAGGCTTCGGCAGCGACAATATTGAGCGGGATGGCGTTGAAGAAGTTCCAGACGCCATGGACGCGGCCGTTCTCGACCGCCGCAACGCTCGATAGCGCCGGCGTTGCGACGGCCGCAGCCAAGGTCTGCTGCGCCTCTTGCCTGGCAACGCCGGGACCGATGGAGAAGCCGCTATAGGTGCCGCCGGGCGAAGAGGTGGCGATGTAGACGTCGGGGTTTGCCGCCATCACCGCTTCTGCATTGACGGTGCCGCCGACGCGCGGCAGCGCGCCTTCGGCGATGTTGCGGCCGCCGGCGATCGTCAGGAATTCGCCGAGCCCACCGACGCCATAGGCCCAGCAGCAACGGTCAGGCTTGGGAAACGCATCCATCAGCACGGTTGGGCGCGGTTCGGGCTTGGCGGCGACACGGGAGCGGATCAGCGCCAGCTTGTCTTCGTAGTAGCGTGCGAAGGCTTCGGCCTGCTCGTCGCGTTCGAAGATACGCCCAAGGAGCCGCATCATATCCGGCGTGCTCTTCAGGGGATCGCTGTTGAAGTCGACGACGATGACCGGCACGCCGGTGCTGGTGAGATAGTCGATGGCGCGCTGGCCCGGCTCGGTGTCGGCCTGCCAGTTGGCGAGGATCGCGAGGTCGGCCTTCAGCGTCAGCAGCGTTTCGAAAGACAGTGCGGCGCCGGTGCCGCCGTCGTCGATCAGCGGCACGTCGGCGATTGCAGGAAATTTTTTGCGAAAGCTCTCGTAGATCTCAGGGTTGTCGCCCTTCATGTCTCCGGACCAGCCGGCCAGCAGGCTGACGGGGTCCGGATGAATGAGCGAAAGCGCGACCAGGTTGAAGCCGCTGCCAAGCAGGATGGCTTTTGGCCTTTCCGCTAACGTCACCTCGCGCCCGGCCGCGTCCTTCACCGTCAGCGGCCATCGGTTTTCGGCCCGGGCGCCAGTGGCGAAAAGCGTGGTGGTGACGAAGATGGCCAGCAAGGCCCGGACCGTGGATCGCGATAGGAGAAGCAAAACTACTGTTTCCGTTGGGTGGGAAGGGCGCAGAGGCTGCCGCAGCTGCGGACCCCCGGCAGCAGATAGCGCAGGCAGCAGATCTTGCGCCGGCACACCCGCGCACCGTCCTCTTCCTCGTGACGCAGGCAATCGAAGAAGGGGTTGGGCGAGCCGTCGGGCAGGGATCTGCTGCCGATGAGGGCTTCGGCCTGGGCATGAAGCGGCTCGACGCCGGCGGCGCGCAGGGCATAGTCGATGTAAACCAGCGCGTTGTTCCAGGCGAGTTTCGGCGCGATGCCGCCACTCGACTTGAGGTAGCCGACCACTTCGCGCAGGTGCTCGCCCATCAGCGGCGCCAGGGTGGCAAACACGTCGTCGTCATCGCCCGCCTGCCAGTTACCGGCATCGGCGACGCCAAAGGCGCGGGGCAGGCCATCTTCTGCCAGCGCCACCTTCATGCGGTTGAAGGCGACCGGCAACACCTGATGGTCGAGCACGCGAGCAACGAGATAGGGGATGGTGAGCGCCGAGAAGTAGTAGAGCGACCACATGGAGGCGATCGCGCGGCGGTCGGTGCCGCCGGACCTTTCAGCGTAGGTGTCGAGGGCGCGGTCGAAGGCGCCGGAGGCGAAGAACTCGGGCAGGACCATGCCGTCGGAAAGATCGTCCGACAGCACCATCTTTTCGTTGCACCAGGCGTGCGGGCCGGAAAAGGCAGCAGACAGAACCTTGGGGGCGCCTGTCTCCATGATCGCTTCGGATACGGCAGTCATTGGGGCACCCGCGTGTGGCCCGTGGCCGGCCCACTGCCGTTGCGAGGCCTGCCGCGCGGAGCCGTCGCGAACACAAATGCGGGGGCGGACAGACGCCATCTTGCAACCATGCGACACCTTCTGAACGGGTCAGACATTCATAAGATGATCGTGTTACTCATGTTTATTCGTTGTGCAAGTTATTTTATGAGTTTTGTCCGCATGTTTTAATGCGCGGGCGAGGCGCGAGACAGCCGCAAGCTCGGGCTTGCGGCTACTGAAGGGCCGGTGCCGCGGGCTCGACGGCCGCCTACATCAGGCCGAGCTGCTTGTAGAAGCCGAGCGCGTCGTAATAGTCGCTTTGAGTGGCGATCTTGCCGTCCTCGACCGTGAAGACCGAGGCGCCGGTGAACTTGAAGCTCTTGCCGGTCGCGGCCGTGCCATCGGCCCAGGCGCCTGAGTTGGTGCCGGAGAATTCCCATTCGAAGGAGACCTTGTCGCCGGCGGCGATGGGGTCGCCTTTCATGGTCCAGACGGCGTCGGGAACCGCATTCAGGAAATTGTCGATGACACCGGTCTTGGCGGCATCCTTGCCGGTGACAGGCTTGCCGACGGACGCGTCGTAATAGGTGACGTCGTCGGCGAAATAGGATGCGGCCTTGCTCGAGTCATGGGCATTCCACGCTGCGACATAGGCACCGACGACATCAGGCGCCGCGTCGGCGGCGAGGCCGGCGGGCGCCAGAAGAAGTGTGCTCAGACCCAATGCACCTGCAGCAGCAAGCAGTTGACGGCGATACATGGCATTTTCCTCCCGTTTATCTTCGTTTGCATGCTTTGTCCGCACCGCGGCCAACGTCCTGCCGGCGTCAGCCGTGGTTGATCATGATGTGACGGACAGCAGTGTAGTCCTCGAGCGCATAGACCGACATGTCCTTGCCATAGCCCGACTGCTTGACGCCGCCATGCGGCATCTCGTTGGTCAGCATGAAGTGGGTGTTGATCCAGGTGCAGCCATATTGCAGGCGCGAGGCGGCCTTCATCGCCTTGGAGATGTCCTTCGTCCAGACCGAAGAGGCGAGGCCATAATCGCTGTCGTTGGCCCAGCCGACGGCATCGTCCTTGCCGGTGAAGCGGGTGACCGAGACGACAGGGCCGAACACCTCGCGACGGACGATCTCGTCTTCCTGCGTCGCGCCGGCAATCACCGTCGGCTGGAAGAAGAAACCGTCGGCGCTGCCAGGAGCACCGCCGGTGGTGATCTCGATATGCTTCTGGTCGGCCGCACGTTCGACGAAGCTTGCGACGCGATCACGTTGGCGCCGCGAGATCAGCGGGCCGATCTCGTTTTCGGTGTCGTCGGCGAGATTGTAACGGATGGTGGAGACGGCCGAACTCAGGTCGGCGACGAGCTTTTCGTAGATGCCGGCTTCGGCATAGATGCGGCAGGCGGCGGTGCAGTCCTGGCCGGCATTGTAATAGCCGAAGGTGCGGATGCCGTTGACGACGGCTTCGAGGTCGGCGTCGTCATAGACGATGACAGGGGCCTTGCCGCCGAGCTCCAGATGCGTGCGCTTCACCGTCTTGGCGGCGGCCGTCAGCACCTTCTTGCCGGTGGCGATGTCGCCGGTGATCGAGACCATCGCGATCTTCGGGTGGTTGATCAGCGCGTTGCCGACGGTTTCGCCGCGGCCCGTGACAACGTTGACCACGCCTTCCGGCAGGATGTCGGCGAGCAGACGGGCGAGCTTCAGCGCCGTCAAAGGCGTCTGTTCGGACGGCTTGAAAACGACGGTGTTGCCGCCGGCAATCGCCGGTGCCAGTTTCCACGCCATCATCATCAGCGGGTAGTTCCAGGGCGCGATCGAGCCGACGATGCCAACCGGATCGCGACGAACCATGGAGGTATGCCCCGGCAGATACTCGCCCGATGTCGGCGCGTGCAGATTGCGGATGGCGCCGGCAAAGAAGCGCCAGCAATCGACGATCGCCGGCAGTTCGTCGTTCTTCACCGCATTGATCGGCTTGCCGCAGTTGAGCGCTTCAAGGGCTGCGAAATCGTCGGCGTGCTTTTCGATCGCGTCGGCGATCCTGAGCAGGTAACCGGAGCGTTCGCCGGGTGTCGTCATCGACCAGGAGACGAAGGCGCGTTCTGCCGCGCTCACCGCCGCCTCGACCTGAATGTGCGAGGCTTCGGCGAGGTCGATGATCTTTCCGCCGGTGCGCGGGTTCAGGATATGCTCTTCGGCCTCGGTTCCGGCTTCGAAGCGCGATCCGATCAAAAGCTGGGTGTCCATGTCTGTTCTCCCTTGAAAGTCGAGTTCACTTGCCGGCACCGGCGATCTGGTCGCCGTCGCGGGTCAGGTAGTAGGCGCCGAGGATCGGCAGGAAAGTGACCAGCACCACGATCATGGCGACCACGTTGGTCACCGGTCGCTGGCGCGGGCGGATGAGTTCTTCGAGCATCCAGATCGGCAGCGTCGACTGCTGGCCGGCGGTGAAGGTGGTGACGATCACCTCGTCGAAGGACAGCGCGAAGGCGAGCATGCCGCCGGCAAGAAGTGCGGTGCCGATGTTCGGCAGGATGATGTGGCGGAAGGTCTGGAAGCCGTCGGCACCCAGGTCCATCGAGGCTTCGATCAGCGAGCCCGATATGCGGCGGAAACGGGCCACCGCATTGTTGTAGACGACGACGATGCAGAAGGTCGCGTGACCGAGCACGATCGTCCAGAAGGAGAATGGCATCTCCGCCATGGAAAAGGCCGAGCGCAGCGCGATGCCGGTGATGATGCCGGGCAGCGCGATCGGCAGGATGACCAGCAGCGAGATCGTCTCGCGGCCGAAGAAGCGGGTCTGGCTGACGGCGGCGGCACAGAGCGTGCCGAGCACCAGGGCGACCGCGGTCGCGATCGAGGCGACCTTGACCGAGAGCGTCAGCGCCGCCCAGACATCCGGCCGGTTCCAGGCAACCGCAAACCATTGTGTCGTCAGCCCCGGCGGCGGGAACTGGTAGCTCTTTTCCTCCGTGGTGAAGGCATAGAGGAAGATCAGCAGGATTGGCACATGCATGAAGGCGAGGCCGGCGGCAGCTGCGATCTTCAGTCCGAGGGGCGAGCGGTTGAGGCGGTCAGAGCGCATCGAAGGCCCCCATGCGTTTGGCCATCCAGAGATAGGCGCCCATGATGACGATCGGCACCACGGTAAAGGCGGCGGCAAGCGGAATGTTGCCGGCAGTGCCCTGCTGGGCATAGACCGCCTGACCGATGAACAGCCGGGAGGAGCCGATGATCTGCGGAATGATGTAATCGCCGAGCGTCAGCGAGAAGGTGAAGATCGAGCCGGCGACGATGCCCGGCAGCGCCAGCGGGAAGAGCACGTGGCGAAAGGTCTGGGCCGGCGTGCCGCCGAGATCGGAGGAGGCCTCGATCAGGTTGGTCGGCACGCGCTCCAGCGCTGCCTGGATCGGCAGGATCATGAACGGCATCCAGACATAGACGAAGACGATGAAGGTGCCGGTGTAGCTGACCGAGAGCGAGTTGCCCCCGACGACGGGAAGCGAGAGCCAGGCATCGAGCACCCACAGAAGATGCAGCTTCGCGAGGAACCAGGTGACGATGCCTTCCTTGGCCAGGATCAGCTTCCAGGCATAGATCTTGACCAGGTAGCTCGACCAGAGCGGCAGCATGACGCCGAGATAGAACAGCACCTTCCATTTTCCCTGCGCGTAGCGCGCCGCGTAATAGGCGATCGGGAAGGCGATGAGCGCCGAGGCGAGCGTCACGATTGCCGCCATTGATACGGTGCGCAGGATGATGTCGAGATTGGTTTCGCTCAGCAGCTGGCGGTAGGTGGCGAAGGTGAACTCGTAATTGATCAGGCCGGAGAAGTCGTCGATCGAGAAGAAGCTCTGCAGCAGGAGAGCAAAGAGCGAGCCGACATAGACGACGCCGAGCCATAAGAGCGGCGGCGCCAGCATGACGACAAGCAGCACATGCGGGTGCTTCCAGAAGAAGTCCGAGAGCCGGCCGGTCGGGCCGCGGCGATCCGGGACTGCGAGATTTTCAGCGACGGCGGTCATGCGTCCTCCATCGGGTGCAGTTCGTCGGCGGCAAAGCTGATAGTGACGGGGCTGCCGATTTGCGGGACGGCGAGCGAGGCGGGGCTTGCAACCGCGATGCGCGCGCCTTCGACGTCGACGACGACGCGGTTGACCGCGCCGAGGAAACTATGGGCCGACACGGTGCCGTTGAGGCTGAGCGCGCCTTCGCGCGGGGCCGACAGCGCGATCGCCTCGGGGCGAAGGCTGGCATAGGAGGATCTGACGCCCAGCCTCTGGCACAGCTTTGCCGGCAAGACGTTTGACGAGCCGACGAAATCGGCGACGAAGCGTGTCTTCGGCTGCTTGTAGACTTCTTCTGGGCTGCCGAGCTGCTGGATGCGGCCGTCGTTGAAGACGGCGATGCGGTCGGCCATCGACAGCGCTTCGCCCTGATCGTGGGTGACGAAGACGAAGGTGATGCCGAGCGATTTTTGCAGGGTCTTCAGTTCCTCCTGCATCTGCTCGCGCAGCTTCAGGTCGAGCGCGCCGAGCGGCTCGTCGAGCAAAAGCACCTTGGGCTTGTTCACCAGCGCGCGGGCGAGCGCCACGCGCTGACGCTGGCCACCCGAGAGCTGGCCGGGGCGGCGGCTGCCATAGTCCGGCAGCTTGACCATGGCGAGCGCATCTGCCGCCGCCTTGCGGCGCTCCTCGCGGCCGACGCCCTTGACCATCAGCCCGTAGGCAACGTTGTCGAGGATCGAGAGATGCGGGAACAGCGCATAGTCCTGGAACACGGTGTTGACGCTGCGGCGATAGGGCGGCACGCCCTCCGCGGTTTCGCCGAAGATTTCGATATGACCGCCTGTCGGCTGTTCAAAGCCGGCCATCAGCCTCAGGCAGGTGGTCTTGCCCGAGCCCGAGGGGCCGAGCATGGCGAAGAACTCGCCCTCGGCGACTTCGAGGTCCACACCATCGACCGCGCGTACGGCGCCGAAGTGGCGGGAAACATTGTCGAAAAGAACGGCGGTGGACATCAAATTGCTCCAGGATTCCAGCCCCTCATCCCGCTGCCGCAACCTTCTCCCCGCTCGGGGGGAGAAGGGAACGTGCGGTTGGCGTCTCGCCCAAAGCTCACCCGGCGGGTTTGCCGGGGGCGTTCCCTCTCCCCGCGTGCGGGGAGAGGGTCAGGGTGAGGGGCGATGCTTGCGATATGGTCGTGGCGGCTCAGCGACCGCCGATAACGCCGATGTAGTCGGAGACCCAGCGGTGGTAAGGCACACATTCGCCCTGGCTTGCGCATTTCGTCACCGGCGTCTTCCAGAACTTGACCTTGTCGAAGTCCTCGTAGCCGTTGGTCTTGCAGCCGGCGTCGGTCAGAAGGTCATTGCCCTTGCAGGCTGCGCCGACGGACGGGTTGGCGCCGAACCAGGCAGAGACGTCGCCCTGGACCTTTGGCGACAGCGAATGCTCCATCCACATATAGGCGCAGTTCGGATGGGCGCTTTCGGCGTGCAGCATGGTGGTGTCAGCCCATCCGGTGACCCCTTCTTCCGGGATGGTTGAGGCGATCGGCAGCTTTTCGGCTTCCATCAGGTTGACCTGGAACGGCCAGGAGCCGGAGGCGACGACGCCTTCGTTCTTGAAGTCGTCGATCTGGATCATCGCATCGTGCCAGTAGCGGCCGACGAGCGTGCGCTGGGTGCGCAGCAGATCGAGCGCTGCCTTGTACTGGTCTTCGTTGAGTTCGTAGGGATCCTTGATGCCGAGCTCGGGCTTGTGCTTGATCAGGTAGTTGGCGGCGTCGGCGACATGGATCGGGCCGTCATAGGCCTGGACACGGCCCTTGTTGGACTTGCCGTCGGGCAGGTTCATTTCCTCGAAGACGACGTTCCAGCTCTTCGGCGCTTCGCCCTTGAAGGCATCCTTGTTGTACATCAGCACGTTCGGACCCCAGACATAGGGAGTGCCGTAGTGAACGCCGTTGACCGTGTGCCAGGGCGCGTTCTGCATGCGCTCGTCGATCGTCTTCCAGCTGGGGATGAGATCGGTGTTGATCGGCTGGACGCGCTTGCCGGCGACGAGCCGCATCGAGGCGTCGCCCGAGGCGGTGACGAGGTCGAAGCCGCCTTCGTTCATCAGCGCCACCATTTCGTCGGAGGTCGCGGCCGTCTTGACGCTGACCTTGCAGCCGGTCTGCTTTTCGAAATCGGTGACCCAGTCGTAGTTCTTGTCGGTCTCGCCGCGCTCGATGTAGCCAGCCCAGGCGACGATCGACAGTTCGCCTTCGCCCTTGCCCAGTTCCTTCAGCGGCTCCTGCGCCAAGGCGGGCGCCACGAGGCCGAGCGACAACGTCAGCGCGGTGCAGGATTTCAGGATCTGCTTCATCTGAATTCTCCCAATTTTGAGCCGCATTTTACGGCTTCGTTCCCAGATTGAAACGTGCCTTGATTTCTCCGCATTCGCAAATTCATTAATCAGAATGCCGCTATCGGTTTTACCGATATCAGGGCCGTGTCAAGGCTCCAACGTGCCCGGCAAATGCCGAGTAGCTACATGATTTTACTCGTGGTTCTGGATCGCACCGGGATTTTTAGCGCGGCCGGGCGCTGCGAAGCGCTTCGGCTATGCCGACGAAATCGCGGGCCGATTGCGGCAGGCTGGAGCCCTTGCGCCAGACCATGCCGACCTGGACGACGGGCAGGGCGCCGGAGACGTCGCGGCTCTCGATGCGGTCGCCTTCAAGCGACCAGGGGCGGTAGACGAGATCGGGCAGGAGCGCGATGCCGGCGCCAGTCGCCACCAGGCTGCGCACCGCTTCGACCGAGCGGGTGCGGAAGGCGACATGCGGGCGGGCGCCGAGCGCCGACAGCAGCTTGCCGGTGTTCTCCTCGATTTCATCCACCGTCAGCATGATCAGCGGCTCCTTGGCGATATCGCTGATCGAGATGATGTCGGCGCTGACAAGCGGATGGCCGATCGGCAGCCAGAGGCGATAGGGCGAGGTTTCGAGAATCTCAGCCTGCAGCGCCATGCGGTCGCGCAGGTTGGAAATGACCATGACGGCAACGTCGAGTTCGCCGCCGATCAGCAGGTGTTCGAGATATGAGCCGTTGTCCTCGATGGCACTGACATCGACGCCGGGACAGGCGCGGCGATAGCGAGCGAGCAGGTCGGAGAGGACGTAACCGGCAACCAGCGAGGTGACGCCGAGATTGAGCTTGCCGCCGGTTTCCTCGCGGCTGTCGGAAAAACTGCGCCGGGCGTCGGAGACATCGGAGAGGATCTTGGTCGCATGCCGCAGGAACTGATGGCCGTTGTGGGTGATCGAAAGACCGCGCGGATGCCGGTCGAACAGCTCGACGCCGAGGTCCCCTTCAAGCTCCTTGATCGCCTCGGTGATCGAGGATTGCGAGATCGAGAGGTTCTGCGCCGCCCGCGTGATCGAGCCTTGCTCGGCGACGGCGACGAAATACTGCAACTGTCTGAAGGTGAAGGCCATCCGTGCAGTTAATCGTTGTGGAGGCGCGCTTGCAAGCGCTGCCAAGAGATCGTCCCCGACAACGCAACTGCGGCGGGATTTGTCCGGTTATGTCGGTTTCCGGATAGAAGACCGGCGGCCTGCTGCTAGACTTCCGCCGGAGAGATCAGGGAGGCGGACTTTGGATCAGGCTGTATCGAAACCGATGCCGACGGAGGAGGGCATCCTCGCCTTTCACCGGCGCTGCGAAGAATTCTATCCCGCCGATGCGGTCGATGCGTCGATCGAACAGCAGCGCAAATGGTACGATGCGCTCTGCGCAGAGTTCGACGCGCCGTCGCCGGCGGGGCTGACGCGCGAGGACGAGCTTGTCGACGGCCGGATCCCGATCCGGCGCTATCGGCCGGCGAGCGTTTCGACCGACACCCGAATCTACTACATTCACGGCGGCGGTTGGGTCGTCGGCTCGCTCGACAGCCATGACGCCATCTGCGCCGAGCTTGCCGATTTCGCAAGGGCAGAACTGGTGTCGGTTGATTATCGGCTGGCGCCCGACCACGTCTGGCCAGCCGCCTTCGAGGATTGCTACGCGGTCTTGAATTTCCTGGTGGCCGATGGCCGACCGGTGGTGGTCGTCGGCGACAGTGCCGGCGGGAACCTGACCGCAGGCATCGTGTTGAAGGCCCGGGCGGACGGGGTGTCTGGTATCGTCGGGCAGGCGCTGATCTATCCTGGCCTCGGCGGTGACCTGGCTTCCGGTTCCTATCTCGAAATGTCCGATGCGCCGGGACTGACGACTGCCGATACCAGCTACTACCGAAAGATTTTGCAGGCGCCGGCCGACGACCCGTTTGCGGTGCCGCTGGCGGAGAAGGATCTTTCCGGCTTACCGCCGACCTATATCGCTGGTGCCTATTTCGACCCCTTGCGCGATGACGCGCGCCTCTATGCCGCGCGGCTTGCGACGGCCGGCGTCAACGTCACCTTTCGCGAAGAGCCGCAGATGATCCACGCCTGGCTGCGGGCACGGCACATGAGTGAGGGTGCGCGCGAAGGCTTTCGGCGCTTGGCCGAAGGTATTGCGGTGCTTGTCGGAACCGGCTGAACGCTCCAGTTTTCACCGGAGCGCAATTGCGGGCGGAAACGCGCTAGCTCTTCGCCTTGAACACCAGCACCGGATTGGGGCGGAAGCTCTGCGGGAACAGTTTGCGCAGGCTCTCGATCTTCGGCATGTCGTTGTAGACGATGTAGGGATAGGTCGGGTTGCGCGTCAGGAAATCCTGATGGTAGCCCTCCGCGACATAGAAGCCCTTCAGCGGCGCGATCTCGGTGACGATCTCGGTCGGAAAGACGCCTGATTTTCCGAGCTCGGCGACGTAGGCCTCGGCGATCTTCTTCTGCTCCGGCGTGGCAACGAACAGAGCCGAACGATACTGCGTGCCGTGATCCGGCCCCTGATAGTTCAGCTGCGTCGGGTTGTGGCCGACGGAGAAGAAGATCTGCAACAGCTTGCCGTAGCTGACCTGGCTCGGATCGTAGGTCACTTCCACCGATTCCGCGTGGCCGGTGTCGCCATTGCTGACCGCCTCATAGGACGCCGTGTCGCGGCTGCCGCCGGCATAGCCCGAGACAGCGTTGGTCACGCCCTTCACATGCTGGAAGACGCCCTGGACGCCCCAGAAACAACCGCCGGCAAATACCGCCGTTTCCGGACCGCTGGCCGCTTTCTCATCCAGCGACGGCGGGGGAATGGATACGGCCGGTTCGGCGGCGCGGGCTGAGGGCGCAATCGAAAGGGCGGCGCAGATGGCAAGTGCCGGAGCCATCAGCCAGAGATGGTGGTTGATAGCCGGAGCGAACGGCAGAATGTTGCGTGTCGAAGACATGGTTGCTTCCTCTGCCGCGTTCGGGCGGCGGCCGTGTGAACCCATGTTTTTCGCGGACCCGGCCGAATGCAAATCGCAAGAGCGTGCTTCACGGCAATGTGACGATCCGCTACCACTGCATTGGCGACTTGATCCCGCATAGCGGGGACTGTGGAAGGTTAGAGGAGGGGTGATGGCTGGCGAAACGGATTTGACGAAGCTGCTGGCGACGATGGCGCCGGTTCTGTTTCCGCAGACCTATGTCTATTGCACCGTGCCCCATGACGAGGCGCAGCGTTACATGCCGGTGGAGCCGCTTGCCACCTATCGCGAGGACGAGGGGCTGACGCTGATCCTGGAGCGTCATGCTGCCGATGCGGCCGGCCTTTCCTATGGTCCGCTGCTTCGCCGCATCACGCTCAATGTGCATTCGGCGCTTGAGGCGGTCGGGCTGACGGCGGCGGTGGCGACGGCGCTGACGCGGGAGGGCATCAGTGCCAACGTCGTGGCCGCCTATTATCATGACCACATCTTCGTGCCGGAGGCCGATGCCGAGCGTGCGCTCGAGGCGCTGCTGGCATTGAGCCCGGCCTGATCGCCTCGGCGATCACATGAAGCGGATGTCGCGCGGCGGGTTTTCGTAGTCGTCGTGACGACCGTTCTCGTAGATGATCGGTGCCGTGCCGAGTTCCTCGTCGCTGACGCCGTCAACGCAGGCGACGTTGACGGCGTAGAAATGGCCGAGGAAATCCTCGAGATAGCCGCGCGAAAACGGCCGGATGCCGCAGCGGCTGCAGAAGTAGTGATCGACGTCGCCCTCCCGCCAGTTCGAAGGCTCCGCCCGATAGCTCGTCAACGCCTCCTTGCCCCTGGTGATGGCAAACTCGTCGCGCAGCGCGAAGGATTTCTGCATGCGCGTCTTGGCGCAGAAACTGCAATTGCAGCGGCGGATGCCTTCGGCAAGGTCGAGCTGGCATTCGAACTCAACGGTGCCGCAGTGGCAGCTGCCGCGATAGCGCTTTTTCATCGGACGGGCTCCTGTCTTTGGACAGTCGTCGGCTGTCCCTGGTCTTTCGACCGGGGAAACGACGCTGGCGAGTTGAACGTTGATGCGATTTATGTGTTGGCGTCCGTTGTGCGGACGCCGGTTATTATCCGGCTTTGACCGAGGCCTCCGCCTCGTCGGCAATTGCCGGATCGCTGTCGGCGCCGTCACCGGTTGCCTTGCGCAAGAGCAGGAAGGCGAGCAGTGCCGTCAGCAGCGACAGGGCCACGCAGATCGATGCGGTGAAGGCAAACGAATTGGTGAACACGTCGCGGGCGGCATTGAGCAGCCGTTCGGATTGCTCGCCCGGAAGTTGCTCGGCGATGGCGACGGCGCCGCCAAGCGTCTGGCGTGCGGCCTCCACGGTCTCAGTCGGAAGGCCGGTGACGATCACGGCGTCCATGCGGGTGCGATAGGCTGATGTCAGCATGCTGCCGAGCACGGCGATCCCGAGCGCACCGCCGAACTCGAAGCTCGTCTCCGAGATCGCCGATGCAGCGCCGGCGCGCTCCGGCGGGGCGGAGCCGACGATCAGGTCCGTCGTCAGCGTGCCCACTGGCGCAAAGCCGAGGCAGAGAACGACGAGGCCCGTCGTGACGAGCAGCGGACTGCTCGTCGTTTCGACCTGGGTGCAGATCGCAAAGCCGATGGCGGTCAGCACGAAGCCGGCAGCAATCAGGTTCGAGGCGGCATAGCGGGCGGCAAGCGACGGAACCAGGATCGAACCGAGCACCATGGCGACCCCTGTCGGCACCGACCAGAGACCGGCGACGAAGGGCGACAGGCCGAGCACGAGCTGCAGATACTGCGCCACGAACAGGAAGGCGCCAAAGCCGACGAACAGGCCGAGAATATTAACGCCGAGGGCGGCGCTGAAAGCCGGGGTCCTGAACAAGGCGAGGTCGATCAACGGATCGGCAAGCCGGCTCTGGCGCCGGGCAAACAGGATGGCGACGGTCAGCCCGAGCAGGATGAAGAACACGGCGGTGACGTCGAGACCGTCCTCGGCGATGCGCTTCATGCCATAGATTACCGACAGCACGGCAACCAGCGACTGTCCGGCACTGATGAAATCGAGCCGGCCGGCATTCGGATCGCGGAACTCCGGCAGCAGCATGGGACCGAGGATCAGAAGCAGGATCATCACAGGCACCGCGAGCAGGAACACCGAACCCCACCAGAACTGAGACAGCATCAGCCCGCCGACGACAGGGCCGATGGCGCCGCCGGCGGAGAAGCTGGCGATCCAGATGCCGATCGCCAGCGTGCGCTGCTTGTCATCGAGGAACATGTTGCGGATCAGCGACAGCGTCGAGGGCGCCAAGGTTGCTGCTGCGACGCCGAGGACAGCACGTGCGAGGATCAGCGTTTCGGCGCTCCAGGCGAAGGCGGCCAGCACCGAGGCGATGCCGAAGGCGATGGAGCCGATCATCAAGAGCCGGCGCCGGCCGATGCGGTCGCCAAGCGTGCCCATGGTGATCAGAGAGCCCGCCACCATGAAACCGTAGATATCGACGATCCACAGGAGCTGCGAGGCCGATGGCTTCAGCTGCTCGGTCAGTTGCGGCACCGCGAGATTCAGGACCGTCAGGTCCATCGAATAGAGCATGCAGGGCAAGGCGAGGACGGCAAGGCCGATCCACTCCCGCCGCGTGGCCTTCGGGCCCGGTGTGTTGTCCGCGGTGGTCATTGTCTCAGACATCGGAAAGATACTCCTCCAGTCTTTCGAGGCACTCGCCCCAGCCTTCCTGGTGCGAGTCGCGCTCGTCGACGCTGTCGAAGGGGGTCTGGTGGAAGGTCAGACGGGTCTTGCCGCCGACATCGACGAATGAAACGGTGATCAGCGTGTCGGCACCCGGCTTGCCTTCTTCGTCCCAGGCGAAGGTGAAGATGAGTTTCTCCGGCTCGATCACCTCGCGATAGACGCCGCCCATCCAATAGTCGCGCCCTTCCGGCGAACGGATGCAGGCGCGCCAGGCGCCGCCGGGGCGGAAATCCATCGTCAGCGAGTGCGGGCTGAAATCGCGCGGTCCCCACCAGCGCAAGGCATGCTCGGGCGTTGACCATACCCTAAACACCAGGCTGCGCGGCGCATCGAAGATCCTGGTGATTTCGAGGCTCAGTCTGTGTTCGCGCGATGCGTTTTCACTGGTCATTGCCATAACAATTCCTCCCGCAGCCAGCGCTGTCGCTTGGCGCGGCCGTTCTTTAACCTGAAAGTTATTTAACTTGATGGTTAATAACTGGGCGCGCGGGGAATTGTCAAGGCGGCCGAGGCCTGAGATCTGATTTTTGTCAGTTATGCGACAGGGTGCATCGGCCCTTAAGGCGGAGGGGCACGCGGCCGAAAGCTTCGGCGTCACCAAGGCTGCGGGCAAGAATGAGTGCCCCCTGGATGCCGCCGATCACTTCTTCGGCCAGCGCCTGCCGCTCGTTCTCGGCGATACCCTGGCGGCCGAGCGCCTCGGCGAGGGCAGTCCGCCAATCGGCAAAGTATCGGGTGAGCTCGACGGAGAAGCGATCATGGGCGCCGCTGGCGGGCAATGACGCCCATCAGGCAGAGGCGGCGTCCCCGGCGAAAGTAGCTGTCGACGGAGGCAAACATGTCGTCGATCGCAGCCGCCGGCCTTTCGCTGTTGCGCAGCAGGTCGAATATGTTGGTCTGGAACCATAGGGCGATGTCGCCAAGCACCGCCTCGGCCATCTCCTCCTTCCCACCAGGGAAGAAGTGATAGAGGCTGCCCTTGCCGAGCCCGGTCTTCTCGGTGATCAGGTTGAGGCTCGCGCCATCATAGCCGTGTTCGCGAAAGACCTCCGCGAGCGTGGCGATGACGTCCTGGCGCTCGGCGACGACGCGGCTCATGCGGGTTTCCTCGGCAGCGGATACTCGACCTTGCCAAAACGATGAAACAGCGTTCCAACCGCAACCAGCACCAATGAGCCGGTCAGAACGGGGAAAAGCAGGAAGTCGAGGCCGGGGTCGCTGGCAAAGACCACGAGCGGAGTGGCGCCCGCCGGCGGATGGGTGATGCGCAGCGCTGCCATCAGCGCGATCGCAGCACCGACCGCAAGGCCGACCGCCCACCACTCATTGGGGAAGACTGCGCGCATGACGAGGCCGACCAGCGTCGCGATGAAATGTCCACCGACGACATTGGCGGGCTGGGAGAGCGGGCTGCCGGCGACCGAGAAGATCAGCACGCAGCTGGCGCCAAACGGCGCCATCAGAAGCGGTTCGCCGACGATATTGGTGAGCGCGCCGACGGCGGCGATGGCCACGAGGCCACCCATGCCGGCAACGAGGCCGCGGCCGATATGGACGGCAGGTTGGTGGCAATTGAAGAAATGGCGCACGACTGTAACTATCAGTAAAATGTTTACCGATTGGTGCAGTCATACGCTTTTGGAGCCAAGACGGTGTTACATCAGGTCGCGTGCGACCCGCTTGGCAAAGCTCTTCTCGAAGATGGGCGCGTCGTTTTCATAGGCGACGATCTTGGCTTCGGTGATCCAGTCGTCGGCATCGCAGGTGAGAACCGAGGTCGAGACCGTGCGCACCGACCAGCCCTCGCGTTTGGAAATGCAGGTCCAGGTCGAGGTGCCGATCATCGAATGCGGATTGTCGGGAGCGATGGACCAGGTCTCGTCGCGGATGTCCTGCGTCGCGAGCCCGGTATCCGGATGCTCGCTCAAGCCCCCATCCTCGTAGATGCGATAGTGGGTGACGCCGTTGGTCATGTCGCGTTCGACGGTGCGGCTGGTGCTGCCGGCCGTCCGCTCGATGTATTTCGGCAGCGGATCCGGATTTTCCGGCTCCGGCACGACGACCTCGTTGTGCTGGCCGAGCAGCGGAAGGGCAAGCGTCAGGCTCGCTGTGTCGATGGTGAGGCCGGGATCATCAGGCGGCGGCAAAATCATCGGCCAGTAGGACGTCGACAGCGACAGCCGGATGCGGTGGCCGGCGCGCACGCGATAGCCGCAGGCGTCGAGCACCAGTGTGATCCGCGTGCGGCGACCCTTTTCCATTGCCCGCGGTTCGGCATTGCCGTCGCGATGCGCCAGATTGAGCACGCCGAAGGCGATGCGGGTGGCGGTACCATCCGGGTGCACGTCGACGATGCGGGCGACAAGGTTGGCCGTGTCGGCCGGGCAGGTGACATCGACCGAGAGGCTTGGCTGGCCGAGATAGTCTTCAGCCTCCAGCAGCGGCCGCGTTTCGAAGGTCAGCGCTCCGGCATCGTCGATGCGCTGGTCACCGGCCATTTCGGCATCGGGTTTCAGGGTGAAATATTCGCCGGAAGCCGTGCCGGTATCGAGCGGTGATTTCAGATAGACCTCGCCGGTGCCCATATCTTTGGCGTCGGTGGAAAGCCTGCCGTCGAGCGTGATGCCGAGAACCTGCATCTCCGGCTTTTGCCAGACGTCCTTGGCGACCCAGCGGCCAGGGTCGTTGTCGCGCCGGACGGCCGGGCGCGGGCCGTCGAGGATATAGGCGCGCACCTGCGGTCCGCCTTCGGCGCCGTTCTTTTCGTCGCGCAGCCAACGGTTCCACCAGCGGATCGCCTCGCCGTGAAAATCGGCGCGGGGCTTTGGCCAGGCGAAATGCGGATATTTGTGCACCCAGGGGCCGATCAGCGCCTTGGCCTTTGCGCCGAGGCCCTCGACGGCTTTCAGCGGCGTGTTGCGATAACCGTCGGCCCAACCGGCGATGACGAGCGCGGGAGTGTCGAAGCCGCCGAAATCCTCCGAGATCGAGCCGTGCTGCCAGAAGGCGTCGCGGCGCTGATGCTCGAGCCATTCCTCCATGAAGTAGGGTTCGTTCTCCAGGCGCTCCAGCCACATCTCCTTCCAGCGGTCGCCGACGATCGCAGGGTCGGGCGCGCGCGATTGATAGGCAAGCATGGTCGCCGCCCAGGAAAGCTGGGCGGAGAGATGGCACCCATTCTTGTAATGGATGTCGTCGTTGTAGCGGTCGACGGTCGAGGCGATCGAGATCACCGCCTTCAGCGCCGGCGGCTTGAGGGCTGCCACCTGCAGGCAGTTGAAGCCGCCCCAGGAGATGCCCATCATCCCGACCTTGCCATTCGACCACGGCTGGGCGGCGATCCATTCGATGATCTCGCAGCCGTCGGAAAGCTCGCGCGGCGTATATTCGCCATCGATGACGCCATCGGATTCGCCCGAGCCGCGAATGTCGACGCGCACGCCGGCAATGCCGGCGGCGGCAAAGACCGGATAGGTCGATTCATCGCGGAGACTCGTGCCGCCGCGCTTGCGGTAGGGCAGGTATTCGAGCACGGCCGGCACCGGCTCAGCGTCGGCGCCATCCGGCATCCAGATGCGGGCGGCAAGCCGCGTGCCGTCCTTCAATCGGATCCACTCGTTCTCGATCAGGGTGAATTCACGCTCTGACATATCGGTTGTTCCGCTCACTCTCATTGTTCTTACGCGTTTCCAGACGCAAAACCGCTAAACACTTCTGCTGGAAATGCTCTAACGCATTGTTTTTACGCACTTCCGTACGCGAAACCGTGTTCTTAGCTGTCGAACCAGACGCGGCTGGCAACATAGCCGTTCGAAAGGTCGTTGCCGATGTCGTGGACGAAACCCTTCAGCGATGCGGAAGCGGCGTTCACGTAGTCGTTGAACACCGGCAGGATCAGGCCGCCCTCGTCGCGCACCGTCATCGCCATCGTACGGTACATCTCCTTGCGCTTGGCATCGTCGAGCTCCGAGCGGGCCTGAAGCAGGAGCTTGTCGAAGTCCTCGCGCTTGAAGCGCGTGTCGTTCCACTCGGCGCTGGAGAGATAGGAGGTGGAGTAGCGTGAATCCTGCGTCGGCCGGCCGCCCCAGTAGGAGGCGCAGAACGGCTGGACGTTCCAGACATTGGTCCAGTAGCCATCCTCCGGCTCGCGGCGCACTTCGAGCTCGATACCGGCCTTCTTGGCGCTTTCCTGGAACAGAACCGCGGCGTCGATGGCGCCGGGGAAGGCGGCATCCGAGGTGCGCAGAAGGATCGGCCGGTCGTGGCCCGATTTCTTGAAGTGGAAGGCGGCCTTGTCGGGGTCATAGGCGCGCTGCTCGATGCCCTCGGGCGCCAGCGCATAGTTCTCGTTGACCGGATAGTCGTTGCCGAGCGTGCCGAAACCACCGACAACGCGGTCGAGAATCGCCTGTCGGTCGACCGCATATTTGAGTGCGAGCCTCAGGTCGTTGTTGTCGAAGGGCGCCGTGTCGCAATGCATCAGGAAGCTGTAGAAGCCCTTGCCGGCGGTCCGGAGAATCTCGACGCGCGGCGCACGCTTCAGGAGCGGCACCGTCTTCGGGTCGATGTTGTTGATGAAATGCACCTGGCCGGAGGAAAGCGCGGCGATGCGCGCGGTCGTGTCGTTCATCACGATGATTTCGACGCTGTCGACGAAGCCGCGGTCCTGGCGCCAGTCATTGGCGTTCTTCTCGAAGGTCGAGCGCAGGCCGGCTTCATAGCTTGCAAGCTTGTAGGGGCCGGTGCCGATGGGCGAGGCGGGATTGTCGACGCCGCCGCGTGGCTGGATGATCAGGTGATAGTCGGTCAGAAGCAGCGGCAGGTCGGCATTGCCTTCGGTCAGTGTCAGCACCAGCGCGCCGGCCTTTTCCTCGATGTTCTTGATCGAGCGCATCAAGCCGAGCGCACCTGATTTCGAGCCTTCGTCCGAATGCCGCTTCAGCGTGGCGATGACATCGGCGATGGTCATCTTGCTGCCGTCGTGGAAGCTGACGTCGCTGCGGATCTTGAAGGTCCATTGCGACGCATCCGCCGAGGGCTCCCAGGATTCGGCCAGTGCCGGCAGCGGCGCGCCGGTCTTCGGATCGGATTCGACCAGGGTGTCGCCCCAGAGGTGGCCGATGACGAAGGACACCGAGCCGCTATAGCCGGCGGGATCGAGCGTATCGGTGGTGGCGCCGCCCTTCAGGCCCAGTTTCAGGTGACCGCCGCGCTTGGGCTCCTCGGCGCGTGCATCGCCCGCAACCATCGTGCCGCCCAAGCCTGCCGCCAGACCGAGGGCCGCGGTGCCCGCCAGGAAGCCGCGGCGGTTGATGCCTGTCGGCACGATGAGGCCGTCGGGACGCTTGGTGAATTCGCTCATATGCAGGTTCCCTCTGAAGTGTTGTTTCAAGGGAAAACCTAACGGCTGCGGCGGGTTGCACAATTTCGCGACTTGACGCTGATTTACGCGACTTTACGCTATCTGTTCCGGATCGCTGGGAGCCGCTCGTGCACGACGCCGACAACTTTGCCGCCAATCTTCGTTTCGCCTGCGCGACGCGGCGCTCGATCTCGCAGATCTGTCGCGAGATCGGCATCAACCGTCAGCAGTTCAACCGCTACATCAGTGGCGAGGCGCGGCCGTCGGCGCATAATGTCGCGCGCATCGCCAGCTTCTTCGGGCTGCAGGCGCAGGACTTTTCCCTGTCGTCGAAACTGTTCGAAGCCCGCATGGTCAGGCCCGATCGCGACCGCTCGCAAGCCGGGCTGCTGCTTGAAGGATTTCCCGGTGATCTGGCCGGGCTTCGCCGCCATATCGGCTATTACCAGACCTACCATCTCTCGCCGTCGTGGCCCGGCCGCGTCGTCTGTTCCTGCGCCCGCATTCACGAGGAGAGCGGATCGATCCGGGTGAAGTCGATTGAGCGCATCCGCGATGCCGCCAACGAAATCCAGCAGTTTTCGAAATATGTCGGCCTCGTCACCTTCTGGCGCAATCGCATCTTCATCGCCGAGCGCAGCGTCGGGCGCCAGCCGATGCTGTCGCAGACGATCCTGATGCCGTTCGAAGTGCATCAGCGCGTCTATCTGCGCGGCACGACCATGGGCGTTTCCTGGCGCAAGGAAAACCTGCCCTATGCCTCGCGGATGATCTGGCGCACCCTCGGCCAGGAGCCGGATATCCGGCAGATGCTGTCGCGCTGCGGCGTGCTGGCCACAGGCTCGCGGCAGATGCCCTCGACGGTCAGGGCCTTTCTCGAAACGCCTGATGCCGACGTGCTGACGGTGCCGACCGATTATTGAGATAGCGTGCGCGGCGTTGCCGACTTAAAGCGCATCGCGATCTCCAGGTTTGCTCGCTGCGCTTTAAGTTCTTGTTTCTACGCATGTCGTTATCGCAAAACCGCTGCGCACTTTTGCGCGACATGCTCTAGATTGCGTTGCATTCCGCGTCTGCACCGTCGAAGGAGAAGCTGATGAAATCTGCAGATATCGCCATGTCTGGACTTCTGCTCGCGGTCTCGGCCATGCCGTCTGCCGCCGAAGATGCGCGCCCGCCCATCCCGGCTTGCGCGCTTTCCGGCTCCACCAGCGTCATGATCGGCGGCCAGCCGGCGCTTCGGCTCTCCGACGTCGCCAACTGTCCGCCGGAGCTTTACGAGGTGGTGCCGAGCATCATGATCGAAGGGCAGCCGGTCGCGCATTTCCGGTCAGGCAGTGGCGCCACCGGCGACTGCACCGCCAAGGCGGAGCCGTCGGTGACCTTTGAGGGCGAAGCGGCGCAACGATTGGGCGATGTCGATTGCAAGGTGAAGTGACGGCTGGATCGTCTTGACCAACCTAGCCCTCTCCCCGCAGGCGGGGAGAGGGGACTACGTAGGCACTTTCGGCGCTGGCCCTCAGTTGCCCGCACTTTCCATGCGGCGGGTCGTCAGCACCCGCTCCAGCCAGCCGATTTCCATCTCGGGAACGGACTTTAGCAACAGGTCGGTATAGTCGTCGAAGGGCGGTGCCAGCACCTTGGACTTCGGGCCGAAACGCACCAGCCGGCCGCGATGCATCACCGCGACGCTGTCGGCAATCGCCCGGACGATGGCGATGTCGTGGGTGATAAAGACATAGGAAACAGCGGTTTCCTCCTGAAGCTTCAAAAGCAGATTCAGGATGCCTTCGGCCACCAGCGGGTCGAGGGCCGAGGTTGGCTCGTCGCAGAGGATGAGTTCCGGCTCCGCGGCGAGCGCCCGGGCAATGGCGACGCGCTGCTTCTGGCCGCCGGAAAGCTCGGCCGGATAGCGATCGAGGAACTTCGTTCCCATCTCGATCTGGTCGAGCAGTTCCTTGACCCGCGCCGTCTTCTTGGCGCCATGCATGCCGAAGTAGAAGGACAGCGGTCGGCCGACGATGTCGCGCACCGTTTGGCGCGGGTTCATCGCCGTATCGGCCATCTGGTAGATCATCTGGATGCGGCGCAGTTCGTCGTTGCTGCGGCCCTTCAAGGCGCGCGGCAGTTCCTTGCCTTCGAAGGTGATGCGCCCTTCGGTCGGCGGCAAGAGGCCGGTGATGACGCGCGCCAGCGTCGACTTGCCGGAACCGCTTTCGCCAACGATCGCCAACGTCTGGCCCTTGGGCAGATGCATGGAAACGTCGTGCAGCACCTTGAAGCCGTTGGCATAGCCAGCGCTGATATGCTCGATCTTCAATTGCGTGCCGGTCTGGTCCGGCGCTTCTTCGCGCTTGGTCTGGCGTACGCTGACCAGTGCCCGGGTATAGTCTTCGGCCGGAGCCTCGATCACCTGTTTGGTGGTGCCGTACTCCACCGTCTTGCCGTGGCGCAGCACCATGATGTCGTCGGAGATCTGGGCGACAACGGCAAGGTCATGGGTGATGTAGAGGGCTGCGGTGTGCGTTTCCTCGATCGCGTGCTTGATCGCGGCGAGCACGTCGATCTGGGTCGTCACGTCGAGCGCCGTCGTCGGCTCGTCGAAGACGATCAGCTCCGGGTTGGGGCAGAGCGCCATAGCGGTCATCGCCCGCTGCAACTGACCGCCGGAAACCTGGTGAGGATAACGCTCGCCGAAGCTTTCCGGATTCGGCAAGCCGAGCACCTGGAACAGGTAGAGCGCACGCTTTTTTGCTTCCTCGCGGTTCATGATGCCGTGGCGAAGCGATGCCTCGATCACCTGATCACCGAGCCGGTGCGCCGGGTTGAAGGCGGCGGCCGCCGACTGTGCGACGTAGCAGACGCGGGCGCCGCGGATCGAGCGGATGCCGTTCTTGTCGAGCGGCAGGATATCCTTGCCGTCGAGCAGCACCTGGCCCCCGGTGATGCGCACGCCACCGCGGCCATAGGCGAGCGCCGACAGGCCAATGGTCGACTTGCCGGCCCCGGATTCGCCGATCAGGCCAAGCACCTTGCCCTTCTGGAGGTCGAAGGAAACGCCTTCGACCAGGGTCACGGTTTTCGGTGGCTCGCCCGGGGGATAGCTGGTCGCTTCGATCTTCAGGTTCTTGACGGAAAGAAGCGTGTTCTTGTCAGGTGAAGCCTCAGGCATCGCCACGCCCTCCTTTCAGGCTGGAGGTTCTCTTCATCAGCCAGTCGACCACGAGGTTGACGCAGATCGCCAGTGTCGCGATCGCAGCACCCGGGATCAGGGCAGCTGATATGCCGAAGATGATGCCATCCTTGTTGTCCTTGACCATGCCGCCCCAGTCGGCGGCCGGCGGCTGGATGCCGAGGCCGAGGAAGGAGAGGGTGGAAAGAAACAGGATGGAAAAGGCAAAGCGCAGGCCGAACTCGGCAAGCAGCGGCGACAACGTGTTGGGCAGGATCTCGCGGAAGATGATCCAGACGCTGCCTTCGCCTCTTAGTCTGGCCGCCTCGACGAACTCCATGACCGCGACATCGAGCGCGACCGCGCGGCCGATGCGGAACACGCGGGTGGAATCGAGCACGGCCATGACCAGGATCAGGATCCACAGATGCTGCGGCAGCACCGCCAGCACGACGAGGGCGAAGATCAGCGTCGGGATCGCCATCATCAGATCGTTGAAGCGGGAGAAGAACTGGTCGACGAACCCGCCCATGACCGCGGCGGTGAAGGAGAGGATCATGCCGAGCGAGAAGGACAGCACGGTTGCCGCCAGCGCCACGAAGATGGTGGTGCGGGCGCCGTAGATCAGGCGCGACAGCAGGTCGCGCCCGAGATTGTCGGTGCCGAGCAGGAAGTCGCCACCGGAAGGAAGCCAGACGTCGCCGACGACCTCGCGTTCGCCGAAGGGGGCGATGACAGGGGCGAACAGGGCGCAGAAGATCGCAATGGCGATGCCGGCGATGCCGATCCAGGCGCTAAGGGGGATGGATCTCAGGTTCATCGCGGATGCCTCAGTCTCGGGTTGGCGAGAATGGCGATAATGTCGGCCGCCATGTTGAGGAAGATGTAGAAAGCCGCGAAGATCAGGCCGCAGGCCTGCACGACCGGCATGTCGCGCACGGTCACGGCATCCACCATGTATTGCCCCATGCCGGGATAGACGAACACCACCTCGACCACGACGACGCCGACGACGAGATAGGCAAGGTTGAGCGCGATGACGTTGATAACAGGTGCCACGGCATTGGGAGCGGCGTGGCGGGCGATGATGCGGAACATGCCAAGCCCTTTGAGTTCGGCCGTCTCGACATAGGCCGACGACATGACGTTGAGGATCGCCGCTCGGGTCATGCGCATCATGTGGGCGAGAACGACGAGCACGAGGGTTGCGACCGGAAGCGCGATCGCCGAAAGCCGCTCGCTGAAGGTCATGCTGTCATAGACCGTCGCCGGGAAGGTGGCGACGCCGAATTTGACGGCGAAGAACATGATCAGGAGATAGCCGACGAAGAACTCGGGCAGCGAGATGGCCGCCAGTGAGACGACGTTGATGATCTTGTCCGGCAGCCGGTTGCGGAACTGCACCGCCAGCATGCCCAAGCCGACGGCAAGCGGCACGGAGACGAGCGCGGCGAAGAAAGCGAGGAACAGCGAATTGCCGAGACGCTTGCCGATCTGTTCCCCGACCGAGTTCTTGCTGGCCCAGGAGGTGCCGAAGTCGCCTTGCACGGCGCCGCCGAGCCAGGAGAGGTAACGCTCGCTCCAGGGCTTGTCGAGGCCGAGGTCCTTGCGGATGTTTTCCACCGCCTGCGGCGTTGCCGACTGGCCGAGATAGGTGGTGGCGAAGTCGCCGGGAAGCGCCTCGATGCCGCCGAAGATCATCAGCGACACGGCAAAGAGCAGGCCGACGCTCAGGCCGAGGCGCTGAAGGATCAGCGCCGCGAGAGGACGGCGAAAGATAAAGCGCCGCCTGAAGGTGCCACCGAGTTCGCCCTGGGCGTCGGCGGGGTTGGGTTTTGCTGGTACACCGGAAAGATCGGCAGACCGCGGATGTGCTCCATCCGCGGTCCCATCCGTCGGAACCGGACCAGTCATCGGTCCGCTTTCCATCATCAGGCGTCGAGCCAGACGCGGGTCGCGACGTAGCCATTCGACATGTCGTTGCCGATATCGTGGACGTAGCCTTTCACCTGCTTGGTGGAGGCGTTCACGAAGTCGTTGAACATCGGCAGGATCAGGCCGCCTTCGTCGCGCACCATCATCGCCATGGTGCGATACATGTCCTTGCGCTTGGTCTCGTCCAGTTCGGAGCGTGCCTCGAGCAGGATCTTGTCGAAGTCGGGGCGCAGGAAGCGCGTGTCGTTCCAGTCGGCGGTGGACAGATAGGCTGTCGAATACATCTGGTCCTGGGTCGCGCCCGCCCCAGTACGGATGTGGAGAACGGCTGGACGTTCCAGACGTTCGTCCAGTAGCCGTCGCCCGGTTCGCGCTTGACCTCGATCTCGATGCCTGCCTTCTTCGCGCTTTCCTGGTAGAGCACGGCCGCATCGACGGCGCCTGGGAAGGCGACGTCGGAGGTGCGCAGCAGCACCGAGCCACTGTGGCCGGACTTCTTGTAATGGAAGGCCGCCTTGTCGGGGTCATAGGCGCGCTGCTCGATGCCTTCGGGGAAGAGGGCGTAGGTGTCGTTGATCGGGAAGTCGTTGCCGACCTTGCCGTAACCGCCGAGGATGCGCTCGACCATGGTCTCGCGGTCCATCGCATATTTCAGCGCCATGCGCAGGTCGATATTGTCGAACGGCGCAGTGTTGCAGTGCATGATGAAGACGTAGTGGCCGCGGCCGGACGTGTTCAGGATCTCGACGGTCGGCGCCTTCTTCAGGAGATTGACGGTCTTCGGATCGACGCGGTTGATGAAGTGGACCTGACCGGAGGAAAGGGCCGCGATGCGAGCGGTGGCATCGTTGATTGCAATCAGCTCGACCGAATCGACAAAGCCGCGATCCGTCCGCCAGTCGTCGGTGTTTCGCTCGAAGGTGGCGCGAACGCCGGCCTCGAAGCTCGCCACCTTGAAGGGTCCGGTGCCGATCATGGCGTCGGGAGCGTCGATGCCACCATTCGGCTGGATGATCAGGTGATAGTCGGACAGAAGCAGCGGCAGATCGGCATTGCCCTCCGTCAGCTTCAGCACCAGCTTGTCGCCGTCGGCCTTGATCTCCTCGATCGATTTCATCACGCCGAGCGCGCCGGACTCCGACTTCTCGTCGGTGTGGCGCTGCAGCGTCTTGATGACGTCGTCGATGGTCAGTTCCTTGCCGTCGTGGAACTTCACGCCCTTGCGGATGGCGAAGGTCCAGGTCGAGGCATCGGCAGATGGCTCCCAGGATTCGGCGAGCGCCGGCACGGGTGCGCCGGTGGTCGGATGGCTTTCGACCAGCATGTCGCCCCAGTTGCGGCCGACGACGAACATGAACTGCGAGAGTGCCTTGGCCGGATCTTTCGAGTCGGTCGCGGCAGCGCCTTCGAGGCCGAGTTTCAGATGGCCGCCGCGCTTCGGCTCCTGGGCCGCGGCGCTGGTGGCAAACAGTGTTCCTGCCGTCGATGCGAGGATGCCGGCTGCAGCCGCGCGTCCGAGAAATTCACGCCGGTTCATCCTGCCGAGCATGACCTGTCGTGTGAGGTAATCCTTGTAATCGCTCATTCCCCTGTTCCCTTCTGTGTCGGCATTCGCCGTTCGTTGTGGTTGGTAGAGATTGCTGCGTACCGCCACCTTGCGGATGGCTTTCGGATCGGCCGTTTGGGCCCATTTTTTGTCTTCGCTTGCCTCGTTTCTCCTTTCTCGGGCGGACGCTCTTGGCTTCAGATCGATAAGCCTAATCGCTCGATTGCACCTTGTAACGTCCTAAATTATAATTCATTTCCATAAGCTACATTTATGGATAGGCCTTCGGCGGCGCGCGGGAGACCCCACACGTTCCGTGACGTCGCTTTGCCGGTTCACCGGCCCGTCGTCAGTCCTGCGCCGCCCGTGGCAGCGTCTGTCAGCGCCCCTTCCAGACCGGGTCGCGCTTCTCGGCAAACGCCTTTGCGCCCTCCAGCTGGTCCTCGCTCGAATAAAGAATGTCGACAGTCTTGAACTGCCGGCGGGTGATCTTGTTCATCGTCGCCTGGAAGGTCTCGCCCTCGGCTGCGCGCACCACTTCCTTGATGGCGGCATAGACGAGCGGCGGGCCGCTCTCGAGCAGGCGGGCGAGCTCCCAGGCGCGCGCCATCAGCTTGTCGGCGGGCAGGATCTCGTTGACGAAGCCCCAGCGGTTGGCTTCGACGACATCGAGCCAGCGGCCGGTCAGGAGCATGTCCATGGCGATGTGATAGGGGATGCGCTTCGGCAGCTTGATCGAGGCGGCGTCGGCGACGGTGCCGGAGCGGATTTCCGGCAGCGCGAAGGTGGCGTGCTCGGCTGCGAGGATCAGATCGGTGGAAAGCGCGATTTCGAGGCCGCCACCGCAGCAGATGCCGTTGACGGCTGATATCACAGGCTTGTTGAGATCGCGCAGTTCCTGCATGCCGCCGAAGCCGCCGATGCCGTAGTCGCCATCGACAGCATCGCCGGCCGCCGCCGCCTTCAGGTCCCATCCCGGACAGAAGAATTTTTCGCCGGCCCCGGTGATGATGGCGACGCGCAGCGTGTCGTCGTCGCGAAAGTCGCGGAAGATCTCGCCCATCACCCGGCTGGTCTTCAGGTCGATGGCGTTCGCCTTCGGCCGGTCGATCGTGACTTCGAGAATGCCGCCTTCGCGGCGGGTAAGGATCGGTCCGGTCATGGCGTCAGTTCCTCCGGCGGATCAGGGCGTCGGCGGCGATGGCTCCATGGCCTTCCGGTAACACCATTAAAGGATTGATATCGAGTTCTTCGAGGTTTGAAGCGTTTGAAACGACATAGGATGCCGCAGCGGCGACAGCGTCGGCAAGGGCCGCGAAATCGCCCTTCGGTCCGCCGCGGTAGCCGTCGAGCAACTTCCTGATCTTCAGTCCGTCGATCGCCTCGCGGATCAGCTCCGGCGTCGTCGGCAGCGTCAGGATTGCGGAATCATCCAGCAGTTCCACGAGGATGCCGCCGGCGCCGATGGTCAGCACCGGGCCCGCGACGGGATCGCGCATCGCGCCGATGATGAGTTCGGCCACGGGTTTTGCCACCATCTTCTCGATGAGATAACCCGATGCCACGGCAGCCATGCCTTCCGCGGCGCTAAGCACCTCGGCACTGCTTGCAAGGTTCAGCTTGACGGCCCCGGCCTCGGTCTTGTGGGCGACGCCCAGCCCCTTGAGCACGACGGGGAAACCGAGGCTTTCGGCTGCCGTGGCGGCCTCTTGCGGCGTCGATGCGGTCGTGCCCGGCGGAACCTTAAGGCCCGAAGCCGCAAGCTCGGTCTTGGCTTCATGTTCGCTAAGGGTGATGGCATTGCCACCGCCTGAAACGCCGCCGTTCAGGAGCTTCGGCGGTGCGGGTCTGGCCCAGGCCGCGCCGATGCCGGCAGCGGTCTCGACGGCTGCCAACGCCTCGTCGATCCCAAAGAAGGGGATGACACCGGCAGCCATCAGAGAGAGTGCCGTCTGTTCCGGCATGTTTTCGCCGAGGCTGGCGACGATACCGGCGCGGGCGCTGGTCGCGTTTGCCGCATCGATCACCGCGTCGCAGGTCGTCACCCAGTCGGCCGCGTCGCAGCGGTCCTGGCGGGGGAAGTCCAGCACGATCAGGTTGAGCGCATAGCCGCCCTTCATCATCGCGCTGAAGGCGGTCGTCTGTTTCTCGCGGTTGCCCCAGACGAAGGTGTGGTAGTCGAGCGGGTTGGCGATCGTCACCATCTCGCCGAGGCTTTCCTTCAGGGGGCGTCGCTGTTCTTCCTTCAGTGCCCGGAAGTTGACGCGATAGCGCACGCCGGCATCCGCCATCAGCGAGGCCTCGCCGCCCGAACAGCTCATCGAGGAAATCTCGCTGCTTTCGAGCGGGCCGGCGACATGCAGCAGCTTCAACGTTTCCAGCAGCGCCGGCAGCGTGTCGACGCGGCCGATGCCGAGGCGGGCGAGAAGTGCGGAGGAGACCCGGTCGTTGCCGGCAAGCGAGGCCGTGTGCGAGACCGTGGCAAGCTGGGCTGCCTCCGACTTGCCGACCTTCAAAGTCACGACCGGCTTGCCGAGTTCACGGGCGCGCGTTGCCAGCCGCTCGAGCGCTGCAATGCTGTCGAAACCCTCGATATGCAGGCCGACGGCAGTGACGCGCGGATCTTCCAGCACGGCGCAGGCGATGTCGGACAGGCCGGTCTGCGCCTGGTTGCCGGCGGTCATGAGATAGGCGAGCGGCAGGCCGCGCGTCTGCATCGAGATGTTGCAAGCGATGTTGGAGGATTGCGTCAGGACGGCAACGCCTCTTTCGACGCGCTGCATACCGTGCTGGTCGGGCCAGAGCAGGGCGCCGTCGAGCATGTTGATGAAGCCGTAACAATTCGGGCCGACGATTGGCATGTCGCCGGCAGCGGCAACGAGCGCTTCCTGCATGTCGTTGCCGTCATCGAGTTCGCTTGCCGCCTCGCGAAAACCCGAGGCATAGCAGACGGCGCCGCCGGCACCGCGCGCCGAAAGCGCCGCGATGATGTCGATGGTGAGCTGCCGATTGACGCCGACGAAGGACGCGTCCGGTGCTCCGGGAAGGTCGGCGACCGAGCGGTAGCACCTGCGTCCGAGGATCTGGTCCTCCCTCGGATGCACCGGCCAGATATCGCCGGCGAAGCCCATCTTGTCGCATTGTTCGATGACCCGCCGCGCCTCCTTGCCGCCGAAGACGGCGATGGATTTTGGTCGGATCAGCCTGTCGAGGGAACGGGGTGTTTGGGTCATCTAATCAGACACTCCCACGTTCCTGTGTTTCGCGACGCCCTCATTCCTGTGCTCGTCACAGGAATCCAGCCGTCTTGCATCGGCAAGCCGGTGAAGAGTGTTTCTGCCTTGGAGGCGGTGTCGGGTCTGGTGTTCGTCAAAGGGTCAATCGCGGCACGGACGTGCCGCTGCTGGATTCCTGTGACGGGCACAGGAATGAGGGGTGGGGAGGAGCGCCGCTCGATCATTCGTTACGCTCCGAGCGGCCGCAGCAGGTCGCGGCTGATGATGTGGCGCTGGATCTCGGAGGTGCCGTCCCAGATGCGCTCGACGCGGGCGTCGCGCCAGAAGCGGGCGAGCGGCAGGTCGTCCATCAGCCCCATGCCGCCGAAGATCTGGATCGCCTCGTCGGTGACGCGGGCAAGCATTTCGGTGGCGTAGACCTTGGCAGAGGCGATCTCGCGGTTGGAGGGCAGGCCCTGGTCGAGGCGCCAGGCGGCCGAAAGCGTCAGCAGATCGGCGGCGTCGATCTCGGTGATCATGTCGGCGAGCTTGAAGGAGACGCCCTGGTTGGCGCCGATCGGCTTGCCGAACTGCTTGCGCTCGGCGGCGTAGTTCAGCGCGTAATCGAAGGCGCGACGCGCGCGGCCGACCGAGGTCGCAGCCACCGTCAGCCGTGTGGCGAACAGCCAGTCGTTGGCGACGTCGAAGCCTTTGTGTACTTCGCCGAGGATCTGGGCGGAGGGCAGGCGGCAGTCGTCGAAGGTCAGGATGCAGTTGTTGTAACCGCGGTGGGAGACGGAGCTGTAACCCTTGCGGATCTCGAAGCCGGGCGTGCCGCGGTCGACGAGGAAGCAGGTGATCTTCTTTTTTGGCCCGCGCGGTGTGTCCTCTTCACCCGTTGCGATGAAGACGATGACGAAATCGGCGATGTCCGCATGGCTGATGAAATGCTTGGTGCCGTTGACGATCCAGTCGTCGCCGTCCTTGCGGGCAAAGCACTTCATGCCGCGCACGTCGGAGCCGGCATCCGGCTCGGTCATGGCGAGCGCGTCGAACTTGTCGCCCTTGACCGCCGGCAGCAGGTATCTTTCGCGCTGCTCGTCGTTGCAGGCCATCAGGATGCCCGAAGGGCGGCCGAAGAAGACGGTGAGGCCCATCGAGCCGCGGCCGAGCTCGCGTTCGACCAGCGTGAAGGACGTATGGTCGAGACCGGCGCCGCCCACCTCTTCGGGGAAATTGCAGCCGAAGAAGCCGATTTCCTTGCACTTGCGGGCAATATCCTGGCCCAGTTCGGGCGGCACGATACCCGTGCGCTCGACCTCGTCCTCATACGGATAGATTTCGGTCTCGACGAAGCTGCGGACCGTGTCGACGATCATCTGCTGTTCATCGGTCAGTGCGAAATTCATGTGTTCTCCCTCGCAATTTATCTGCCTGCCCTCTGGCCGATCTCCCCATCGGCCGCTGGCATGCGCGGTTGCCTGCCCCTCACCCTAACCCTCTCCCCGCAGGCGGGGAGAGGGGACGCTTTGCGGCTGCGCTCCTACTGCCGAAGACAGGGGCGAGCGGCTGCAGCATGTTCCTTCGCCCGTTGACGGGGACAAGGTCGCGGCAGCGGGATGAGGGGCGGCCGTCGCCCGACTTTTCCCGCAAAGACTGCCCCTTCCACGTCGAAGGAGCCGTCCGTTAGCGCTTCTGGCCGACGAACCGTCCGGCACCTTCGGGCGTCGGCAGGCCGGCGTGGGCCTCGGTGATCGCCTTCAGCTTGTCCAGGACCTTGGCTGGGGCAGCGACCGATTTGCCGGCCTTGCTGTCGACGTGCAGCATCATCTGCTCGGCGGTTGCGATGGCTTCCTTCGTTTCGGCATTGTAGATCGTCGAGAAGAGATGCAGGCGCTTCTCGTCCGACGACAGAAGCTGGCAGGTCGAATAGAGCGCATCGCCGAGCTTGGCCTCGCCGAGGTTCCGGATATGGGTCTCGACCGTGTAGTAGCTGTGGCCGTCGCGGACATAGTCGAGGTCGACGCCGATCAGGCGCAGCAGGCCGTCGGAGGTATCGCCGAACACCTGGAGATAGCGGTGCTCGGTCATGTGGCCGTTATAGTCGACCCAGGCGGCGCTGACCTTGGTGTCGAGAATGTGCAGCGGCTTGACGTCGCCGAGATCGGCTTCAGGCTTCTTGGCGTTGGCCCAGAGCTTCGCCTCGAAGTCGGCAAGCAGCTTGCCGGCGCCCCAGCCTTCGCCGCCATTGCCCGATTTCAGCGCATGCATGATGCCGACGAGGTTTTCGTCGCGGATGCGCTCGAGCTCGCGGATCGAGCGGCCGGCGGCCTGCGCGTCCGACTGTGCACCGATCTTCTCCACCAGCGCATCGTCGAGATCGACGACATCGGTGAACTTGGTCCAGGGCCATTTCAGGCAGGGGCCGAACTGGGCAAGGAAGTGGCGCATGCCGGCTTCGCCGCCGGCGATGCGGTAGGTCTCGAACAGACCCATCTGCGCCCAGCGCATGCCGAAGGAGTAACGCATGACATTGTCGAGCGTCTCGGTATCGCAGATGTCATCCTGGATCAGCCACAGCGCCTCGCGCCAGAGCGCTTCCAGCAGACGGTCGCCGACGAAGGCCTCGATCTCCTTGGCAATGACGACGCCCTTCATGCCGATCTGTTCGACGCCCTGCATGGCGCGCTCGATCGTCGCCTTCGACGTCTTCTTGCCGCCGACGAGTTCGACGAGCGGCAGCAGGTAGACGGGGTTATACGGGTGCGCCACGAACATGCGCTCGGGGTGCTTCATCTCGGCCTGCAGGTCGGATGGTAGCAGCCCCGAAGTGGAGGAGCCGATCAGCGCGTCAGGTCTTGCGGCGGCATCGATCTGAGTGATGACGCCGCGCTTCAGCTCCAGCCGCTCGGGCACGCTTTCCTGAATCCAATCAGCGTCCTTGACCGTTTCCTCGATGCTTTTGCAGAAGGTGAGTTTTCCCTTCGGCGGCAGCGGCGCCATGGTCAGCATCGCATAGGCGCGCTCGGCATTGGCCATGACTTCGCCGATGATGCGTTCTGCCTCCGGATGCGGGTCGAAGATCTTCACATCGATGCCGGCAAGCGCAAACCGCGCTACCCAGGCGCCGCCGATGACGCCGCCACCGACGCAGGCTGCTTTCGTTATAAGGCTCATGATATCCCCGCTCAGCGCTTCGTCAGCTTCAGTTTCTTGCGGACCTCATCCGGCCCGATGATCTTGGCACCCATGCCCTCGATGAGGCCGACTGCCTTTTCGACGAGCTGACCGTTGGTCGCGAGCTGGCCCTTGCCGATATAGAGATTGTCTTCGAGGCCGACGCGGACGTTGCCGCCGGCAAGGACTGCTGCTGCCGGGTAGGCAAGCGCGTTCCGGCCGATTGAGAAGGCAGAGAAGGTCCAGTTATCCGGCACGTTGTTGACCATGGCCATGAAGGTGTTGAGGTCATCAGGCGCCCCCCACGGAATGCCCATGCAGAGCTGGATCAGCACCGGATCCTCGATCAGCCGTTCCTCGGCGAGCTGCTTGGCGAACCAGAGGTGGCCGGTGTCGAAGGCCTCGATCTCGGGGCGGACACCGAGCGCCGTCATCTGCCGCGCCATTTCGCGCAGCATCGACGGCGTGTTGGTCATGACATAGTCGCCGAGCGAGAAGTTCATGGTGCCGCAGTCGAGCGTGCAGATTTCCGGCAGGCAGTCGGCGACATGGGCAACGCGCTCGGTGGCGCCGGCCATGTCGGTGCCTTTTTCGTTGACCGGGAACGGGCTTTCGACATTGCCGAAAACCAGGTCCCCGCCCATGCCGGCTGTCAGGTTGAGCACGACATCGACATCGGCGGAGCGGATGCGGTCGGTGACTTCGCGGTAGAGATCGAGCCTGCGGGCAGGGGCGCCGGTGTCCGGATCGCGGACGTGGCAGTGGGCCACGGCAGCACCCGCCTTGGCGGCTTCAATCGCCGCATCGGCAATCTGCTTTGGCGTGATCGGAACGTGGCTGGACTTTGAAACGGTGTCTCCGGCGCCGGTGACGGCACAGGTGATGAATACCTCGCGGTTCATGCTGAGCGGCATTGCAGTCTCCCTTTTATTAAAGCCATTACGAGCCAAGAACGGCGGCTCTGCTTTTCATAATCGGTTCTATCTTGTACATTATCGGCAACGATAAGGAGAAGTTTGCGAATGGATCAGAGCGTTTCGCAGGTGCAGCACGCCGACATCCTGGTGTTGCCGGAGACCAACCTGATCCTCGTTGCCTCGGTGATCGAGCCGATGCGCGCTGCCAACCGCATCGCCGGCCGGCCGCTCTACAGCTGGACGCTCTACAGCCCTGACGGCGAGCCGATCGAAACCAAGAGCGGCATCCCCATTCCGGTTGCAGGCGCTTTCCGACCACAGCGCGAAACGGCGCCGCTCTTCATCCTGTCGAGCTACAATTGGCAGCGGAGCGCCACCTCGCAGCTGAAGATGATGCTGTCGCAGACGGCGCGCCATCGCGAGCTGATGGCGGGCATCGAATCCGGCTCCTGGCTGCTTGCCGAAACCAGCTTGCTCGACAATTCCAAAGCCACCACCCACTGGGAGGATTTCGAGGATTTTACCGCCACCTATCCGCAGGTGACGATGGTGCGCGAACGGTTCGTCATCGACGGCAAGCGCATCACCACCGGCGGCTCCCTGCCGACGCTCGACCTGATGCTGGAGCTGATCCGCCGGGCGCACGGCTATTCGCTGGCGCTCGAAGTGTCGCGCCTGTTCATCTACGAACAGGAGCGCACCCGCGGCGACCTCCTGCAGATGCCGGCGATCGGCAACATGCGCATCCTCGACCCCCGTGTCGGCGCCGCGGTCAAGCTGATGGAGGAAACGGTTGAGGCGCCTTTGACGCTCGCGCGGCTCGCCCGCCGCATCGGCGTCGGTGCCCGGCACCTGCGGGACCTGTTTCGCGACACGATGGGGGTGGGGCCGCACGAACATTACCTGGCGCTGCGCCTTAATGCGGCGCGGCGTAAGGTGATCGAGACGCGCATGGAATTTGCCGACATCGCCGCGATCACCGGCTTCAATTCGTCATCATCCTTCTCGCGCAGCTACCGCGCCCATTACCGCGAGAGCCCGAGCGAGACGCGTCGTCGGCTGAAGCTTGGCCATGGAGCCGAGGATCGCGGCCGTTCGCCGGAGGGTGCGATCGGCAAGGCCAAGGCGACTGGACATCCCTAAGGCACGTCGCGCAAAAGTGTTCAGCGGTTTTGCGATGACGACATGCGAAAAAACAAGAGCTTAAAGCGCAGCAAGCGAATCCGAAAGATCGCGACGCGCTTTAGCTGCTCAGGTGGAGACACCGGCTTTGAGGCGACGATGCACCTCATGAGCTGATTCAACGGTGCGGTATTCCTGAGTCGTTTCAGCTGTTTGACGGCAGATCGTGAAGAACTGATTCCGGCGATCCCGATTACGCTGGCGAGGCTGTCGCTGCCTGCGGACCCGTCTTCATCATGCCGATCATCAGGTCGCCGACCTCGCTGGAAAAGGCGCCGCGCGGCCAGATGAGCGTCAGCGACTGGCGGTAGAGCGGCCCTAGCCGGATCATGGCGGGTGGGCGCTGGACCCGCGACAGCGAGGTTTCCGGCAGCACCGAGAGATAGCCATGGTGGCTGACCAGGTTGATGATGACGGGGATGGAATCGACCTCGACCAGTGTCACGCGGCGGTGCTCATGCTCCGTGAGCGTGTCATCGAGAAAGCGGGTGACCTCCCGGCGCAGGCCGCTTCGCACGCTCGGAACGGCGATCGGGCAGGTGGCGAGCAGCCGGGGGAGATCGCCGCCCATTTCCGAAAGGGCCGGTGCCGGACCGGCGAGCACCAGTGCGGTTTCGGACACGAGACGGCCGTCGAAATCTGGTGGAATGCCGGCGATATCGAGCAGGGCGGCGTCGAAGCGCCGGCTCTTGAGACCGGCGAGAAGCTCGTCGGCGGTGGTGCTGGAGATGAACAGCGATTGCCGCGGGCGGGAGCGGTGCCAAGTGGCCGTCAGCGCCGCCAGCATGCGGGCAATCTCGCTTTCCGGCCCGAGCGGCATGACCGCGCCGAGGCGCCAGGTGGTGACGTCGCGGCGGAACCGGTCGGCCGAAGCGCGCGTCAGCCGCGCCCAGATGTCGAGCAGGCGTTCGACTTCAGGGATGATGCCGAGGGCTGTCGGGGTGCAGACGATGCCGCCATGGGACCGCCCGAGCAGCCGGCATTGCAGATGACGTTCGAGGTCGGCGATCTGCCGTGTCAGTTGCGGCTGGCCAAGGCCGAGGGTGCGGGCGGCCGCCCGGATGCTGCCGGCCCGGGCGATCCGGACGAAACGGTCGAGGGCGACGAGGCCGACAGGCGGGATCGCAGTCGGTGGTTCGCCGCTAGCCGTAGTCAGCAGCGCCCGGATTGTGGCGCTTGCTTCGGTCACATCGGCCTGGCGTGCACGGGCCTCCAGCGTTAGGGCCACGAGGCCGCCGTCGCGACGGAAAAGCGGGATCGAAACGGCCTGTTCGAAGCGGCGAACGGCGGCGCTGACGCTCGACGGCGCACGGCTGCTCAAGGTGGCGGCGCGCCTTATGCCGCCTTCGCGCATGACGGCCTCGACGAGCAGGATCGTGGCGATATCCATTGCGTAAGTTCTCCGCCGGCATCGTCGGTGCCACCATGTTCAGAATTTGGCATCGGCCGTTCCGGATTTGGGATATATCACGAGAGCGAACAAAACGCATAGCATGCTGGCAGACGATCCCTCGCCCATAGAGGCGGGATCGCATCAAGTCTTTGCATCCACGCATCGTTTCGGCGTCGAGGCGGATCGCGTGGTAAGGTTCTCGAGGCATGCTGCAACAGGTCAAGTCCATCGTTCTCTGCGGAAAACCGCTCGACTTCGCGACGCTCGAGGAAATCGGCTCGGGTGCGGCGCGACCGGTCGCGGACGAGGGCGGCATGGAGCGGGTGGCGGCTGCCCACAAGGTGATCGCCGATCGCATCGCGCTCGGCCTGCCGGTCTACGGGTCCAACACCGGCGTCGGCTCGATGAAGGACCGGCTCTGGACGGCGGACGATCTGGCGGAGTTCAATACCTCCTTGGTGCGTGCCCATCATTTCGGCACCGGCGAATTTTTTGCGGTGCCGATCGTGCGCAAGGCCATCGCCATTCGCTGCAACACCGCGATGCGCGGGCATACCGGATGCAGCCCCGAGCTGATCCACGCCTTCCTCGCACTCATCGAGCACGACATCATCCCGGCAGTGCGTCGGCACGGCTCGATGGGCTGCGCCGATATCGGCCTGATGGGGCAGATCGCGGCCGTTCTGACCGGGGTCGGCGAAGCCTATCATCGCGGCCGGCTGGTTCCGGCCGAAACGGCGCTTGCCGATGCCGGGCTGACGCCTTTGGTGATGCGGCCGCGCGACGCGCTTGCGGCACTCAGCGTCAATGCGATTGCCTATTCGGCGGCCGCCGACGTGCTGCGCGAGGCGGCAGCGGCCATCCGCGTGCTGCTGGTGACCGGCGTGATGTCGTCGCAGGCGCTTGGCGCTTCGGCTGATCCGTGGCGGGTGGCCGCGACGCTGTCGACGCGGGGCGAGGCGCTGGTCGGCTCCTGGCTCTACGGCCAATCGGGCGTTTCCGACTGGCCCTTGCCGACGGCGATCCATGACCCATTGAGCCTGCGCATGACCGCACAGGTGTTCGGCGCCGTTGTCGATACGCTGCTGGTTGCCGCCGGCCGTCTGGTCGAGGCGACCTATCTTTCCGACGACAATCCGGTGGTGCTCGGCGGCCAGGTGCATGCCTCGGGTGCTTCGCTGCCCTTGACCACGACGCTCTATGTCGAAACGGCGCAAATCGCGTTTTCCCATGTGGCGCGCAACGTGCTCAACCGTTGCATCCTTCTGTCGAACGGCGGGCGCCGCAACCTGCCGGTCAATCTGGTGGCGCCGGGCGAAATCGCCACCGGCCTCGGCCCGCTGATGAAGCTTGCGGTCGAGCTCTACATGCGCGTGCAGTCGATGGCGGTGCCGCTTTCGGCCCAGTCGATCGTCGTTGCCGGCGGGTTGGAGGAAGAGGCGACCTTCCTGCCTTTGATCGTCGAGCGCATGGAAACCCAGGTGCGCGATCTGCGGCAGTTGGCGGCGATCGAGGCGATCCTGTCGTCGCAGGCGATCGATCTTGTCGGCGATGCGCCACACGGCATCGTCAAGCTCGCGCATGAGCGCACCCGCTCGATCAGCCCGATCTATCTGAAGGACCGGCCGCTATCGAAGGAAATCGAGGCGTTGCAAGGCGCGTTTACCTGCCATGACCTGCTGCGCACCTTCGTCACCATGGCGCCGATGCCGGAGTTCGACGACTTCTTTGCGCTGAGCAAGTGATCCAGGCTGATCCAACAAGGCTGATCCGATGGAGAGAACACGATGTCCGATTTCGATCTTGTCCTGAAAGGCACCATCGTTCTCCCGCACCGGATCGTCGAAGGCGGACATGTGGCCGTGCGCGATGGCAAGGTCGTGCATGTCGGGCAGGGGGTGGCACCGGCTGCCCGTGAACGCCACGATCTCGGACGCGCAATGATCCTTCCCGGCGCCATAGACGCGCAGGTGCATTCGCTGTCGCAGAAGAACCAGGAGGATTTCGTCTGGTCGACGCGCTCGGCCGCGGCCGGCGGTGTGACCACGATCGTCGACATGCCCTATGACGAAGGCAATCTCGTCTGCTCGGCGGAGGCCGTTGGGCGCAAGGTCGCCCATGCGAGCCCGCAGGCGCGGGTCGACTTCGCCCTCTACGGCACGGTCGACCCCGAGGAGGGGCCGGCCCGCATCCTCGAAATGGTCGAGGCCGGCGTTGCCGCCTTCAAGTTCTCCACCTTCGGCACCGACCCCAAGCGCTTTCCGCGCATTCCCGCAGCGCTGCTCGAGGATTGCTTTCGCGCGATCGCGCCGACGGGGCTTACAGCCGGGGTGCACAACGAGGACGACGAGGCGGTGCGCGGCGCGATCGAAAAGGTCAGGGCCGCTGGGATCACCGATTATCGCGCCCATGGCCTTTCCCGTCCGCCGCTCACCGAGCTCTTGGCGACCAACCAGATCTACGAAACGGGTGCTTCGACCGGATGCCCGGCGCATGTGGTCCACTGCTCGCTCGGGCGCGGCTACGAGATTGCCGACGCCTACCGGCGCCAGGGCCACGCGGCGACGATCGAATGCTGCATCCATTATCTGACGCTCGACGAGGAGAACGACGTTCGCCGGCTTGGCGGCAAGGCGAAGATCAATCCGCCGATCCGCCCGCGTGCCGAGGTGGAAAAGCTATGGCGGCATGTGGCCGATGGCACGGTGACGATGGTTTCGACCGACCATGTCAGCTGGTCGGAGGATCGCAAGACCAATCCGGACATGCTCGCCAATGCCTCCGGCGTGCCGGGTCTGGAGGTCATGGTGCCGCTGTTCGTCAAGGGCGCGCTTGAGCGCGGCATCCCGCTGACGCGGGCGGCCGAGCTGATGACGCTGAACCCGGCGCGGCATTTCCGGCTCGACCACCAGAAGGGCGCGCTGGAGGCCGGCAAGGACGCCGATATCATCGTCATGACGCCCGAGCCCTATACCTATGATGCGGCGACAAGCGGTCACAACGTCGTCGGCTGGTCGCCCTATAACGGCATCAGGCTGCCCTGGCGGGTGTCTGCCACCTATCTGCGCGGGTCGCTTGCCTTTGACGGGCGCGCCGTCGTCGCCAAGCCTGGCACCGGCGCCTTCGTTCGCCCGCTGCAGACTTTGCCTTTGCAGGAGGCCCGATGAGCACGAGCATCAAGACCAATCTGCCGGTGGATGCCAGCCGGATCGCCGGCATCGTCAACGGGCTTGCGGGGATCACGGAGCCGGATCGGCCCTATACCCGCCGGGCTTTCACGCCGCTGTTTCTGGAGGGCCGCGCCTTCCTCGATCGCCGCTTTCGTGCGGCGGGGCTGGAGACGCGCATCGATGCGGCCGGCAATCTCATCGGCCGGCGCAAGGGGCGAAAGTCCGCGCTCGGAACGCTGATGCTTGGTTCCCACTCCGACACGGTGCCGGAGGGCGGTCGCTTCGACGGCATTGCCGGCGTCGCCGCGGCACTTGAAGTGGCGCGCGCGCTTTCCGACGGCGGCATCGAACTCGATCACGACCTGGAGATCGTCGATTTCCTTGCCGAGGAAGTGTCGATCTTCGGCGTTTCCTGCGTCGGCAGCCGCGGCATGGCCGGCATCCTGCCGGATGGCTGGCTGAGCCGGGTGCAGGGCGAACTGAGCCTGCGGCAGGGCATCGTCGAAGTTGGCGGCGATCCGTCGCGGCTGCCAGCGCTCAAGCGTTCCGACATCAAGGCCTTTCTGGAACTGCATATCGAGCAGGGGCCGGTGCTGGAGACCGGGCGCCTGGATATCGGCGTCGTCACAGCGATCTCCGGCATCACCCGCATCGAGATCATCGTCGAAGGGCAGGCCGACCATGCCGGCACGACACCGATGGACCACCGGCGCGATGCGCTTGTCGCAGCCTCCCGGTTGGTGCTGGCAATCGAGGCGCTGGCAACCGAATTCTCCAAGGGCGAGGGACACTTCACCGCGACCGTCGGCGAGTTCTCGATCGAACCGAACGCCGCCAATGTCGTGCCGTCGCGGGCGCGGTTGCTGATCGATGCACGTGCCGAACTGCAGCCGCAGATGGAGAAATTCATCGTCGAACTGGGCGCGCTTGCCGCGCGCGTTGCCGGTGAGGCCGGCGTGACCATCGCGCCCGCCAATGTTATCTCCGACAATCATCCCACACCCGGCGATCCGCTGCTGCTTTCGACGCTGGAGGAAAGCTGCGGCCAGATCGGTGCCCGCCACCGGCGCATGGCCTCCGGAGCCGGGCATGACACCGCGTGGATGGGGCGCATCACCCGCTCGGCGATGATCTTCATTCCGTGCCGGGGCGGTCGTTCGCACGCCCCGGACGAGTGGGCGGAGAACGACGATATCGCGCTAGGCACTGCCGTGCTCTTCGATGCCGTCAGAAGACTCGACAAACAATTGCAGGAGAAGGTTTGAGATGGGTCGGATATTGACGGAGAAGGATGTCGAAGCTGCGGTCAAGGGCGGCTCCGTCTATGCCGCCGGCGGCGGCGGCTGGGCCGATCACGGCCGCATGCTCGGCTATGCCGCGGTCTCGATCGGCAAACCGGAACTGGTGTCGGTCGACGAGCTTGATGCCGACGACTGGGTGGCGACAGCAGCCGCCATCGGCGCGCCGGCCTCGACCACCCCCTGGGAAATGCGCGGCGTCGACTACGTCAAGGCGGTGCAACTGCTGCAGGAGGCGCTCGGCGAGAAGCTTTCGGGCCTGATCATCGGCCAGAACGGCAAGTCCTCGACGCTCAATGGCTGGCTGCCATCGGCGATCCTCGGGACCAAGGTGGTCGATGCGGTCGGCGACATCCGGGCGCACCCGACCGGCGACATGGGCTCGATCGGCCTTGCCGGGTCGCCTGAACAGATGATCCAGACCGCCGTCGGGGGAAATCGCGACGAGAACCGCTATATCGAGCTGGTGGTCCGCGGCGCGACCGCCAAGGTCTCGCCGATCCTGCGCACCGCCTCCGACATGTCCGGCGGTTTCATCGCCTCGTGCCGCAATCCGGTCCGCGCGTCCTACGTCAAGGCGAATGCGGCGCTCGGCGGCATCTCGCTGGCGCTGGCGCTCGGCGAGGCGATCATCGCGGCGGAAGCCAAGGGCGGCAGCGCGGTGATCGATGCGATCGTCAAGACGACCAATGGCGCGATCCTTGCCGAAGGCACGATCACCGACAAGTCGGTCACCTACACCAAGGAGGCCTTCGACATCGGCACGGTGACGCTGGGGAAGGGGGCTGACTCAACGGTATTGCACGTGATGAATGAATACATGGCGGTTGACTCTGCGGAAGGCCGGAGGCTTGCCACCTTCCCTGACGTCATCACCACGTTGTCATCAGAGGGCGAACCCTTGAGCGTCGGCCAACTGCGGGTCGGCATGACGATCTTCGTGCTGCATGTGCCGAAGTCGGTGATCCCGCTTGCGTCCAGCGTGCTCGACCCGACGGTCTACCCCTCGGTCGAAAAGGCGATGGGCATAGAGCTCGCCCGCTACGCTCTGGCCGGGCGGTCGTAGAGCATGTCCAGGAAAAGCGCGAAGCGGTTTGCCGTCCGGAAATGCAAGAGAACAATGAGGTAAAGCGTTTCCAGATTTCGTGTGCACAGGAAACGCCAGGGGAGAGAGGTCATGGCGCGGGATGCGGGACTTGAGGAACTGATCAAGGACGAGATCGCCGGGCGGCCGGGGCTGTCGGAAAAGGCGATGTTCGGCGGCTGGGCGTTTCTGCTCAACGGCAACCTGCTCTGCGGCGCGCGCGAAGGATCGATGCTGGTGCGGCTCGGCAAGGGCAATGACGGCTGGGCGCTGGCGCTGTCCGATGTCGAACTGATGGTGATGAACGGCCGCGCGATGCATGGCTGGGTGCGGGCCGGGGCAGACGCTTATGGCGACGACGCCGTGCGCAAGCGGCTCATCGATGCGGCGACTGCCTTCGTCGAAACGTTGCCGCCGAAGTGAATGCAGAGAGTGGTTTTGCCCCTCACCCTAACCTCTCCCCGTAGGCGGGGAGAGGCGACGTCGTTGCGACCCGGGGCGGCAAGCCGTGGTTATTCTTCTCGCCGAGAAGGGGAGAGGCACGATTGTGATGAGATGGCGCGTTGGCAGCGAGCAGGGGAGCCGTTTACGCCCCCGGCCTGTGGGCGATGGACCATAGCGGCTTCGCACGCGATGTTCGCCGCAAGCTGTGAACAATCCCCTCTCCCTTGCGGGGAGAGGGTTAGGGTGAGGGGCAGCGAGCTGCCTCGCGACAACGAAGAGGAACGAGACGATGCCCAAGGCCAACCCCCGTCACCCGAACTTTCCGATCCCCGGCGGACTGGTGCTGCGCGCCAAGGGCTGGCGGCAGGAGGCCTTGCTGCGGCTACTCGAAAACGTGCTTTCTGTCGGCGAGGATCCGGACAACCTCATCGTCTATGCCGCGCTCGGCAAGGCCGCGCGCAACTGGCCGGCGCACCGCGCCATCGTCAAGACGTTGATCGAGATGGACGAGGACCAGACGCTGATCATCCAGTCCGGCAAGCCGGTCGGGCTGCTCAAGACCCATGCCAAGGCGCCGCTGGTGATCATGGCCAACTGCAACATCGTCGGCCAATGGGCCAAGGCCGAAGTCTTCTACGAGCTGCAACGCAAGGGGCTGATCTGCTGGGGCGGGCTGACGGCCGGGGCCTGGCAATATATCGGCAGCCAGGGGGTGATCCAGGGCACCTACGAGATCTTCATGCGCATTGCCGAGCGGCGGTTCGGCGGCGATCTTTCCGGCCGCTTCGTGCTGACGGCCGGGCTCGGCGGCATGGGGGGGCGCGCAGCCGCTTGCCGGCCGCATGGCGGGCGCCGCCATCCTCTGCGTCGATATCGACCCGGAGCGGGCGAAGAAGCGCCGGGAGATCGGCTACCTCCAGGAGATCGCACCGGATCTGGATACGGCACTTGCGATGATCGATGCGGCGGTCCGGGACAAGCGGGCGCTCTCCGTCGGGCTCATCGGCAACGCCGCCGAGGTCTACCCGGAAATCGCCCGGCGCGGCATCGTGCCCGACGTGGTTACCGACCAGACCTCGGCGCACGACCTCGTCTACGGCTACGTGCCGAAGGGCATGACGGTCGATCAGGTGAAATCGCTGCGTGACGACGGCCAGGGCCATCTGATGGCCGCAAGCCGCGCCTCGATCGTCGAGCATGTTACGGCGATGCTCGAGTTTCAGAAAAAGGGCGCGGAAGTCTTCGACAACGGCAACCTCATCCGCACCCAGGCGCGCGAGGGCGGCGTTACCAACGCCTTCGACATTCCAATCTTCACCGAGGCCTATTTGCGCCCACTCTTTGCCCGCGCCATCGGCCCCTTCCGCTGGATGGCTCTGTCCGGCGAGGAGAGCGACATCGCGCGCATCGACGACCTGCTACTCGAAATGTTCCCGGACAACAAGATCGTCACCAACTGGATCAGGCTTGCACGCGAGCACATCCCGTTCGAGGGCCTGCCGGCGCGCATCGCCTGGCTCGGCCATGGTGAGCGCACAGCGCTGGCCCGTCGCGTCAACGAACTGGTGGCGTCGGGCGAATTGAAGGGACCAGTCGCCTTTTCGCGCGACCACCTCGATGCCGGCGCCATGGCGCATCCCAACATCATGACCGAGCGGATGAAGGACGGATCGGACGCGATCGCCGACTGGCCGCTGCTCGACGCCATGCTGCTCTGCTCCTCGATGGCGGATCTCGTCGTCGTGCATTCGGGCGGCGGCGGCTATGCCGGCTACATGACGAGCTGCGGCGTGACGGTGGTGGCCGACGGCACGCAAGCTGCCGACGAGCGGCTCGACCATGCGCTCACCAACGACACCGCACTCGGCGTCATCCGCTACGCCGATGCCGGCTACGACGAGAGTTTTGAGGAGATCGCCGCCAAGGGCATCGGGCACATTGCCCTGACATAGCCAGGGGCCGGCGTCTTGCCACCGTCTCTCCGAGAGGATCGTCGACGCCTTGGTATCGAGCAGTGCGCGAGCTACAGCGCCGCGCGTACGCGCGAAGGTCGTTGTAGCACTTTGAATTGCCGCATGTTTCCTTAAATCGAATACGATTTATGGAAACGCGGTAGAATGCTGGCTTTGCTGCTTGGGGGCGATCATGACATCAAGCTTCAATGTTCAAAGTGCGACTGGCTATGAGCAACTGATGGGGCGTTGGAGCAAACAGCTCGCGCCGCTTTTTATCAACTTTTCAGGCCTTGCAGATGGCGAGCGGATCCTCGACGTCGGATGTGGTACCGGAAGCCTGACCTTTGCGCTGCCGCATGCGGCAGATCTCCGTGAGATCACGGCGATCGACTTTTCGCCCGTCTTCGTCGAAGCGGCGATCAAGGCGAACACCGATCCGAGGATCAGGATCCAGCAGGCCGATGCCTGCGCGCTTCCCTTTGCCGATGATTATTTCGACCGGGCGCTGGCGCTGCTGGTCCTGCATTTCGTACCTGAAGCGGAAAAGGCCGTCGCCGAAATGCGCCGGGTGGTGCGGCCGGGCGGCGTGGTTGCGGCCGTGGTCTGGGATCATTTCGGCGGTCTGCCGGGCATGCGCATGGTGCTCGATACGGCGGCGATGCTCGATGAAAATGCCGATCAGGTACGCGCCCGCTATTGTTTCCAGCCGATGATGCGGCCCGGAGAGATGATACAGAGCTTCGCGGCGCATGGCCTCGTGGATATCGAGCAGACGTCGCTTATGATCCGGATGGACTATCAGTCGTTCGCAGATTTCTGGCAGCCGATCTCCGCGGGTGAGGGACCTCTCGGCAAATACGTCTCGGCACTAGAGCCAGCCCAGCGGGTGAAGATCGATGCAGCCGTGAAGGCCGCCTATGAGGCTGGCCAACCCGACGGCCCCCGGTCGTTTGCGGCAGTGGCCTGGGCATGCCGGGGTATTGTTCCGGAGGTGTGATAGGGCGTCAACATTTGCCGACCTCATCTCTGTGCTTGTCACAGAGATCCAGCGGCGCCGCGTCGGCGGCGCCAGAGGCTCCTTCGTTCCGGCGTCTGGCACAAGTCCTTCACGGCGCAGACGCGCCGTGGCTGGATTTCTGTGACAAGCACAGAAATGAGGGAAAGGAGGAAGCGCTTCGCGCACCACAGACACCAGGGACGCGAGGAAAACGCTCCGAGCCAGCGCGGAAATGAGGCGAGTGGGGCGGCGGCGCCTTCACAACGAGGCCTGGTGGGTACCTCAGCGTCCGGACGTCACACCACCGTCTCGCCGCCATCGACCACCAGGATTTGGCCGGTCATGTAGGACGATCGGTCGGACACCAGGAACAGGATCGACTCGGCGATTTCGTCGACGCTTGCCCAGCGGCCGAGCGGTACCTTTTCGCGGATGTAGGCCTCGATCGCGCCGCGACCGCCCATCTGGGCGATGAAGGGGTCGTTGAAGGGCGTATCGACCCAACCGGGGCAGAGCGCGTTGACGCGGATGCCGTGGCGGGCGTAGTCGCCGGCCATCTGCTTGGTCATGGCGATAACCGCATGCTTGGTGGTGGTGTAGGCGATCATCTCGCGGTCGTAGAGCACGCCCGACGATGACGAGGTGTTGACGATGACGCCGCGGCCGGCGGCCTTCATCGACGGCATGACCAGGCGGGCGGCCATGAAATGCGCACGCACATTGAGGTTCCACGAGCGGTCGAAGCCGGAGACTTCGACCTCTTCAAGATCGCCGGCAACCTGCGCGCCGGCGTGATTGTGCAGGATATCGATGCGGCCGTGGCGATAGAGGATATCGGCGATGCCGTCGGCAAGCGCTGCATCGTCGGTAACGTCGAGGGTGACGGCCTCGGCCTTGCCGCCCATGGCGCGGATGGTGTCGACGGTCAGGCTGCCGGCCTCGGGGCTGCGGTCGACGACGACGACATGCGCACCCTCGCGCGCCATGATGGCAGCGCCCGCCTGACCGATCCCGGAGCCCGCTCCGGTCACGATCGCGACCCGGTCTTTCAGGATCATCTGTTCACTCCCCGGATTTCGGTTTTTTGTCCCGCATCAGGATGCGGGCGGTCAGGATCAGGAGCAGCGAGGCGACGAGCACCAGCGTCGCGATCGCGTTGATTTCCGGCGTCACGCCGCGGCGGATCGAAGCGAAGACGTAGATCGGCAGCGTCGTCTTCGAACCGGCGACGAAGAAGGCGATGATGAAATCGTCGAAGGAGAAGGTGAAGGCGAGCAGGAAACCCGCCAGGATCGACGGCAGGATCTGCGGTAGCACGATCAGGCGGAAGGTGGTGAGCGGCGTCGCATAGAGATCGCTCGATGCCTCGACGATATCGCGCCCGAGGCTGGCGATGCGAGCTTTCACGATCATGGTAACGAGCGCCATCGAGAACAGCCCGTGCGCGGCGATGATCGAGCCATAGCCGAGCCCGAGCTGTGGCGGCTGGTCGCCCGGCCAGATGGCGGATAGCGCCGGATTGACGAAGGAAAAGACGGCGACGAGCGCCACAAGCGTGGCGATGCCGATGACGACGCCGGGCACGACGATGGCCGCGGCAAAGAGCGCGTCGAAGATCGCCCGGTTGCGCGGCGCCAGCCGCTCCATGCCGAGTGCGGCCATGGTGCCGAAGATGGCGGCAAGGGTGGCGCTGGTAAAGGCGATCATCAGGCTGTTCTGCAGCGCCGAGACCAGGAAGGTATTGCCGAGCGCCTTGCCGTACCATGCGGTCGAAAAGCCGGTGAACTCGCTGGCGCTGCGGCCGGCATTGAACGAAAACAGGACGACCAGCGCGATCGGCGCGTAGAGGAAGATATAGACCGAGGAGATGAAGGCGCGCATCAGACGAGATCCACCTGTCTTGTGCCGGCGACCCTGAAGGCGATGCGCATCGCCACCATCAGGATGACCACGACCACGGCCACCAGCGTCACGGCGATCGCCGAGCCGAAAGGCCAGTTTCGAGATTGCAGGAAGAGATCGACCAGCGCGTTGCCGATGAAGAACACCTTGCCGCCACCGAGAAGCTGCGGGATCAGGTATTCGCCGAGCAGCAGGATGGTGACGAGCGCCACGCCCGTCATCACGCCCGGCAGTGACAGCGGCAGGGTGACGCCGAAGAAGGTCGAGACGGGTCTCGCGCCGAGATCGGCGGAGGCTTCGAGCAGCCGGCGATCGAGCTTTTCGAGGCTGACATAGATCGGCATGATCATCAGCGGCAGGTAGCCATAGACGATGCCGAGCAGCACGGCGCCCGGCGTATTGAGCAGGCGCACATCCTCAAGGCCGATCATCGACAGCAGGTTCGGAATGCCGCGCGAGCCGAGGATATACATCCAGGCATAGGTGCGAACGAGCAGGCTCGTCCAGAAGGGTACGACCACCAGCGACACGAGGATAAGGCGGTACCGCGGGTCCGCCTTGACGGCGAGATAATAGGCGACGGGGTAGGCGACCAGCAGGCAGAGCAGCGCACCGACCGGCGCCAGCACCATCGTGTTCCAGAAGGCGGCCGCCCGGGTCGGGAGCCTGGCGAACTGGGCGAAGGTGAACGCCGCCTGATAGCCGCCTTCGGGCGCGCGCTCGCCGAAGGCGAAGACCAGCATGGCGATGAACGGCAGGACCAGAAAGATCATCAGCCATGCCGCCGCCGGCGCCACCAGCGCTGCCGTCACCAGGTTTCTCTTCGTGTTCGTTGCCGCGGGCATGTGAGTTGATCCGTCAAGTTTCATTGGCATTTCGGCCCCTCACCGCGAGGATGAGGGGCGGTCACGTCAAAGTTTCAATCAGGCTGACTTGAACCGCGCCATCAGCTCGGCGCGGCCCGGATCGGTCAAGGTTACCGCGGCGCCGAATTCGAGCGGCGTCAGCGAGGCCTCGTCGGGATAGACGATCTTGTTGCCGGTGACGTCGGCCGGCAGCAGCTTCATCACGCGGCTGTCGGTGGTCGGCGCGCCATTGGCGATATGTTCCTTGACGGCGTTTTCCGGTGCCATCAGGTAGTTGAGCAGCGCATAACCGGCCGCCTTGTTGGCCGCACTCTTCGGGATGGCGTAGAAGTCCGACCAGATTTCGCCGCCGTCCTTGCCGAGCACGAACTGGATTTCCGGCATGTCGCGGTTGAGCTGCGCGCCGTCATTGGTCCAGCACATCGTCATCCAGGCGTCGGTGGCGCGCATCGACGGCTGGTAGTCGCTGTTGATGGCGTAGAGGTGCGGCTTGACCTTGATCAGCAGTTCCTCGGCCTTGGCGAGCCCTTCCGGCTTGGTCGAATTGAAGGAATAGCCGAGCGAGACGAGCGCATTGCCGATGGTGGTCAGCTGGTAGTCGTGGACCATGGCGCGGCCGTCGGCCTCGGTCATGGCGATCTCGAAGAAGTCCTTCCAGCTGGTCACCGGTGTCTTGATCTTGCTGGAGTTGAGCGCGATGCCCGTGGTGCCCCAGTTCTTCGGCACGGCATAGGTCTTGCCGTCGACGACACCCTCGTTGGTGAAGCGCGCGGTCTCGGTCGAGGCGTCGTAGTTCGGCAGCTTGGAGAGATCGAGTTCGTCGATCAGGCCGAGCTTCACATAGGTGGAGATGGTGTAGTTGGTGGGCACGAACAGGTCCCAGCCGGTGCCGCCGGCCTGGAGCTTGGCGAGCATTTCCTCGTTCGAGCCGAAGACGTTGACCTCGACGGCAACGCCGGTTGCCGTCTGGAACGCCTCGAAGGTGGCAGGATCATGATAATTAGGCCAGGTGGCGATCGACATCTGCGTGCCGAGATCGCCGGCAAAGGCCGTCGAATTGAAGAGGCCCGGCTGGCGCGCCAGAACCGCCGTTGCAAGGCCAAGGCCGGTGACGCCGAGGAAGTGGCGGCGGGTGACCGAGCCGCGCTTCAGGCGCATCAGCTCGTCGGCCAATTGCTCGGCGGTGATCGGGGCATTTTCTCTGTACCATTTGGTCATGACGCTGTTCCCTTTATCGTTGACGTTCATGCAAGGCTCAGGGGGCGGCCGGGTCGGGCCGGAAACACATTTCAGGCCGGAAAGACGTGAAGCGCATTCGGATCGAAGGCGAGGCCGACCTTGTCGCCGGGCTCGACGAGATCGCTGTCGCCGAGCGCCCGGCGGTCGGCGGTGACGAGGAAATCGCCGAGGCCATCGACATCGATGGAGTATTCGACCGATGATCCCAGGAAGATGCGGTGCGTGACGGTGCCGGTGAGGGCGGCAGTGGCGGCAGCACCATTGCGTTTCAGGCTGATCGCCTCGGGGCGCAACGCGACCATGGCAGCACCGGCGCTCGGTGTCGTGGTGGCCGGGGCGGCAAACCGCGTGCCGTTGGCAAACAGGATGGAGGCGCCGCCATTGTCGACGGTGGCAGCGATCCGGTTGGTCTTGCCGACGAAATCGGCGACGAACAGGCTTGCAGGGCGATCGTAGATTTCCTGCGGCGGCCCGACCTGGACGATGCGGCCGGCATTCATGACGCAGACGAAGTCGCTCATCGACAGCGCTTCCTCCTGGTCGTGGGTGACGAGCACGAAGGTGATGCCGAGTTCGCGCTGCAGGGTCTGCAGCTCGATCTGCATGGCGGTACGCAGCTTCTTGTCGAGTGCCGCCAGCGGCTCGTCGAGCAGGAGCACCCTCGGCTTGTTGACGATGGCGCGGGCGAGCGCGACGCGCTGCTGCTGGCCGCCGGACATTTCGTGGATCCGGCGCTTGCCGAAGCCGCCGAGCCGGACCATCTCCAGCGCCTCCTGGGCGCGGCGCGAAATCTCGGCACTGGCGATGCGCGGCCGCATCTGCCTGAGGCCATAGGAGACGTTCTGCTCGACGTCGAGATGCGGGAACAGCGCATAGTGCTGGAACACCATGTTGACCGGGCGCCGATAGGCGGCAACGCCGTTCATCGCCTCGCCGTTGATATAGACGGTGCCTTCGCTCGGCTGCTCGAAGCCGCCGATCATGGGCAGGCAGGTGGTCTTGCCGCAGCCGGAAGGTCCGAGCAGCGCCATGAAGGCGCCCCGGGGCACCGCGAAGTTGATGTCCGAAACGGCGGTCACGCTGCCATAGCGTTTGGCGACCGAACGGAATTCGATGTCGTTCGTCGAAGCGGATGTCACGTCTGTTCCCTGCGGTTGTTGTCGGATACCGCCAAGGCTCTGATGCCCCCGCGCTCCACCGTCATTGACAGGCAGCCTAGTCAAAGTGCCCGGTGCCGGTATATACCCCGAGAGAGGTATTTCAACGCGAATTGGCTTGTGGGAGGAGTATACCCCGGAACAGGGCCGGATCGGCGGGAGAGCGGTTTGGGCATCGATCTCGAGGGATTATTTCAGGTCTTGGCGCCCATGGTCGACGGTGCGACCATGGACGACGAGGCTGTGGGTGCGGCCTATCGGCAATTGATGTCGACGCTGATGACCTTCGATTATGTCGTGGTTTTCGCCTATCGCGGCAAGGAACGGCCGATCGACCTCTACAGTACCTTCAATGCCAAGGACCATGTTCTATTCGTCAGCCTCTACCAGGCCGGGCCCTATCTGCTTGATCCGTTCTACCACGCGGCCTGCGAGGGCAAGCCGGGTGTCTGGCGCATGCGGGAGCGGGCGCCGGACCGGTTCTTCTCCAGCGAATACTATCGGACCTATTACGTGCAGACGGGACTGGCGGAGGAGGTCGGCTTCTTCGTGCCGATCAGCGAGCAGATCACCGTCGTGCTTTCGCTGATGCGGCGCGAGGCGACAGGCCCGTTCAGCACGGCGGAATTCGCGTTGCTGAAGAAGGTCGAGCCGCTGGTCTCCGCCCTTGTGCGCCACCACTGGGCCGACCTCGGGCGCCGGTTCGACACGGCGCTGGCAAAGACCGGCCGCAGCCGGAGAAAGTCGGCGCACCCTCCCGCGGACGGCGTCTGGCAGCACCTGAATCTGACCGAGCGCGAAGCCTCGATCATCGAACTCGTGCTGCAGGGTCATTCGTCGGAATCGATCGGCCTGAAGCTTGGGATCTCGACCGGCACGGTCAAGGTCCACCGCCGCAACGTCTACCGTAAGCTCGGCATCTCCTCTCAGACGCAGCTTCTTTCCCTCTACCTGCGCAATCTCGGCCAGTAGGGTTCAGCGCCACACCAGTCTTTCGGGGGGCGTGTTGGCGAAATTCTAAGAGCGCGCCCTTGCTTGACGGGCGGCGTATCCCCGTCGCCCCTCATTCCGGCCCTGTGCCGGAATCCAGCGACCTGACGTCTGTCGGGTCAAAAGACCTTCCAGCCCAAGGCCTTGGGCTGGCTGGATCCCTGTGACAGGCACAGGGATGAGGAGGTTTTTGCACCCTTGGCGTTCCCAGAGAACTGCCAAAGTGTGAAGCGTCGGCTGAGAATGGCTGTGTTGGAGGTGCGGCGCATCCCATTCTCCCTCATTCCGGCCTTGTGCCGGAATCCAGCGACTGACGTCTGTCAGGTCAGAAGATCTTCCAGCCCAAGGCCTTGGGTTGGCTGGATCCCTATGACAGGCACAGGGATGAGGCGTCTCGATGCGCCCTCGGCCCTCCCTATGCCCGCCAGCGGCAGCAGTCCCATCGCCATCGATTCTCGGCCCATTGCACGCTCGTCGGCCAGTCCTTTCTCCTCGTCATTCGCCGCGATCCACAAACCATGAACGCACCGCGCACGTACTTGCTTGACATTTTTTTCACGGCATGAAATTTCTTTCAGCAACGAGATAAAAATATCATGCAATGCAAAAGGTATCATGCGTTGCAACATAACGAACCTGGGTGGAGACGATGGCGATCATCGGTGGTGCAAACCTTCGCGACGACGAAACCAGCATGGCGACGCGCGCCGCGTGGCTGCATTATGCCGGCGGTCTGACCCAGGCCGAGGTTGCCAAGCGGCTGGGGCTGACGTCACTGAAAGCCCACCGCCTGATCATGAAGGCCAACCAGGAAGGCCTGGTGAAGGTCTATATCGATGGCGAAGTGTCGGAATGCGTCGAGCTGGAGCAGAAGCTTTCCGCGCGCTACGGACTTGACTACTGCGAGGTCGTTCCCGACTTCGATGCCGACGATCTGCCGCTGAAGGCGCTCGGCATTTCTGGCGCGCAGTTCCTGAAGCGCGAGATCGAACGCGGCGAAACTGCGCTCGTCGGCGTCGGTCATGGCCGCACGCTTGCTGCTTGTGTCGAGTATCTGCCGCGCACCACCAGCAATAACACCCGTTTCGTCTCGCTGCTCGGCGGTCTCACCCGCAAGTTCTCGGCAAACCCGCATGACGTGATCCACCGGCTGGCCGAGCGTACCGGCGCGGAAGCCTATGTCATGCCCGTGCCGTTCTTCGCCAACACCGTCGAGGATCGCGACGTGCTCTTCAGCCAGCGCGGCGTGCGCGAAGTGTTCGATCTCGCCAAGACCGCCGACCTCTTGTTGGTTGGCATCGGCACGGCAGAGCGCGAGGCGTCGCTGGTTTCGACCGGAATGATCGAGATGAGCGAGATCGAGGAAATTCAGAGGGGCGGGGGCAAGGGCGAGTTGCTTGGCCACTTCTTCGACGAGGATGGTCGCCCGATCGAGACGACGCTGTCGAACCGCACCTTCACGCTCAGCCGCGACGACCTGAAGGATCGGCGCACGGTGGCCGTCGCCGGCGGCAAGATCAAGACGCCTGCCATTCGTGCCGTGCTTGGCAGCGGCCTGCTGAGCGGCCTCATCACCGACGAAAAGACCGCTCGGGCGCTGGCCGCCGACGGAAAATGAGGAGTGCCTGACAAAGTCGAGAGGCGAGGGCGAGGAGGTGTCGCTCTAACGCCTCGGGGGAGGAATACCGGTCGGGTAGCCGGTGATCGCATGATGCAATCATACCCGCAACGGAGGAGAAGACTTATGTACGAGAAGGAGAAAGACCTCATCAGCGCGTTTCTGCGCGGAGAGGTAGATCGTCGCGGCATGCTCAAGGGTCTCGGCGCTGCCGGGATTGCGGCCGGTTCGGCCGGCACGCTCTTCAACATGATGTCGACCCAGGCGCTGGCCGCCGATTTCGACTGGAAGGCGCATTCCGGAAAGTCGTTGAAGCTGCTTCTGAACAAGCATCCCTATGCTGACGCGATGATTGCCAACCTTCAGGCCTTCAAGGATCTGACCGGTATCGAAGTCACCTATGACGTGTTCCCGGAGGACGTCTATTTCGACAAGGTGACGGCAGCGCTTTCGTCGGGCTCGTCCGAATACGACGCCTTCATGACCGGCGCCTACATGACCTGGACCTATGGTCCGGCCGGCTGGATCGCCGACCTCAACGAATGGATCAAGGATCCGACCAAGACCAACCCGAACTACAACTGGGACGATTTCCTCGCCGGCGTGAAGAACTCCTGCGCCTGGAACGGTCAGCCGGGCGGGGCGCTCGGTTCGGAAGACGCCAAGCAATGGTGCATTCCGTGGGCGTTCGAACAGAACAACATCACCTATAACCGCGAGATGTTCGACAAGGCCGGCGTCGAGCTGCCGAAGAACCTCGACGACATGATCGCGGTCGCGGCCAAGCTGCAGAAGGACATCGGCGGCATCTACGGCATCGGCGTCAGAGGTTCGCGCTCCTGGGCGACGATCCATCCGGGCTTCCTGTCCGGTTACGCCAACTTCAACCAGAAGGACTTGAACGTTTCAGCCGACGGTAAGCTGTCGGCAGCGATGAATACGGCCGAGTCCAAGGCCTATCACACCAAGTTCGTGCAGATGATCCAGGAAAGCGGCCCGAAGGACTGGTCGACCTATACCTGGTATCAGGTCGGCGCCGATCTCGGTGCCGGCGCATCGGCGATGATCTTCGACGCCGATTGCCTTGGTTACTTCATGAACGGCGGCGACAACAAGATGGCCGGCAAGCTCGGCTACGCCGCCTTTGCCGCCAACCCGGAAGCCACGGCCTCGACGCCAAACATCTGGATCTGGTCGCTCGCCATGTCCAATTTCTCCAAGGACAAGGACGCCACCTGGTACTTCCTGCAGTGGGCGTCGGGTCCGGAGCACGCGCTGTTCGGCGCCACCAAGATGGACTTCGTCGATCCCGTTCGCCAGTCGATCTGGAAGGACGAGATGTTCCGCGAGAAGCTGAACGGCAAGTATCCGGGCTATGTCGAAATGTTCGACGCTTCGGCCGCCGGCGCCTCGATCAAGTTCACGCCGCAGCCGCTGTTCTTCGACGTCACCACCGAATGGGCGGCGACGCTGCAGAAGATGGTCGCCAAGCAGGTACCGGTCGATGAAGGTCTCGACCAGCTCGTCGAAAGCATCGATCGCCAGCTGAAGGAAGCTGGTCTCGGCTGATACGCCTCCCAAGCGATGCCCGGCGCATTCGGCGCCGGGCATCCCGCGAGATCGGCTTAAGGCCGCCCAAACCAACCTGAGATGCCGGTGGACTGGCGCGGGGCTCGACCTCGCGTGCCGCGTGCTTTCTTCAAGACTTTAGAGAACGGAGCTCCACATGGCTTCAACAGCAACACTCCGCAAACCGGCGTCAGGTTTCAGGATCAGCAGGAAGATGCTTCCCTATGTGCTGAGCCTGCCGGCGCTGCTCGTGTGCATCGGCATTCTCATCCCCTTCTTCACGGCGGTTATCTATTCGTTCCAGCGTTATAGGTTGAGCCAGCCCTGGGCGCGTCAGTTCAACTGGGGCGAAAACTACCTGAACTTCGTCACCGATCCGGCCTTCTGGAACACGCTGAAGGTGTCGCTGCTCTATGCCGGGATCACCGTGACGCTGGAACTGCTGCTCGGTCTCGGCATCGCATTGTTGCTGCAGCGCCGCTCAACGATCAACAACTTCATCTCGATCATGCTGCTGTTGCCGCTGATGATTGCGCCGGCGCTCGCCGCTTTGATGTGGAAGCTGATGACCAATCCGAGTTTCGGCATCCTCAGCTACCTCGCAAGCCTGATCGGCCTGCATGACTTCCGCTGGGCCTCTTCGCCCGACACGGCACTCCTGACCGTCATCCTCGTCGATATCTGGGTCTATACGCCCTTCATCATGATCCTGCTTCTGGCCGGCCTTCGGTCGCTGCCGACCCAGCCTTTCGAGGCGGCGGCGCTTGACGGCGTGCCGCGAAGCTTCGTCTTTTTCCGCATCACCCTGCCGATGCTGACGCCCTATATCCTGACGGCGACGCTGTTCCGGTTGCTCGACAGTATCCAGCAGTTCGACATCATCTATGCGATGACGCAAGGCGGCCCCGGCAACACGCTGACCGTCTTTCAGGTCGAGGCCTATCTCAACTTCTTCCAGTCGACCAATGTCGGCCGTTCGGCAGCGCTTTTGATCATCCTGTGGGCGATCACCTACACGCTCTCCAACGTCTTCATCAAGAACTGGCTGCGCCTGCGCGAACGCGCCCGCGGCGAAGCGTAAGGAGGTTCACATGGAAACCACGTCTCCCATCGAACGGGTCCTGCGCGCTGTCGCCCTGACGCTCGTCGTTGTCTTCTTCATGTTCCCGATCTTCTGGATCTTCCTGATGTCGTTCCAGACGAACGAGACGATCCTGACCATTCCGCCATCGATCGTGTTCTCGCCGACACTATCCAACTATGCGGCGCTGATCACCGGCAAGTTGCAGACGGCCGCCGGTACGCTCGACATCGCCTTCATGCGCAACCTCGGCAACTCGATCTTCCTGTCGGTCGCTTCCGTTGCGGTGGCGCTGGTGCTCGGCGTTCCCGCGGCCTACGCCTTTGCCCGGCACAAGTTCAGGGGTTCGGAAGACATCGCGTTCACGCTGCTGTCGTTCCGCTTCGCGCCACCGCTGCTGGTGCTGCTGCCGCTGACCCAATATTTCCAGTGGCTCGGCCTTTCCAACACCTATTTCGGCCTGATCTGGGTCTACCAGCTGATCTGCCTGCCACTGATCCTGTGGATCGTGCGTGGTTACTTCGAGGATATCTCGGCCGACGTCGAATATGCCTACCGCATCGCCGGCCATTCCTGGTTTGCGACCTTCCGCAAGATCGCCCTGCCGCTCGCCGGTCCCGGTATCGCTGCCGCCGGCCTGCTCGCCTTCATCTTCGCCTGGAACAATTTCGTCTTCGCGCTGGTGCTGGCCTCCGCCGACAAGCAGCCGGTGACCGTGGGCGCACTTGCCTTCGTCACATCCTCAGGCATCCAATACGGGCAGATAGCCTCGGCCATCGTTCTCTCGGTCACGCCGACGCTCGCGCTCGCACTCTACGCCCAGCGTTACCTCGTCGAAGGTTTGTCGCTTGGCGCGGTGAAAGGGTAAGACATGACGACGCTTCACCTAAAAAACATCGTCAAGCGCTACAAGAGCCAGACGGTTCTCGACGACCTGTCGCTCGATGTCGCCAATGGCGAACGCCTGGTGCTCTTCGGCCCGTCCGGCGCCGGCAAGACGGTGCTGCTGCGCCTTGTCGCCGGCGTCATCGAGCCCGACGAGGGCAGGGTGCTGATCGGCGGCGAGGACATGACCGATGTCGATGCCGAACACCGCGGTGTCGGCATGGCCTTCCAGAACTTCGCGCTCTTTCCCCACATGAGCGCCTTCGACAATATCGCCAGCCCGCTGACGGCGACGCGGTCGTCGAAGGATGCGATCACCGCGGGCGTGCAAAAGGTCGCCAAGCTCCTGAAGATCGACCATGTACTGAGCCATCACCCGAAGGCGCTTTCCAACGGCCAGAAGCAGCGCACGGCATTGGCCCGCGCGCTGGTCGGCTCGCCGCCGCTGCTTTTGCTCGACGACCCGTTGCGCAATGTCGACGCGAAACTCCGCTTCGAGATGCGGCTGGAACTGCCGCGCCTTTTGGCAGCAGAAGGTGCTACCGTCGTCTACGTGACCCAGGACTACAAGGAAGCGATGGCGCTCGGCGACCGGATCGCGGTGATGTCGCAGGGGCGCATCCGCCAGATCGGTACGCCGCAGGAAATCTACAACGCACCCGCCGACATCGAGATCGCGCGGCTCTTCGGCGATCCGACGATCAATCTTTTGGACGTGGCGCCGCAGAAGAGCGGTGACGGTGTCTTCGTCGAACTCTCCAACGTCCGGGTGCGGCTTGCCGATTATGACGGCGATGTCTCGGGCAAACCTTGTGTTCTCGGTCTGCGCCCGGAAAGCATCGTCTTTGTCCAAGCATCGGCGCCGGGCGCCATCCCGGTGACGGTGGAGGCGGAAACGCCGCTCAACGAGAAGACCGTGACGCTGGCGATGACCGCGCGCGGCCGTGAAATCCTCGTGTCGCGTCCGGCCGGAACGCCTGGACCGGTGGCAGGACCGGCCCATATCGCCGTCAACGGTGCCCACGCCTTCCTCTTCGACAAGGCGAGCGGCCGGCTTCTGCCGCGCGCCGACATCGCATCCAAGCGCAATGGAGAAGCGGCATGAACGACACCGCTCTTTTGATCAGGGACGTCGATAAGTTCTATGGTCCGGTCGATTACGGCGTCCACGCCGTCAAGAAGCTCAACATGGACGTCCGGAAGGGCGAGATCATCGCGCTGCTTGGCTCGTCCGGCTGCGGCAAGACCTCGACGCTGCGCATGATCGCCGGTTTCGAGGCGGTGTCGCGCGGCACGATCTCGCTTGGCGGACGCGAAGTCCAGACGTTTGCGCCGGTGCGCCGCAACGTCGCCATGGCGTTTGAGGGCTATTCGCTCTATCCGCCGCTGACGGTGCGCGAGAACATCGCCTTTGCGCTCAAGGCGTCCAAGCTGTCGCAGAGCGTCGTCGACGAGAAGGTGGCTGGTATCGCCAAGCTGCTCGAGATCGAGGATATTCTCGGGCGTTATCCGAGCTCGATCTCCGGCGGCCAGCAGCAGCGCGCCTCGCTGGGGCGGGCGCTGATCCGTGATGCCAACCTGCACCTGCTCGACGAGCCGATGGGCCAGCTCGAGCCGCAGCTGCGCGCCGTGCTGCGCGGCCGCATCAAGCACTACATCAAGGAACGCGGACTGACGGCGATCCTCGTCACCCACGACCAGACAGAAGCCAATGCCCTTGCCGATCGCATCGCGGTGATGGAAGGCGGCGTGCTGCAGCAGTTCGATACGCCGCAGAAGATCAAGGAGCGTCCGGCGAACCTCTTCACCGGCACCTTCGTCGGTGAGCCGCCGATGAACGTGTTCGAGGCGAGTGTCACCGGTTCGGACGCCAAGGTCGCCTTCGGCCTCAGGGACGGCGTGCGGCTGGAATATCCGGCGTCGGATTTCTCCCATGCCGTGCGCGACGCGCTGATGAAGCGGCAGAAGGTGGTGCTCGGGATCCGGCCATATGCGGTGCGCCGCAGCGCCGACGGAGTTTCCGGACGTGTGGCGGTCAACCAATGGCTCGGTGACCAGACGCATATCGCGGCAGACTTTGCCGGCGGCACCATGGTGCTGGTCGAGCATGACCGCACCGAACTTGCCGTCGGCCAGCCGATCGGCATCCACCTCGATCCGTCGAGCCTGCATGTGTTCGACGGTGACAGCGGCAAGGCGATCAGCACGGCGTGGAGCTTGCCTGATGCGCGACATCCTCATCGGCATCGATGCGGGAACGTCGGTCATCAAGTCGGTGGCCTTCGACCTTGGTGGGCGGCAGCTTGCCATGGCATCGGTGCCGAACACGTACGAGGCGGTCGGCAGGACCGGCAGCGTGCAGGACCTCAATCGCACCTGGACCGACACGGTCACCACCTTGACCGAGCTTTCGGCCAGGGTCGAGAACCTCGCTGGCCGTGTTGCGGCGGTCGCGGTGACCGGGCAGGGCGACGGCACCTGGATGATCGACAGAGCGGGCGATCCCATCGGTAAAGGCTGGCTCTGGCTCGACGCGCGTGCTGGCGACACGGTGGAGCGCCTACGTGGCGACAGCGGCGATGTCGAGCGTTTCGCCAGCACCGGCTCCGGGCTTGCCGCGTGCCAGCAAGGCGCGCAGCTGCGCTGGATGAGCGACAACGCGCCGGAAATGCTGTCCGGTGTTGCAACCACGTTTCACTGCAAGGACTGGCTCTACTTCAAGCTGACGCAAATGCGTGCCACGGATCCCTCCGAAGCCAACTTCACCTTCGGCAACTTCCGCACCCGCAGCTACAACGACGACGTCATCCGTTTTCTCGGCCTTCAGAAGCTCAAGCATTTCCTGCCAGAGATCGTCGACGGGGCAACGTCGCACCACCTGCTTTCGTCGGAGGCAGCCGGCGCCACCGGTCTTCCCACGGGCACACCGGTGGTGCTCGGCTATGTCGATGTCGTCTGCACGGCACTTGGCGCCGGGCTCTACGATCCAGGCACCGACACCGGCTGCTCGATCATCGGCTCGACCGGCATGCACATGCGCCTTGCCACGAGCGCCGACGACGTGCGGCTCAACCGTGATCTCACCGGCTACACCATGTGCATGCCGATCACGGACACCTATGCGCAGATGCAGTCGAACATGGCGGCAACGCTCAACATCGACTGGATCCTGTCGGTCGCCGGCGGCCTCTTGAAAGGCATGGGCGTCGAAAAGACCAAGGGCGAGCTTCTGTCCCATGTCGACGGCTGGTTGGCGGAGGCCAAGGATACGTCGCTCCTGTTCCAGCCCTATATTTCGGATGCGGGCGAGCGCGGGCCCTTCGTCGACGCTTCGGCGCGCGCTTCCTTCGTCGGGCTTTCGATCACCCACGGCTTCGGCGACATGGTGAAGGCGGTGTTCGACGGGCTCGCCATGGCCGCGCGCGATTGCTACGCCGAGATGGGGCCGCTTCCGGGCCGCATCCGGCTGACCGGCGGTGCCGCACGTAGCGCCTCGCTTCGGCGCATTCTTGGTGGTGCGCTCGGGGCCAGTGTCCAGACCAGCGAGCGCGAGGAGGCGGGGGCGGCAGGAGCAGCCATGATCGCGGCCGTCTCCCTCGGTATCTACCCCTCGATGGCAGAATGCGTGCGTGACTGGGTGTCGCCGCATCAGCGCGCTGCCGAGCCCGCCGACGCGGCGCTTGCGCGCCGTTACGACGGCCTCTTCCCCTCCTACCAGCAGTCGCGCATCGCGCTTCGACCCGTGTGGCACGCACTTTCCCAGGATGCTGCCTCGGGATCACAACAGGAAGAACTGAAATGAAAAAGATAGCCATCATCGGCGACCGGTTCATGCTGCCGGACGTGTTTCGCGACAAGATCGTCGAAGCAAGCGGCGACGGCCATGAGATCCGCACCCTCGAGCTGCCCTGGCCGGATGTGCCGATGGAGCATGGTTACGCCGTCGAAGGCATGGACGGTCTCAAGGAATATCTGGGGAAGGCGGACGATATCGTCGAATTCATCGGCGACGCGGAAATCCTGGTGACGCAGCTTGCGCCGCTCTCGCGCGGCATGCTGACGTCGCTTCCCGGGCTGAAGCTCGTTGCCGTCTCGCGTGGCGGGCCCGTCAATATCGACATGTCGGCGGCACGCGACGCCGGTATCAGCGTCGTCAATACGCCCGGCCGCAATGCCAGCGCCGTTGCCGAGTTCACGCTCGGCGCCATCCTCGCCGAGACGCGGTTGATCCGCACCGGCCACGAGGCGCTACGCAAGGGCGAGTGGCGCGGCGACCTCTACCGCGCCGACCGCACCGGCCGTGAGCTTTCGGAAATGACCGTCGGCGTCATCGGCTACGGCAACATCGGCACCAAGGTGGTGCGGCTGCTGCGGGCCTTCGGCACAAAGGTTCTGGTGCATGACCCCTATGTGCAGCTGAGCGCCGACGATCTCAACGCCGGCGTCGAGCATGTGGCGCTCGACGACCTCCTGTCGCGCTCCGACCTTGTGACGCTGCACCCGCGCGTCACCGAGGAAACCCGGAACATGATGAATGCCGAGACCTTCGCGAACATGAAACCCGGTGCAATCTTCGTCAACACGGCGCGCGGGCCGCTCTGCGACTACCACGCGCTCTATGAGAACCTTGTGAGCGGCCACCTGTCGGCGGCCATGCTCGAGACCTTCTCTGTCGAACCGGTGCCGGAGGACTGGCCACTGCTCCAGCTTCCGAACGTGACACTGACGCCGCATATCGCCGGCGCTTCTGTTCGCACCGTCACCTACGCCGCCGAGATGGCTGCCGAAGAGGTGCGCCGCTACATCGCCGGCCTGCCGCCGGTCAATCCGTGCTGATGACGGGAGGCAAGAACGTGGGTTCCGAGACCGGAATATATGATCTTTTTGTCGTCGGCGGCGGCGTCAACGGTGCGGGGATCGCGCGCGATGCGGCCGGGCGAGGGCTCTCGGTCCTCTTGTGCGAGAAGGACGATCTGGCGCAAGGCACAAGCTCGCGCTCGGGCAAGCTGGTGCATGGCGGGCTGCGCTATCTCGAATATTACGAGTTCCGGCTGGTGCGCGAGGCGTTGATCGAGCGCGAGGTGCTGCTCTCATCCGCGCCGCACATCATCTGGCCGATGCGGTTCGTGCTGCCGCACAATCCGGCCGACAGGCCCGCCTGGCTCGTGCGGCTCGGACTGTTCCTCTACGACCACCTCGGCGGCCGCAAGCGTCTGCCAGGCACCCGCAGCCTTGATCTCAGCACTGCGCCTGAGGGTGCGCCGATCAAGCGGGACTATCGCAAGGCCTTCGAATATTCCGACTGTTGGGTCGATGACGCCCGGCTCGTTGTGCTCAATGCACTCGATGCGCAGAAGAAGGGCGCGCGCGTCTTGACCCGAACCGCCTGCAGCGCCATTCGTCGCGTCGACGGCCTCTGGCAGGTGGAGATGACGGATCTGCGCACCGGCGTGAAATCCGAGGTCAAGGCGCGCTGCGTGGTCAATACAGCGGGGCCATGGGTCAACGATGTCATCGGCCGGATCGCCGGGCTCAATTCCAGCCGCAGTGTGCGACTGGTCAAGGGCAGCCATATCGTCGTGCCGAAATTCTGGGAGGGGCGGCAGGCCTATCTGGTGCAGAACCCGGACAAGCGGGTGATCTTCATCAACCCCTACCAGAACGACCTGGCGCTGATCGGCACGACGGATATCCCCTATGAGGGGCGGCCCGAGGACGTATCCGCCGATGGCAACGAGATCGCCTATCTCTTGAAATCGGTGAACCGCTACTTCAAGCAGCAACTGACCGAAGACGATATCGTCCACTCCTTCTCCGGCGTGCGTCCGCTCTATGACGACAATGCCGAAAACCCGTCGGCGGTGACGCGCGACTATATCTTCGAGGTCGATGCGGCCAACGGCCAGGCGCCGCTTCTCTCCGTCTTCGGCGGCAAGATCACCACCTTCCGCAAGCTGTCGGAACATGCGCTCGAGCGGCTGAAACCGTTCTTCCCTGAGATGGGTGCGGCCTGGACCGCCAAGGCGCATTTGCCGGGTGGCGACATGGCCAATGCCGATTTCGAGCAGTTTCTTGGGGATCTCAAGGCGCGCTATCGCTGGCTGACGGCCGACCTCGCCAAGCATTACGCGCGGCTCTACGGCACGCGCACGCACGATCTGATCGGCAATGCCAAATCGCTCGAAGACCTCGGCGCTGTCTTCAGCCCGCTGTTTCGCGAGCGCGAGGCGCGCTTCCTGATCGACAACGAATGGGCGTCGACGGCTGAAGACCTACTGGAACGGCGGACGAAACACGGCCTGCACATGACACAGGCCGAGAGGCTGGCTTTCGCCGGCTGGCTGGAACGCCAGCAAGTGGCGGCCTGAAGGAGAGTGGGAATGCGCAGTCTGGAATTGGAGGCCTTGCTTGATATCTCGGCGCGGGTCGGCGCCGACCCGCTGCTGGTGCAGGGGGCGGGCGGAAACACGTCGATCAAGGAGGTCGGCACGCTCTGGATCAAGGCCTCCGGCCTCTGGCTTGCCCATGCGCGCCAGCGCGACGTCATGGTGCCGGTGGCGCTCGACCCATTGCTCGAAGCGTTGGATCGCATGGATCCCGCGGCCGAGAAAGCCCAGGACTTCGTCATCTCCGAAATGAACCCTTCCGGCCTCAGGCCGTCGATCGAGACGACGGTACATGCGCTGATGCCGCAGAAGGTGGTGATCCATGTCCATTGCGTCGAAACCATCGCGACCGCCGTGCAGACGATCGGTGCGGCCATCGCTGCCGAACGCCTGACGGGTATCCCGCATGTCTTCGTACCCTATGCGCGGCCGGGGCTGCCGCTTGCCAAGGCGATCGCCGAGCGGCTGCAGGAGAAGACGTCGGTGCTGATCCTCGGCAATCACGGCCTTGCAGTTGCCGCCGAGACCGTCGCCGATGCGGCAATCCTTCTGACCGAGGTCTCCCGCCGGTTGACGACGCAGCGACGGGCGGCGCCATCAGCCGATCTCGCGGCACTGTCCCGCCTTGCGGTCGACAGTGGCTATTGCCTGCCCGACGACGCACGACTGCATGCGGTCGCAACCGACCTCGAAAGCTGCCGGATTGCTGCCGGCGGCAGCCTCTATCCCGACCATGTCATCTTCCTCGGCAAGGGGTCCGTCATCGCCGCGCCGGGCGAAACCGCCGTTTCGATCGAGACCGCCAGGAATGAACGTGGCGAAACCCTGCCGCCGCTTCTGCTGTTTCCCGGCAAGGGGGTACTGGTCGAGAAGACCATTTCCGCAGGCGCGCTCGCCATGGCGCGCTGCCTTGCCGACGTGACGGCCCGCATTCCCGCAAATGGGCGTCTTCGCTATCTGAGCGATGCCGAGAACGCCGAACTGCTCGGCTGGGACGCGGAGAAATATCGCCAGAAGCTCAACCGGGCAGGGCAGGCGCTGCAATGAGTGGAAATCAGAACGCCCTTGTTGTCGGCATCGATATCGGCACGTCGGGCGCGCGCTCCGTGGCGATGGTGCCTGACGGCACGATCGTCGCCTCTGGTGCGGCCAAGCTCGCCGCTTTTTCCGATGACCACCGCGATCCGGTCGGCTGGTGGAAGGCGGTGCGGGCGGCGCTTGGCGAGGTGCTCGAGGCGGTCGATCGTCGACGGATCCGCGCCATCAGCATCGACGGAACCTCGGGCACGATGCTGCCCGTTTCCGCCGACGGTGCGCCGCTTGCCACGCCGATGATGTACAACGATCCGGTTTCCGACCGGACGATGCTGGACGCAATTGCCGCCCATGCACCGAAGGAAAGTGCCGCCCACGGGGCAACCTCCGGTCTTGCCAAGGTGCTGCTGTTCCAATCGGTGCCGGATGTCTTCCGTGTCATCCATCAGGCCGATTGGCTCGCCGGGCATTTTACCGGGCTCTACGACGTTTCCGACGAGAACAATGCCTTGAAGACCGGCTACGATCCGGTGGCGCGGTGCTGGCCGGAGTGGATCTCACGAACTGGCGCGCGCATCGATCTCCTGCCGGAGGTGCTGCCGGCCGGTGCGCCGGTTGCGACGATATCGGCGGCCGCAGCCGAAGCCTTCGGCCTGACGCCGGATGTCATTTTAGTCGCCGGCACGACCGATGGCTGTGCCTCGTTTCTGGCGACCGGTGCCGATCGTCCGGGCGATGGCGTCAGCGCACTCGGCACGACGTTGACGGTGAAGGTGCTTTCCGACCGGGCGCTGTTTGCCCCGGAATATGGCCTCTACAGCCACCGGATCGGCGACATGTGGCTGGCGGGCGGCGCATCGAATACGGGAGGCGTTGTTCTGGCCGAGTATTTTTCCGCAGAGCGCATCGATGAGCTTTCCGCCCGCATCGATCCGGCTGTCGATAGCGGGCTCGACTATTACCCGCTGACGAAGCCCGGCGAGCGCTTCCCCATCGCCGATCCGAATCTTGAGCCACGCCTGACGCCGCGACCCGAGGATGACGCGATGTTTCTGAAGGCAATCTTCGAAGGCATCGCCGGTATCGAAAGCCTTGCTTATCACAGGCTGACATCGTTCGGCGGACCCAAGCTCGGTTCCATACGCACCGTCGGTGGCGGTGCAAGAAATGCGGCGTGGTCGGCAATCCGCGCGCGCAAGCTCGGCGTGCCGTTCCTGACGGTACGTTCGGAAGAGGCCGCAGCCGGCACGGCGCGGCTGGCGCTTGCCGGTGCAAGACAGGCAGGTGTGTTATGAGTACTGTCATCTCAGGCCTCGGCGATATCGCCGATCGTTATGACGCCTTTCTGATCGACCAGTTCGGCGTGCTGCGCGACGGCCGCAGGCCCTATCCTGGTGCTGCCGAAACGCTGGTGCGGCTGAAGAATCAGGGCAAGCGCATCATCATTCTCTCGAATTCCGGCAAGCGCTCGGCGGAAAACGACCGCCGTCTCGTCGATCTCGGCTTCGTCGCCGGCAGCTGGGACTGGTTCCTGACCTCGGGCGAAGTGGCGTGGCAGATCCTGAAAAAGGAAGGCGGGCAGGCAAGCGGGCCTCCGAAAAAGTGCCTGCTGGTCAGCCGCGACGGCGATCTGTCGCCGCTCACCGGGCTCGACCTCGAGCGCACCGAAGATGGCGCGGATGCGGACTTCGTGCTTCTGGCTGCGAGCGAAGGCGATGTCCTGCCGCTGTCGCACTATGAGGCGCTGCTGGCGCCTGCGGCACGGCGCGGCGTGCCGTGCCTCTGCACCAACCCCGACAAGGTGATGCTGACCAAGAGCGGAATGGCTTTCGGGGCTGGGCGGATTGCGGAGCTTTACGAGGAACTCGGCGGCACGGTGCGCTGGATCGGAAAACCATTCGCCGACATCTACGATTTTGCCCTCGACTTTCTCGGTCATCCCGATCCGTCGCGCGTCTGCGCAATCGGCGACAGCATCGAACACGATATCGCCGGGGCGGCAAGTGCCGGCCTTGAGTCGGCGCTGGTGACCACCGGGATACTGGAGCATGCCTCCGACAAGGAGCGGCAAAAACTCTTTGCCGAGCATGGCGCCACGCCCGATTTCATCCTCCCGAAATTTCTCTGGTAGTCAGGAGTACGGTCTTGGCTTTCACGCTGTCGCTCAACACCAATCCGCTGGTCAATCGTTTTGCCGAGCCTGATGATCTGATCGAGACAATCGGGGAGCAGATCCGCATCGGCTACGTGCAGCTGACGCATGAGTTCGTCAATCCGGGCTGGCCGGCGGCAACGATCTCCAAGACCATCCGTCAGTTCAGGGCAGCGCTTAGCCGCACCGGCGTCAGGATCACCTCGGGCATGACCGGGCCCTATGGCAGGCTCAACCACTTCGGCCACCCCGACCCGGATGTGCGACGCTACTATGTCGACTGGTTCAAGACCTTTGCCGATATCTCCGCCGAGCTTGGCGCATCCGGCATGGGCACGCAGTTTGCGATCTTCACGCTGAGGGACTATGACGACCCGGCCCGGCGCGAGGAGATGATGAAGATCGCCATCGACTGCTGGCGCGACGTGGCGGAACACGGCAAGGCGGCCGGTCTTTCCTATGTGTTCTGGGAACCGATGTCGGTCGGGCGCGAGTTCGGCCACACGATCGCCGAGTGCCGCTCGCTCGACCGGCGGCTCGCCGAGGCGGAGTTGCCGCTCCCAATGAAGATGATGGTCGATATCGACCATGGCGACGTCACCTCCGACGACCCCGATGACATCGACCCCTATGCCTGGGCGGGCGCATTTCCCGAGCGCTCGCCGATCATCCACATCAAGCAGTCGTCGATGAACAAGGGCGGGCACTGGCCGTTTACCGCTGCCTACAACCGGGATGGCCGCATCACGCCGGAGAAGCTGATCGATGCGGTCAAGGCCGGCGGCGGCACCGACAACGAGATCTGCCTGGAGCTGTCCTTCCGCGAGCGGGAACCGACCGACCACAACGTTGTGGAGATGATCCGCGAATCCGTGGAGTTCTGGGAGCCCTACATCGATACCGGGTTCAACCGATCATCAAAATCACACTGAAATATCACAAAGTATCATGAGCTAGATTGAAATATAACATAAAGGTGTTATCTTCTCAGGTGTGATGTCGCGCTCTCGCGGCATCGGGATCGAGGCGGATGACGATGAAGCCGGAAGACAGGCGACAGGCGATCATGGATGTTTTGATGGAGGCCGGCACGGCGTCCGTCGAGGATCTGTCACTCCGTTTCGGCGTCAGCAAGATGACGGTGCATCGCGACCTCGACGATCTCGAACAGGCTGGCCTGTTGCGCAAGGTGCATGGCGGCGCTTCGATCCAGTCGAGCCCGCAGTTCGAAAGCGATTTCCGCTACCGCGAGAAGATTGCCGCCGCCGAGAAGAACCGCATTGCCGAATATGCGGCGAGCCTGATCGAGCCGGGGCAGAGCATCCTCATCGACGACAGTTCGACGGCCGGCGCGATTGCCGGCTGCATCAGGGACATCAGGCCGCTGACCGTCATCACCAACAACCTCGGCGTCATCACCGGTCTGTCCGGTGCGCCCGGCATCAACGTCATCGCGCTCGGCGGCCAGTACAGCAAGAAGTTCAACGGCTTTTTCGGCATCGTCACCGAAGAGGCGCTGCGCTCGCTGCGCGTCGATATCGCCTTCCTCTCCAGCTCCGCAGTCGCGGGAACGGCAGCCTTCCACCAGGACCAGGAGGTCGTGCAGGCCAAGCGGCTGATGGTGAAGTCGGCGGCGCGCAAATATCTCATGGTCGATCACGACAAGTTCGGGCGTTCCGCCCTGCATTTCCTGACAGGGCTCGACGCCTTCGATGCGGTGCTGACCGGCGCCGAGGTGGCGGATGAGCATGCCGCGACGCTCCGCGAGGCCGGAATCCCCCTGGTGACGGTCGACAATCGAAAAGCATCGGAGAAAGCATGAACAAGCCGCAGCTCTGGGTGGGCACAAGCTGGAAGATGAACAAGACGCTGGCGGAGGCCATGGTCTTTGCCGAGAGGCTGGCCGCAGCGGACGGAGCGCGCGACGAGCGCATCCAGCGTTTCGTCATTCCACCCTTTACCGCCGTCAGACAGGTCAAGGAACGGCTCGTGCAAACGGGCGTCAAGGTCGGTGCGCAGAACATGCATTGGGACGACGCCGGCGCCTGGACCGGCGAGGTTTCGCCGGTGATGCTGAGGGACTGCAACCTCGATGTGGTCGAGCTTGGCCATAGCGAACGGCGCGAGCACTTCGGCGAGACCGACCGTACCGTGGGCCTGAAGACGGCAGCGGCGGTGCGCCACGGCCTGGTGCCGCTGATCTGCATTGGCGAGACGCTCGCCGAGCGCGAGGCGGGCGAGGCGGATGCCGTCCTGAAGCGGCAGGTTGAAGGCGCGCTGGAACTGCTGGAAGGCGACGCGCGCAAGGCGACGATCCTGCTCGCCTACGAGCCGGTCTGGGCCATCGGCGTCAACGGCATTCCGGCAACATCAGACTATGCCGACGAGCGCCATAAGCGGATCGCCGACGTGGCGCAAGGCGCGCTCGGCGTGCGCGTTCCCGTCCTCTACGGCGGCAGCGTCAATCCCGGCAATTGCGAAGAACTGATCACCCAGGGGCACATCGACGGCCTGTTCATCGGCCGCTCCGCCTGGGACGTCAATGGCTATCTCGACATTCTGCAGCGCGTCTCGAAGGCGATCTGAGCCCTCGTACCCCGCAGATCAACAAGACGGAAAGGAACAATCATGAAGATCGCAATCGGAGCAGACAGCGCCGGCAAGCCCTTGCTCGACGTCATCGCCGCCCATCTCAAGGGCAAGGCCGACCTCGAAGTCAGCGACCTCAGCCAGTCCGGTTTCTACGCCGACCTGTCGCAGAAGCTGGCGCAGACCATCGTCGATGGCGACAACGAGCGCGGCATCCTGTTCTGCGGCACCGGTATCGGCGTCTGCATCTCGGCCAACAAGGTGCCGGGCATCCGCGCCGCGCTGACCCACGACACCTATTCCGCTGAGCGGGCGGCAAAGTCGAACAACGCACAGATCATCACCATGGGCGCGCGCGTCATCGGGCCGGAGCTGGCGAAGTCGATCGTTGATACCTGGCTCGCCTCCGAATTCGACGCGAACGGCCCGTCGGCCGGCAATGTCGACGCGATCGATCGTCTCGACGCGGCGAAGTAAGCGAGCCAACTGCTAGAGCGTTTCCGGTTTAAACGGAGCCACAGACCCGCTCTATCTCTTTGTTTTTACGCATTTCCTGGCGGAAAGCCGATTCGCACTTTTCCTGGAAATGCTCTAATACCGCAATGCACGTTGATCCTCCCTCGCGCATCGCGGCGAGACGCCCGGCAGAGATGCCGGGCGTCTTTTCCTGATTTGCCACTGCCTAATTCGTTTCAGCGTCGTTTGCGCGTCATGTTTGAGGCGCGGCGCTGTCGGGTGTTTTGGCAGACCGCCGGGGCACTGCCGGCTTGACGAAGCTTCTGTAAATATTTGAACATGCTTGCATATCGTCACGTCAGCGAGGAATGCCGCCCCATGCCCGACGCCCCAACGACACCGCCGCATGCCGGAAGCCACCGCCTGGCGCGCATGAGCGGCCGCGACACGCACGAACACCACCGCACAGCCACGACGCTCGAGCTTCTGTTCGACCTGACCTTCGTCATCGCCTTCAGCCTTGCGGCATCGCAGCTTGCGCATCTGATGGCCGAAGGACATTTCAAGGCGGGGCTGATCGGCTTCTTCTTCGCCAGCTTCGCCATCTGCTGGGCCTGGATCAATTTCACCTGGTTTGCTTCCGCCTATGACACCGACGACTGGGTGTTCCGGTGCGTGACCATGGTGCAGATGGTCGGCGTGCTGATCCTGGCGATCGGCCTTCCCGCCATGTTCCGCTCGGTCGACGAGGGTGCCCATCTCGACAATGGCGTGATGGTGCTCGGATACGTCGTCATGCGGGTGGCGATGATCTTCCAGTGGCTGCGCGCCGCCGGCCAAGATCCGGCACGACGGCAGGCCTGCATGACCTATGTGGTAGCGATCACGGTTGCGCAACTCGGCTGGGTCGTGCAGATCTTCGTCGACTTCTCGATCGTTGTCACCTTCGCCATGGTCGTGGCGCTCACCGTCATCGAGATGCTCGGGCCCTATATCGCCGAGACGCGGCATGGCGGCACGCCCTGGCATGCCCACCATATTGCGGAACGCTACGGCCTTCTGGCAATCATCGCGCTCGGAGAAGGCGTCGTCGGCACGGTCGCCTCGATCACGGCGGTGGTGGATGGGGAGGGCTGGAACCTCGACGTGGCGCTCGTCTGCCTTGCGGGCACCGGGCTTACCTTCGGCATGTGGTGGATCTATTTCCTGTTGCCGAGTGCCGAGGTCCTGCACGTGCACCGCAGACGCTCCTTCGTCTGGGGCTATGGTCACATGTTCATTTTCGCCGCGATCGTTGCGACCGGTGCGGGCCTGCATGTCGCCGCCTATTACATCGAGCACAAGGCGCATATCGGGTCGCTTGCGACCGTGTTGACGGTGGCGGTCCCGGTCGCGGCCTATATCGCTCTGGTCTACGGCATGTATGCCTATCTGCTGCGGCAGTCGGAACCGCTTCATGCCTGGCTGCTCGCCGGCACGATGCTGCTGCTTGCGGCGTCGATCGCGGCCGCGATGGCGGGCGTCGACATGGCGATCTGCCTGATCATTCTGATGTTTGCGCCGTTCGTGACCGTCGTCGGTTTCGAGGCGGTCGGTCATCGCCACCGGATGGCGGCGCTGGAACGGTGCCTTGATGAGGCAGAGCCGGTGCATTGAACGCCGGGAATTGGCTATTCGAAACAGCGGTTTGCCGGCTGTTGCTGGCGGCTTGATTCAGGTGGTTCAGAGGTTGATTCAAGCAGGCGCCGCGAAGCGGCTCGATGGTTGCGCATCGGAGCGCTGAGCGAGCCTTGCCCCTCACCCTAGCCTTCTCCCCGCAGGCGGGGAGAAGGTGGCCGGCAGGCCGGATGAGGGGTGGCGGCCGGATACGGCGCGGGCTTGCGGCCCGCCAGCAGATCAGGCGTTGAGCAGCGCCAGCTTGGCGCGGGCGTCGAGGATCTGGGCGCAGGCATTGGCGGCTTCTTCGCCCTTGGCGACGAAGTGTTCGCGGAAGAAGGCGATCAGCGGCGCGCTTTCCTGGAAATTGTGCGGCGTCAGCACGGCCGACAGCACCGGCACGTCGGTATCGAGCTGGACGCGCATCATACCGTCGAGCACCGTGCCAGCGACGAAGTCATGGCGGTAGATGCCGCCATCGACGACGAAGGCGGTGCCGAGGATCGCGGCGTAACGGCCGGTCCTGGCAAGCTTCTGCGCGTGCAGCGGGATTTCCAGCGCGCCTGGCACGTCGAAGATCTCGACGTCGGCGGCACTGCCGCCGAACTTCGTCCATTGGGCGACGAAGGCATCGACACAGCGGTCGACGATGTCGGCGTGCCAGCGGGCACGGACAATCGCAATCTTGGCGGTGGGGTGGGAAAGAATAGTCATGGTCTCAAGCCTTCCAGGGTTTGGCGTTTCCAATTTTCCCGTCGGGCGAACATGCACGCGCGCGAAACCCCGGTGTGGGGTCCACGTTCCTGCTTGCTCTCTTCCATCCGGACTGTGACCGTCGGCTCCGGAATCTGACCGGATCTGCTGACCTCCGAAGTAGACCTCCGAAGCGCTCGCGGGCTTCGATCTTTCGATCGCTACCGCCGGTGGGGAGTTTCACCCCGCCCTGAGAACAAGAGCGACTATATAGATCGGCCGTGCCTGGTCAAACGCATGACGCGACGAAAATCCGGGAAATCGCGACAGATTTTTTCCGTGCCGTATCGCTCCCGGACAAATCTGTTCCCGTCGGGAGCCGCCGTAGTCTGACCTCGGCCGCGTGCCGCGTCGCCGCCACGAGACATTTATCTGCGGACGCGACGCGGGGCTTCGTCTTCGGCGGCGATCGCGCGTGCGGACCAATGGAGCAGCGCCTGCCTGTCATCAAGGCAAGTGACCGGTGCTTCGTAGTAGCGGTGCACGACCACCGGTTTGCCGCCCTTGTTGTAGGTGAACGGCTGACATCCTTCGCTGAGAAGCGCATCTCTCAGGGGCTGATCAACCCTGAAATAGAGGCGATCCTTGATGCTGATGGCGAACTGGCGATCAGCGACAAGATAGGCCCAACCGCCGAAGAAGCGGCCTATGTCAACGGGACCGATATCCGCGAGTTCTTCGTGGATATGGGTGACGAACGCACTCGGCTGCGCTTTAGTCATGGCGGCCGCCGGTGCAAAATGCGCTGTTTTTCATTCGACGGTTCAGGCAATCTCTCCACGGCATGTGCAAGGCAGCTACTGCATGTTTCCTTAAATCCTATTCGATTTAGGGATAAAAACATGCAGCACTTCAAAGCGCTACAGCGACCTTTGCGCGTAACAAGACGCACGCGCTGTAGGGGGACGCTGGAGATCTACTCGCGGATGACGAGCAGGTCCTTGGCGGCAAAGCGGAGCGTGACGTTCGAGCCGAAGGCCGGCGGCGTCAGGCCGGGGTCGTTGAACATGTCGAAGGAGATGACGTCGCCGCCGATGCGCAGCTTGGTGCGGATGACCGAGCCGAGGAAGCTGGTCGAAACCACCTCGCCGGTCAGCGCGGTGTCGCCCCTGGCGCTGTCGGCGATCGAGCCTGCCTCCGGGCGCAGCGCCAGCGAAATGTTGTCGCCACCCTTCATGCCGGCGATCGGCTCCTTCAGCGACACCTGCTGGTTGCCGATGGTGACAGCACCGGCGGCCGGGTCGGCGACCTTGGCTTCGATGATGTTGAGCGTGCCGACGAAGGAGGCGACGAATCGGGTCGCAGGGGTGTTGTAGATCTCGAACGGCGTGCCGATCTGGTCGGCTCGCCCGGAATTCATGACGACGATGCGGTCGGAGATCGACAGGGCTTCTTCCTGGTCATGGGTGACGAAGACAGTGGTGATGCCGAGCTGCTGCTGGATCTGGCGGATTTCCTCGCGCAGCGACACGCGGATCTTGGCGTCGAGCGCCGACAGCGGCTCGTCGAGCAGCAGCACCTGCGGCTTGACGGCGAGGGCGCGCGCGAGCGCCACGCGCTGCTGCTGGCCGCCGGAAAGCTGGTAGGGGAAGCGGTCGGCCAGGTGCTCGAGCTTGATCAGGCTCAGCATCTGCTTGACGCGTGTATCGATCTCCGACTTCTGCGCCCCGGCGACTTTCAGGCCGAAGGCGACGTTGTCGTTGACGTTCATGTTGGGAAACAGCGCATAGGCCTGGAACACCATGCCGATGTTGCGCTGGTTGGGCTTCAGCGTTCCCTGGTCCTTGCTGTCGATGGTGATCGTGCCGCCCGACGGCGTCTCGAAGCCGGCGATCATGCGCAGGATCGTCGTCTTGCCGCAGCCTGACGGGCCTAGGAACGAAACGAACTCGCCCTTGTCGATGACCATGTTGAAGTTGTGCACGACCTGAACCGGGCCGAAGGACTTCTGGATATTGTTCAGTGTCAGGAATGCCATGTGATCAAGCCTTGGCCGGAGCGGATTTCTGGATGCGGGAAACGAGCTGGATCAGACCCATGCTGAGCCAGGTGATGGCGAATGCGATGACCGCGAGCGCCGAAGGCTCATAGGCCTTGTTGGCGCCGACGAGCTGCAGGTACGGACCGAAGGCCGGGCGGTTGAGCAGCGCGGCCATGGTGAATTCGCCCATGACGATCGCAAAGGTGATGAAGGCGCCGGAGAGCACGCCACTCATGACGTTGGGGAAGATGCAGCGAAACAGGATCGTCGGCCATTTGGCGCCGAGGCTTTCGGCGGCTTCCGTCAGCGTGCGGACGTCGATCGCCCGCATCGCGGTATCGACCGCCCGGTACATGTAGGGCAGGGACAGCGTCATGTAGGAGAACATCAACAGCGCATTGGTGCCGGAGATCGAGCCGGTCAGCGGGATCCACGACGAGGAGTTGTAGAGGCGCAGATAGCCGAAGACGATGACGATCGCCGGGATGACCAGCGGCAGAAGGGTGATGAATTCGATGATCGGGCGCACCTGCGGCAGGCGAAGGCGGACCCAATAGGCGGTCGGCACCACCAGCAGCATGCCGAAGACGATGGTCAACACGGCCATCATCATCGAATAGCCGAAGGTCTCGCGGAACTGCAGGTCGGAGAAGACCGAGCGATAGGCGTCGAACGAGTATTCGCCGCGGCGCATGCGCAGCGAGAATTCCAGCGTGCCCAGCAGCGGGATGATGAAGTAGCTTGCACCGATGGCGATGGCGATCCAGGCGCCGAGACGTTGTGCTTTCATTTCTGCCACCGTTCGGCGCGCATACGCAGCCAGATATAGAGAACGTTCGAGATGCCGGTGATGACGATCATGCCGAGCGCCAGCGCATAGCCGAGGTTCGGATTGTGCAGCACGTCGCCGCGGATCTGCGCATAGAGCAGGATCGGCACGATGTTGAGCGAGGACCCGGTCAAGGCATAGGCCGTGGCGATCGCGCCGAAGGCGTTGGCAAACAGCAGGAGCGTGGTGCCGAGCAGGCTCGGCCACAGGATCGGCAGCGCCACCATGCGCCAGTACTGCCAGGTCGAGGCGCCAAGGATTTCAGAGGCTTCGCGCCATTCTTTCTTCAGACCATCGAGCGCCGGCGTCAGGATCAGCACCATCAGCGGGATCTGGAAATACATGTAGGTGATGGTCAATCCGAAAAACGACAGCAGGTTGAAGCCGGTCGAATAGAGATTGAAGCCGAACCATTCGCGCAGGAAGACGGTGACGAGGCCGGTGCGCCCGAGGGTCGCGAGGAAGGCGAAGGCGAGCGGCACGCCGGCGAAGTTCGAGGCGACGCCCGAAAAGGTCAGGAGGCCCGAGCGGATCCAGGTCGGCACGCCGCCGAGCACGATTGCCCAGGCGAGGAAGAAGCCGATCAGCGCGCCGCCGATCGAGGACGCGATCGAGATCCGGATCGAGATCCAGTAGGCGCTGAGGATCGAGGGCGTGAACAGATCGCCGATGTTCTTGAAGGTAAAGCTGCCATCGGGCGTCAGGAACGCGCCGGTGACGAGATAAAGCGTCGGGATGATCAGGAACAGCAGCGCGAAAAGCATGAAGGGGGCAATGCCGAGCCAGTCGATGACGGCTCGCTTGCTGATCAAGGTCGGTGAAGCGGTGCTCATATAGGCTTTCTGTCCCGAGGCTTGCAGTGACCTTTGCGCGTCCGCATGAACGCACAAAGATCGCCTTAGCGCTTTGATTTGCTGCAAAATTCCTTAGATCGATACCGAGCTAAGGAATTGTGCACGAGATTAAACCATGTCGCGCAAAAGCGTGTTGCGGTTTGCGACAACGACATGCGCAAAAACAAGACCTTAAAGCGCAGCAAGCGAATCCTGGTGATCGTGACGCGCTTTAGGGAAACCTCCCCGCGCCGAGGCGCGGAGAGGCGGAAGTCATGGATATTACTGCACGTTTGCGCCGACGACGCTATCCCACTTGGTGGTAATCGCTTCCTTGCCCTTGGCCTGCTCTTCGAGCGTCGGGAAGACAGCCTTTTCGTAGGCTGCTGCCGGCGGCAGCTTGTCGAGCAGTTCCTGCGGGATCTTGCCGTTCTTGGCGAGGTCGTTGAAGCGGATCGGGTGGCAATAGCCCTTCAGCCAGCCGAGCTGACCTTCGTCGGAATAAAGATACTCCATCCACAGCTTTGCCGCGTTCGGGTGCGGCGCGTAGGCCGAGATCGCCTGGACGTAGACGCCGGCGACGACGCCCGAAGCCGGAACGACGACTTCAACCGGCGGGTTGCCGTTGAGGCTGTCGCGCCAGGAAAGGCCGTTGTAGTCCCAGGCGATCACGACCGGGGTCGAGCCCTGCGCGAGCGAGGCGGACTTGCCGATAACCGGAACGAAGTTGCCGGCCTTGTTGACTTCGGCGAAGAAGCCGAGGCCCGTTTCACCAGCCTTGACGGCATCGGTTTCGCCAGCGGCGAGGCCGGCGGCGTAGACGGCCTGAACCGCCTGGTTGGAGGCGCGCGGGTCGCCGGCCATGGCGACCGAGTTGGCGTAGTCCGACTTCTTCAGGTCGGCCCAGTCCTTCGGCACGTCCTTGACGATGTCGGTGTTCACCACGAAGGAGAGAACGCCGTAGTAGTCGCCGTACCAGTAACCTTCGGCGTCCTTGGCCGAATCCGGGATCGAATCCCAAGTGGAGACCTTGTAGGGCTGGATCAGGCCTTCGGCCTTGGCCGACGGACCGAAGGAGAGACCGACGTCGATGACGTCAGGCGCCTGCGGGCCGGTGTTGCCCTTGTTGGCCTTGATGGCTTCGATTTCGTCGCCCGAACCGGCATCCGGGTTCAGCTCGTTGACTTCCAGGCCATACTTGGCCTTGAAGCCTGCGATGACGTCGCCATAGCCGCACCAGTTGTGCGGAAGTGCGATGGTGGTCAGCGAGCCTTCCTTTTTGGCGGCGGCGATGAGCTCTTCGCTCGGCTCGGCAGCGGCGATGGCCGTCGTTGCCAGAAGCATGGCGGTGGAAAGCGAGAGCAGGCGTTGAGTCGTTGAAATCACTGGCGTTCTCCTTATGGGTTTTCAGTCAATTTCGGCGATGCTGTTAAAGAGATGCGATGAAACTTGTGTGACAGCGATCTGTCTGTTCGCGCCGCGCATGTCGTTGGAAGAACAATTCTTTTTTCGACACGGCGCCTTCACTGAAACACACGTGCATAAAATTCCGTGAACGTGCCGGCCACTCCTCCTAAACCGGTTTGCGAAAGATGCGGGTCGAATCGAACAATCCCTCTAGCGTCTTCATCCGGTCGCGGGTTGCGTCCCAGTTGGTGCTCTGGACGGCCTCGATCAGGGCCTCGACCAGAAACAGGATCACCACTGAACTGTCCCAGGCCGAGGGCACCTCGATCTGCGAGCGGAAGACCTTGGAGGCGGATTTTGCCACCGGCGAGCTCCAGCGATCGGTGAAGAGGACGATCTCGACGCCGCGTTCGCGCGCCGATTTCGCCAGCGTCTCCATTTCCTGCTCGTAACGGCGGATGTCGAAGAGAATCAGCACGTCGCCGTGGCGCATGTCGAGCACGTAGTGTGGCCATGCGCTGGCATTCGACGCGATTTCGGTGACACCAGGGCGGATCACCTGCAGATGGGTGAAGAGATAATCGGCAACGGCGCGGGTGATGCGGCCGCCAAGCAGATAGACGTTGCGCTTGCGGTCGGCGATAAGGGCGACCGCCTCGTCGAATTCGCGCGGCTCGATCTGCGCCAGCGTCTCGCGCATGTTGTTCATGGCGGCATCGGCAAAGCGATTGAGCGTGTGGGTGCCCGGCGCGCTTGCGGCCCAGCGGTCATGCTTGGTGATCGGGTTGGAAATCGTGGCTTCCAGCTCCTGGTGCAGCCGCGACTGGAAATCGGGAAAGCCTTTGAAACCAAGCTTTTGCACCATGCGGGCGACGGTCGGAGTCGATACGCCGGCGTTCTCGGCGACCGTGGTGATCGAACCGAGTCCCGATACGGGATAGTTGTCGAGAAGTGTCTCTGCCAACTGTCTTTCCGCGCGGGTCAGCGCGGCGAAGTGGGCGTTGATCACATCCGACACCGTCGTGGGTGTCGCCTTGCTAGTCATAGTCTCCCCTGAACTGGTCTAACGCCAGTTTGTGACAGATTAAACATCGCTGTCACAATTGGAGTCAATCGCAATTTTGAAGAGATCGTTTCAGATTTCGATTGACACTCGCTAATCTCTGAACAAATCTTTTCATTAACGAACGTCTAACGGGGCAAGAGGGGATGCCGGTGTTGACGCGACTTTTGACCGATACAGATGGCGATCCGGTTGCGATCGAGAACGCGGCCGGGAGAGGCGATATCGTTCTCGTTTGCGAACATGCGTCGCGCCGGGTGCCGGAGCGTCTCGGTTCGCTCGGCCTTTCGCCGCAGGCGCTCGAAAGCCACATTGCCTGGGACCCGGGCGCGCTCGCGGTTGCAGAGTTTCTGTCGCGCAAGCTCGACGCGGTCCTGATCTACCAGCGCTTTTCGCGCCTTGCCTATGATTGCAACCGCCCGCCGGAGGCCGACGGCGCCATGCCTGCCGTCAGCGAAGTCTATGAGGTTCCGGGCAACCGCGACATGGCGGAGGAGGAGCGCCGGGCACGGGTCGACGAGATCTACCTGCCGTTTCACGACGCCATCAGCCAGTTCGTGACCGAGCGCAAGGCCAAAGGCCGACCGCCGGTGGTCGTCACGATGCATTCGTTCACGCCCGTCTATTTCGGCAAGCCGCGTTCCGTCGAAGTGGGCATCCTGCATGATGCCGACAGCCGGCTCGCCGATCAGATGCTGACCTTCGCAACCAGGGGCAAGGTCGCCTACGATATCCGCCGCAACGAGCCTTACGGGCCGGCCGACGGCGTTACGCACAGTCTGATCGAATACGGCGTCCACAACGGGCTGCCGAATGTGATGATCGAGATCCGCAACGATCTCATTCGAAACGAGATCGGCCAGAGGGTCATGGCCGATTATCTGGAAGGGCTGCTCAGCAAAGGCGTGGCAGCGCTTTCAGCAAAATAAAGACCCTGGGGAGCGGCTTTGCCGCGGTCCTGTTCCGGCTTGCCGGGGCAGGTGGTGATGGGACCCTGCTGCAATGGGGCGGTCGGGTCTGAAGAAATCAGGGGAAGAAAAATGTCAGACTACAGTGATCTCGACAAAAAGCAGGACATGCAGGTCCTGCATTCGATGGGCTATGCCCAGGAGCTCGAGCGGCGAATGAGCCAGTTCTCGAACTTCGCGGTCTCATTCTCCATCATCTGCATTCTCTCCGGCGGCATCAACTCGCTGGCGCAGGCGACGTCGGGTGCGGGTGGGGCCGCAATCGGCATCGGCTGGCCGCTTGGCTGCTTCATTTCGCTCGTCTTTGCCGTCGCCATGGCGCAGATCAGCTCGGCCTATCCGACGGCCGGCGGCCTTTATCACTGGGGCTCGATCCTCGGCAACCGCTTCACCGGCTGGGTAACCGCCTGGTTCAACCTGCTCGGTCTCGTCACCGTTCTCGGCGCCATCAACGTCGGCACCTATTACTTCTTCATGGGCTCGTTCGGCACGCCGTATTTCGGTCTTGCGGATACGACGCTCACCCGCATCATCTTCCTTGCGGTCATCACGGGCGCTCAGGCGCTGGTAAACCACATGGGCATCGGGCTTACGGCCAAGCTCACCGACTTCTCGGGTTACCTGATCTTCGCAACGGCGATCCTGCTTGCGCTCGTGTGCCTTGCCGTCGCCGACAGCTACGACATCGCCCGCCTCTTCACCTTCTCCAACTATTCCGGCGAGACGGGTGGAAACGTATGGCCGGCGACCTCGGGCACCTGGGTGTTCCTGCTCGGCCTGTTGCTGCCGATCTACACGATCACCGGCTACGACGCCTCCGCGCACACCTCGGAAGAAACCGTAAAGGCGGCAGAATCCGTGCCGCGCGGCATGGTCTCGTCGGTGCTGTGGTCGGCGCTGTTCGGCTACATCATGCTTTGCTCCTTCGTGCTGATGCTGCCGAACATGGACGAAGCCGCCAAGCAGGGCTGGAACGTGTTCTTCTGGGCAATGGACGCGCAGGTTCACCCTGTGATCAAGGACGTGCTCTACCTCGCCATCCTCGTCAGCCAGTGGCTGTGCGGCCTGGCAACCGTCACGTCGGTCTCGCGCATGATCTTCGCCTTCTCGCGTGACGGCGGCCTGCCGGCGTCCAAGGCTCTGGCCAAGGTCAGCCCGAGCTACCGCACGCCGGTGGCTGCGATCTGGACCGGTTCGATCCTCTCCGTGCTCTTCGTCTGGGGCTCGTCGCTGGTCTCGATCGGCGAAACGCCGGTCTATACGATCGTCGTATCGTGCACCGTCATCTTCCTGTTCTTCTCCTTCGCGATCCCGATCACGCTCGGTCTGTTCGCCTGGGGTACGTCGAAGTGGGACAAGATGGGTCCGTGGAACCTGGGCGAGGGCATGTTCAAGCTCTTCGCGGTGCTCTCGATCATCGCCATGGTGCTGATCTTCGTTCTCGGCATCCAGCCGCCAAACGACTGGGCGCTCTACATCACCGTCGGCTTCTTGGCGCTGACTGCGATCATCTGGTTCGGCCTGGAAAACCGCCGGTTCCGCGGTCCGCCGATCGGCGATGAAGTGGCTCGCCGCCAGGCGGAAATCGCCGCTGCCGAAAAGGCGGTCGGCCAAGTCTAACCAATAATAAAATGGGCGGGAGCGCATCTGCAGCTTCCGCCTTTCTTTTTGCGGCCACGGGAACGGCCGCTTGCCGAAACATGGGATGAAATTTGATGAGCTATTCGTTCGAGCAATTGAAAGAGGATGTCGCCGCCGGCCGCATCGATACGGTTCTCGCCTGCCAAGTCGACATGCAGGGCCGGCTGATGGGCAAGCGCTTCCACGCGCAGTATTTCGTCGACAGCGCCTGGCAGGAAACGCATAGCTGCAACTACCTGCTGGCGACCGACATGGAGATGGAGACCGTCTCCGGCTACAAGGCGACGAGCTGGGAGAAGGGCTATGGCGACTACACGATGAAGCCGGACCTTTCGACGCTGCGGCGCATTCCGTGGCTCGAAGGCACCGCACTCGTGCTGTGCGACATGCTCGATCATCACACCCATGCCGAAGTGCCGCATTCACCGCGCGCCATCCTGAAGAAGCAGATCGCGCGGCTGGAGGCGATGGGCCTCAAGGCGTTCATGGCGAGCGAGCTCGAATTCTTCCTGTTCGATCAGACCTATGACGACGCGCGCCAGTCCGGCTATCGCGACCTGCAGCTGGTCAGCGGCTACAACGAGGACTACCACATCTTCCAGACCACCAAGGAAGAGGATGTAATGCGGGCGATCCGCAACGGCCTGCAGGGCGCGGATATCCCGGTCGAGAATTCCAAGGGCGAGGCGTCCGCCGGCCAGGAAGAGATCAACGTGCGCTATGCCGACGCGCTGACGATGGCCGACCGGCATGCGATCATCAAGAACGGCTGCAAGGAGATTGCCTGGTCGCGCGGCAAGGCGATCACCTTCCTCGCCAAGTGGAACTATTCGGCCGCGGGCTCCTCCTCGCATATCCACCAGTCGCTGTGGAGCCCTGACGGCAAGACGCCGAAATTCTTCGACAAGGACGGCAAATACGGCATGTCGGAGCAGATGCGCCAATATGTGGCCGGCCTGCTCAGCCACGCCAGCGAGATCACCTATTTCCTCGCGCCCTACATCAACTCCTACAAGCGCTTCATGGCCGGCACCTTCGCGCCGACCAGGGCGGTGTGGAGCAAGGACAACCGCACGGCCGGCTACCGCCTCTGCGGTGAAGACACCAAGGCGATCCGCATCGAGTGCCGCGTCGGCGGCTCCGATCTCAACCCTTATCTCGCCTTCGCGGCTTTGCTCGCGGCCGGCATTTCCGGTATCGAAGGCAAGATGGAACTGGAAGCGCCCTTCGTCGGCGATGCCTACGGCGGCAAGAACGTGCGCGAGATCCCGCGCACCCTGCGCGCCGCCACCGAGGCGCTGACGGGGTCCAAGATGCTGCGTGCCGCCTTCGGCGACGACGTCATCGACCACTATGTCCGCGCGGCCGAGTGGGAGCAGGAAGAATACGACCGTCGCGTCACCGACTGGGAAGTGGCGCGCGGCTTCGAGCGGGCCTGACAAGGCCGGAAACTTAGATCTCAGTGGCCGGTCCGGTACCAAGGGCCGGCTACGCCGTCATTCGAAATGGAAGCAGGAAGACGATCATGAGCATGATCAAGTGTATTTCTCCGGTGAACGGAGAGGTTTATGCCGAGCGCCCGGCGCTGCCGCTGGAAATGGCCAAGCAGGCCGTCGCCCACGCGCGCCAGGCGCAGAAGAGCTGGGCCCGCCGTCCGCTGGACGAGCGCGTCAACCTGGTACTATCAGGCGTTGCCCGTCTCAACGAGATGGTCGACGAGGTCGTGCCGGAACTGGCCTGGCAGATGGGCCGGCCGGTGCGCCACGGCGGCGAGTTCAAGGGTTTCAACGAGCGCTCGAACTATGTCGCTTCGATTGCTGCCGACGCGCTGAAGCCGATCCTCGTCGAAGAGAGCGACCGCTTTGGCCGTCGTATCGAGCGCGAGCCGCATGGCGTGGTCTTCGTCATCGCGCCGTGGAACTACCCCTACATGACCGCGATCAACACGGTCGCGCCGGCGCTGATGGCCGGCAACACGGTGGTCATCAAGCATGCCAGCCAGACGATCCTCGTCGGCGAACGCATGGTGCGCGCCTTCGTCGAGGCCGGCGTTCCGGCCGACGTGTTCCAGAACGTTTTCCTCGACCATGAGACGACGGCGGCGCTGATCGCGGCGAAAAGCTTCGACTTCATCAACTTCACCGGCTCGGTCGAAGGCGGCCGGTCGATCGAGCGCGCGGCCGCCGGAACGTTCACCGGTCTCGGCCTCGAACTCGGCGGCAAGGATCCGGGCTATGTCATGGAAGACGCCGATCTCGATGCGGCCGTCGACACGCTGATGGATGGCGCTACCTTCAATTCCGGCCAGTGCTGCTGCGGCATCGAGCGCATCTATGTGCATGAATCGCTCTATGACGCCTTCGTCGAGAAGTCGGTTGCCTGGGTGTCGAACTACAAGCTCGGCAACCCGCTCGATCCGGAAACGACGCTTGGCCCGATGGCGCACAAGCGCTTCGCCGCAACTGTGCGCGAGCAGATCGCCGATGCGATCGCCAAGGGCGCCAAGGCGCTGGTCGATCCGAAACTATTCCCGCAGGATGATGGCGGCGCCTATCTCGCGCCGCAGGTGCTTGTTGATGTCGATCACTCGATGGCCTTCATGCGCGAAGAAACCTTCGGTCCGGCGGTCGGCATCATGAAGGTGAAGAGCGACAGCCAGGCGATCGAGCTGATGAACGATTGCCAGTACGGTCTGACCGTGTCGCTGTGGACCCAGGATGCGGACCGCGCCTCGCGCATCGGCCGCGACCTTGAAACCGGCACCGTTTTCATGAACCGCGCCGACTATCTCGATCCGGCCTTGTGCTGGACCGGCGTCAAGGAAACCGGCCGCGGCGGCTCGCTTTCGGTCATCGGCTTCCAGAACCTTACCCGTCCGAAATCCTACCATCTGAAGAAAGTCACAGCATGACGATCACCGCGAACTGGAGCTACCCGACCGCCATCAAGTTTGGCGCCGGCCGGATCAAGGAGCTTGCCGAACATTGCAAGGCTGTCGGCATGAAGAAGCCGCTGTTGATCACCGACCGTGGCCTGGCGCCGATGCCGATCACGCAGAATGCGCTCGATATCCTCGAGGCCAACGGCCTTGGCCGGGCGATCTTCGCCGACGTCGATCCGAACCCGAATGACGTCAACCTCGCCGCCGGCGTCAAGGCGTTCAAGGACGGCGGCCATGATGGCGTCGTCGCCTTCGGCGGCGGTTCCGGCCTCGATCTCGGCAAGTGCGTGGCCTTCATGGCCGGCCAGAGCCGCCGCCCGGTCTGGGACTTCGAGGATGTCGGCGACTGGTGGACACGTGCGAGCGTCGAAGGCATCGCGCCGATCGTCGCGGTGCCGACGACAGCGGGCACCGGCTCAGAGGTTGGCCGCGCCAGCGTCATCACCAACTCCGCCAGCCATGTGAAGAAGGTGATCTTCCACCCGAAGTTCCTGCCAGCCGTCACCATCTGCGACCCGGAACTGACGGTCGGCATGCCGAAAGTGATTACCGCCGGCACCGGCATGGACGCCTTTGCCCATTGCCTGGAAGCCTATTCTTCGCCGTTCTACCATCCGATGTCGGCCGGTATCGCGCTTGAAGGCATGCGCCTGGTCAAGGAATACCTGCCGCGCGCGTACAAGGACGGCACCGATATCGAAGCACGCGCCAACCTGATGAGCGCGGCCGCCATGGGTGCCGTCGCCTTCCAGAAGGGGCTCGGCGCGATCCATTCGCTGTCGCATCCGGTCGGTGCGATCTACAACACCCATCACGGCATGACCAATGCCGTGGTGATGCCGCCGGTGCTGCGCTTCAACCGCAGCGCGATCGAGGACAGGATCGTCAGGGCGGCCGCCTATCTCGGCATTTCCGGTGGCTTCGACGGTTTCTACGACTACGTGCTGAAGCTGCGCGAGGAACTCGGCGTTCCCGACAAGCTTTCCGCACTCGGCGTCGGCACCGACCGTATCGACGAGATGTCGGAAATGGCGATCGTCGATCCGACCGCCGGCGGCAACCCGGTTGAACTGACGCTCGATGCGGCCAAGAAGCTGTTCAGGGAGTGCATTTGACCGCCGGCAAGTCGCTCTAAAGTAACTGACCGTTAATTTTCTTCGGCCCGGGAAACCATTGGTTTTCCGGGCTTTTTCGCGCCCTGCCTGCGGATTGGGCAGGGCGGGGGTTAATCTTCGCCAACGAAAATTTCCAATTCGTTAACCATGTTCTGAAAGGTTCTATTAAGCGGCATTGCCCGGCGAAGCATCGGTTGGGCAGGCCACGGAACACAGGACAGAATGAGGAAGAAGATGGCGGTCATCACATTCGCCAATGCAAAGGGCGGCGCGGGCAAGACGACGGCGGCGCTGATCCTGTCGACGGAACTGGCGAGACAGGGACACCGTGTTGTGGTCCTCGATGCCGATCCGCAGCGTTGGATCACCAGCTGGGCGGAAAACTCCGGCCAGATCGCCAATCTCTCCGTCATCTCGCATATCACGCCGGCATCGCTGGAATGTCATATCCGGGAAATGAAGGACGAAGCCGACTACATCATCATCGACCTCGCCGGCGCCAAGGATCAGATCGTCGCTTTGGCTCTCGCTCTTTCCGACCAGGTGCTGATCCCGGTGCAGGGCTGCGCGATGGATGCGCGCGGTGCCGTGCAGATCCTCGAGCTCATCCGCCAGATCGAGGACAGGTCGCGTGTGCGCATCAACCATTCCGTCGTTCTCACCCGGGTCAATTCTCTGGTGACGACGCGGGCGCTGCAGACCATCAAGACTTTGCTTGCTTCGCGCGGCGTCTCCGTGCTCGACACGCCGATCGTCGAGCGCGTTGCCTATCGCGAGATTTTCGACTGCGGCGGCACGCTTCAGTCGATGGATGATACCCGCGTCAGCAACCTCGACAAGGCCCGCGAAAATGCAGCTGCGCTTGCCAAGGAAGTGCAGGCTCTGACGCCGGTGAGGGCGCGCCGCTCCTGGGCTTCGCGTGCACCATCCTGGGCGACGCGGCGCGCGGCCTGATCAGGGATCGGCATACGAAGTTAGCCGCTTTGAAGACTGCCATAACCGGAATTGATGTTCGTCAATTCCGGTTGAATCGCGTTGCGACCACCCGAAAAGGCTGTTGCCCCTAAGGCTTCCTTTACCATGGGCTTATACCAGTGCTGGTGGAAAGCGATTGCACCTTATGGCGGTTTGCGAGGGTGCAGGTAGCCGCCATGATTGCGGCAAGGATTGTGGATTCGACCTTTCTCGCTTGGTCTCCCGTCCAGCTTCCATGATCCAGCAAGAGCATGCAGGGAAATCGCGCATGAAAACGGAACACGTCGCTGCCGGCAAGGAAGACATTGCCGGTCGTCTCAATTTCATGGCGCTTGACGATGCCGCCAAGGCGAGCCTGAAGGCCCTGAAGCCGATCCTCGAAAAGGAGCTGGCGCCGGCGCTCGACAAGTTTTACGCCCGGGTCAAAAAGACGCCGGAGACGAACCGCTTCTTCTCGTCGGATGCGCACATCAACCGCGCCAAGGGCGCGCAGGTCGGCCACTGGGCCAACATCGCCGACGCCAATTTCAACGACGAATATGGCGCGAAGGTCCGCACCATCGGCCAGGTGCACGCCCGTATCGGGCTGGAGCCGCGCTGGTATATCGGCGGCTACGCGCTGATCGCCGAACATCTGATCACGGAGATCGTCAAAGCGAATTGGCCAAAGGGCGGTCTGTTTTCGCGCCAGACGACCTCGGCGGAAGAGATGAGCGCGATGCTTTCGAGCCTCGTCAAGGGCATGTTCCTCGACATGGACCTGTCGATCTCGGTCTATATGGACGCCTCCGACGTCACGAAGCAGCGCGCGGTGCAGGAAGAGGTACTGGCGACCGAACGCAAGCTCGTCAGCCAGACCTTCGGCGTTGCCCTGAAGAAGATCTCCGACGGTGACCTGACGGCGCGCATCGCCGCCGATTTGCCGGTTGCCTACGAGGGACTCGGCGAGAACTTCAACCATGCGATCAGCGAGCTTGCCCGCGCGATCGGCGGCATCGAGGCCGGCGCCAGCCAGATCCATCTGAGCGCCAAGGAAATTGCGGCAGCAGCCAACGATCTCGCCAAGCGCACCGAACGCCAGGCGGCAAACCTCGAGGAGACGGCCGCTGCCGTCGAACAGGTGACGCGCACCGTCAAGCAGACGGCCGAAGGCGCCGATCAGGCGAACTCGACGGTGATTGCCGCCCGCGCCAATGCCGAGCGGAGCGGCGAGGTGGTCAGCCACGCGATTGAGGTGATGCAGGAAATCCAGACCTCGTCTGCGAGCATCGCCCGCATCGTCGACGTCATTGACGAGATTGCCTTCCAGACCAACCTGCTTGCGCTCAACGCCGGCATCGAGGCGGCGCGTGCCGGCGAGGCGGGCAGGGGCTTTGCGGTTGTCGCTTCGGAAGTGCGGGCGCTCGCCCAGCGCTGCGCCGATGCGGCCAAGGACATCCAGGGCCTGATCGCCAAGTCGCGCGGCCAGGTGGATGATGGCGTCAGCTCGGTCAACCAGGTCGCCCAGTCGCTGCAGCAGATCGTCTCGCAGGTGGTCGAAGTCAGCTCGGTCTTCGGCAACATCCGCGCCAGCACGGCGGAACAGGCCACCGGCCTGCAGGCGGTCAATACGGCGATCGGCCAGATGGATCAGATCACCCAGCAGAATGCTGCCATGGTTGAAGAAGCCAATGCCGCGAGCCAGGCGCTGACGGTGGAATCAGAACAGATCGCGCTGAAGCTGAAGGCGTTCCAGACGTCTACCCAGGTTCACGTCGGCACCGCGTCCGGTTATCGCCGCGCGGCCTGAGCCCACGTATCGCAGTATGGGCAATAGCGCCTCGGATCATCCCGGTCCGGGGCGCTGTCTATTATAGCCAGAGTTTTATGAGCGCACTTGGATCGCCGCGAAGTTCGTAGGAATTTCGGCGTCCGCTGTGATCATGGTAAGTTTTGACCACTCAGTCAGCCCCGAGCTTGTCTTCGTGACGTTCCGTCCCCGGGCTTCACTTCTCCGGTCGTCATCCTCGGGCTTGACCCGAGGATCCCGTTCTGCAGTTCCACGAAAGCACATGCCAATTTCGCGTGGCAGGCCCTGGATCCTCGGGTCAACCGAGGAAGACGGAGGATGGGGTGCCACCTGCGCATGAACGTGCGTCGACATGGCGCCCGTCTCAGACGGAGTTCACCATCTTCGATGTCTGCAAGGGATGTCTCGTCGCGCGTTGACGAAACCGCTCAGAACCGGCGGTCGACCAGATGCTTGGCCTGTGCGCCCGCATGGTAGAAGGCGGACTTGACGCTGCGCCAGGTGTCGGGCGTCACAGGCGTTTCGGCAAGCGGGATCGCGGAGGTCTGGCCGGTGACGTGGTCGGCGAGCGCCTTGCCGAAGACGGTGCCGGGTGCGATGCCGCGGCCGTTGTAGCCGCTGACGGAGACGACGTTCGGCGCCAGCGTATGCATGGCCGGCAGGTTGTTGGTCGTCATGCCGATGCGGCCGTCCCACCAGTATTCGAAGCGGAAATCGCCGATATAGGGGAAGAGCTTGCGCACGGAGCGGGCGGCGAAGGCGCGGTGCGTGCCCTCGGCCATCGCATCGAGCCGGCCGATCGAACCGAAGATCAGGCGGTTCTGCTGGTCCATGCGGAACGAGGTCATGACAAGGCCCGTATCCCATGTGCCCTGGCGCTCCGGCAGGATGCGGCTTGCGACCTTTTCCGGCAGCGGATTGGTGGCGAATTGGAAGTAGGGCAGGATCGTCAGTTCCTGCGTGTGTTCCTGCCACGGGGTCTCGGCAAACATGCCGCCATAGGCATTGGTGGCGAGGATCACCTGCTTGGCCCTGACGATGTTCTGGCCGGCTCTCAGCACCCAGGTTTCGCCCTTGCGTTCGGCGCCGACGAGCGCAGTGTCGGTATAGATCTCGGCACCGGCGGCAAGGGCCGCACGGGCAAGGCCGCGGGCATAGGCAAGCGGCTGGATCGTGCCGGCGCGACGATCGAGAAGCGCACCGGAGAAACCTTCAGCGCCCGAGAGCGCGCTCGATCGCTCGGCCGAGAGAACCTCGACCGGCGCTCCGCGCTTCTTCCATTGGGTCTCGCGGTCGCTGATATCCTTCAAGCCTTCGGCGCCGACGGCCATGTGCAGGGTGCCGTTGCGGACGGCTTCGCAGGAGATGCCGTGCTTCTCGACCAGGGCATAGACCATTGCCGGGCCGTCGCCGAGTTCGCCGAGCAGGCGGTTGCCGGCCTCGAGCCCCAGCGTCGCGATCAGATCGTCGGGCTTGACCCACATGCCGGCATTGACGAGGCCGACATTGCGGCCGGAGCCGCCGAAGCCGATCATCTTCGCCTCGATCGCCGTGGCCTTGACGCCTTTTTCCGCGAGATGAAGTGCAGCCGAAAGACCGGTGAAGCCGCCGCCGATGATGGCGACATCTGTCGTCAGGTCGCGGGCAAGCGGGCGCGTGTCCGGCGCTGCCGGTGCCGTCGCATGCCAGAGGTTGGGCAAGGTGCGCTCGGTCGCCATCGCGGACATTCCTTCGGTCAAGGGCCTGAAATTTAGAGGTGGCTAAGTGATAGGGCCATCGCCTCGAAAATTCTCATGACAATGTTTCATGAGGTCATGAGGGGTTTCATGAGGTCATGAAGGTTGACTGTGGGGCGTCCGCAAAAAAATGACCGCAGCCGGTTCGTGGGCGGCCGCGGTCTGGGTCGTGTCGGTGGAGTAGTCGGGTGTAAATGTCTTTGCCGGGTCGGCGGTCCGCCGCACCGGCCCTATGGGTTCCGATGAAAATAACCTGACCGATGACGTCATCGATCAGGCAAGCTCATTTTCAACGGAGACATGTCGCTGTCACTCCCCCAATTGGGGGACGGGATGCGAAAAAAGCTGCGATTTCAGTCAATTCCACCGGGGTTCCTACGCGGCAACGCTTGCCACGGTCGGCAAAGAAGAAAGCCCGGGTGGTACCCGGGCTTTGATCGTTTTCTGCGGGATGTATCGAGCGGCTGATGCCTCAGTCTGCGAATTCGACCGTGACGCCGACACTCACCATCTTGGCAAGTTCCGTTGCGTCCCAGTTGGTCAGGCGAACGCAGCCGTGGCTCTGGGTCTTGCCGATCTTGGAGGGCTCCGGCGTGCCATGAATGCCGTAGGTCGGCTTCGAGAGCGCGATCCAGACCGTGCCGACCGGGCCGTTCGGCCCCGGCTGCAGCGTCAGGATCTTGTCGTTGTTGCCCTGCTTGAAGTTGATCTTCGGGTTGTAGGTGTAGCCGGGATTGAGCGCGATGCGCTCGACATTGACGATGCCTGACGGCGAGGGCGTGTCGGACGAGCCGATCGTTGCCGGGTAGGCGGCGACGAGCTTGTCGGCGGCATCATAGGCCAGAACCTGCTTGCGGGCCTTGTCGGCAACGATGCGCGCGACCTTTTCCTTGCGGTTTTCTCCGGGATTGATGACCTTGATGATCGTGCCCGGAATGGTGAAGTCCACGCCTGGGTTGAGCTCGCGCAGATAGGTCTCGTCCATGTGGAACTTCTCGCCGAGCATTTCGGTCGTCGCGGTGAAGGACATGTGCGGCAGCATCGCCTTGTGGGCGTAGTCGTCGGGGATCGAGGCGACATAGGGGCCTGCGGCATCGGCGGCCGTGATCGTATAGCTGGTGATCGGCAGGCCGCCGTTCATGCGCAGGCGCTCGAGGATATCTTCGGTGTTGTTCGGATCGAGCGTTTCGCCGGTTGACTGCTGCCAGGCCTCGATCGCCTTGGTGACGTTCGAGCCCATCTTGCCGTCGATGACGCCGGGCGAGAAACCTTCGCGGTCGAGGAAGACCTGCAGCGCGGTGATTTCGGCGCGCGACTTGGACTTGACCGATATGGCCGGCGGCATGGACTGCCGCAATGGCTGCTCATATTGCGGATCGATCGCCGCCTCTTCGCTGCCGTCGATCAGGCCGGGCAGGCTGTTGGGCAGGTCGTTGCGCTCGACCGAGGGCGGCACCACGTCGCGATAGGCCGGATCGCGATAGTCTTGAATGGATCCGGTGACATCGCCCGGCTCGGAATAGCCGTAGCCGCGGTCGCCGTTGCGGCGGTTGGAATAGACATCGACGTCGCCCTGGCGGCGATAGGCGCGATAGCCGTCGGACGGTACTACGGTTGCGACCACGTTGCCCCAGTTGTCGACCAGCACGGTGCGGCCGCGACGGTCACGCATGGTGCGCACTTCATCGGGGCCCGGCATATAGTCGAGAATTTCGCCTTCCGGCGTCACCAGCATCACGTCGCCATTGCCGCGGCGATTGCGGCCGTAACCTTCCTGAGCAAAGGCGGATGCAAGATCCACGGCGAGGAAGCCGGCTGCGGCGAGGAGCGAGAGGCCGGTGCGGGTCGCTGACGTCACGATAAAACCTGTTCTCATGGTGGTTGATGTGGCGCGGTACATTTGGATTTCGACGTTAATGTGAAAAAAGTGAATTCATCATGAATAAGCGGTTAAATTCTATCTAGGCGCACCCTTAGCAGCTTTCAACCGATGAAAAACAGCCCCTGTCGGCTATCATGTCTTTGTGATCGCTGTGATTCCCGTGAGTTGGACTGGAGGCTGGTGCATGCGAACGAGATTTGATGCACCCGATAACGAACAGGAGAATCATCTGCTGTTCGACCGTCTGTCGGCACTCGATATCGCCGCCTTCGTCGTTGATGGCGTCGATCTTTCGCCGGGTACCGCGATCCCCTCCGATGGCGACCCGCGCATCGACCGGGCACTCGCCGGTTTTCTCTTTACCTGCGGACCAGACCACATCCGCCATCCCGAACCGATTGCCGGCCGCGGGGAAGGCACGCGCTATCCCTTGCACGGTTCGCTTGCCGGCACGCCGGTCAAGCACACGCACATGTCCGCCGACACCACGCTTTGCATCGCCACCGTCGAGGTCAATCTTGCCGATGGCGGCCACGCGCTCCTGGAACGGCGCTGGCATGTGGATGCGGACCGACATGAGGTGATGCTGGAAGACCGGCTCACCAACACCGGCGCCGGCGCCTTTCCGCCGATGATGATGTACCACCTCAATATTGCCGGCCGACTGGTCGGCGACGCGACCCGCATAACCAGTCCCTCTTTTGCCGAGGGTGAACGGGCCTGGCGCTTCGGCGAGGGCGAGAGCGCGCATTTCTGCATCCCGGCCAGCGTCGGGGCCGACGGCTGGTCCGAAGTGGCGCTTTCGCCGCTGGTCGGTGCGGGCGGGAAGTGCTTGGCGGTGCGCTTTCGCGCCGACACGCTGCCTTACTTGCAGATGTGGCGCTGTCAGCGTGGTGCGGCCGATGTCATCAGCATCGAGCCTGCGTCGCATCGCCTCGCCAAGCGGCCGGAGCTTGCTGCTGCCGGTGAGCTGCAACTGCTCGAGCCCGGGCAGACACAGACCTATGCGCTTGCCTTCGGTGTCTCCTGACTGAGCGATTGGAATTGACGCCGGCGGGCACCGCGCCTACATCAGTGGCCAAGGTTTTTTGCAGGGATTAAGCGACCATGGACATCCGCCCGATCAACGATGAATACTCGGTTTCCGGCCAGATCACGGTCGAAGACCTCGACCAGATCAAGGCGCTTGGCTTCAAGTCCATCGTCTGCCACCGCCCCGATTTCGAGGCGCCGGACCAGCCGACCTTCGATTCCATCGCAGCGCGCGCGCAGGAGCTGGGCATCGAGACCATGCACATCCCGGTCGGCCCGATGGGCGTGACGGCGGATGCGGTCCAAAAGATGGTCGACGCGCTTGACGAATTCCAGCGCCCGATGCTCGGCTATTGCCGCTCCGGCGCTCGCTCGACGGCGGTCTTCCAGCAGACACAGCATATTCGCGGCTGAGCCGGCCTACCGCAGCATAAGGGCGCACTTCGTGCGCCCTTTGCGACGATGTGTCCTCGGGTCCACATAGCCCCCAAGGGATGCATGCCCCAGGGAATGCGCACCTGACGCGCCGGCTCGACCGCGGTTCGGATACACGAACGGCGGAGGATATGGCATGACGGGAATACATTTGATCGAACGCGAGCAGTGGGCTGAAAAGCCCGATGTCTGGCAGGGCGAGTTCCAGGGCGGCTCCTATGGCGCCGACGTTTCGGTGATGTTTTATACCACCGACAAGGTTGGCGGCGGGCCGAAGCTGCACCGTCATCCCTATCCCGAGACCTTCATCATCCGCACCGGCCGCGCGCTGTTTACCGTCGGCGATCGCAAGATCGAGGCAGAAGCCGGGCAGATCGTCGTGGCGCCGGCCAACGTGCCGCACAAGTTCGAAAACCTCGGACCTGGGCGCCTGGAAACCACCGACCTGCATGTGACCGGTGCGTTTGCGACGGAGTGGCTGGAATAAGCAAGAAGCGGCAACTCAGTATAGAGGAGGACACCACCTCCCTGCGTCGTCGACACGACGCAGCTGGATTCCTGTGACAAGCACAGGAATGAGGGAGCGCTAGGAGGTGTCGCAGCGCGCATGCCGCGTTTGCGGAGATGTGCGATCACGCCGGAAACGGGCTCGGTTGGCCGCAACAGTTCCATGCCCTCATTCCTGTGCTTGTCACAGGAATCCAGCCACGGCGCGTCGGCGCCGTGATTGAAGCGTGCTCGAAGGAAAACCTGCCCGTTCCGCTCAGCCTTTCCTTATTTCGCTCAGCGTGCGCGTCGGGGTGATGGCTTCCGGATCGAGCTTGATCTCGATGATCGCCGGCTTGCCGCTGGCGCGGGCGCGCAGGAATGCATCGGCAAACTCCTCAGTCTTTTCCACCGTCTCGCCGTGGCCGCCATAGGCGCGGGCAAGGGCGGCAAAGTCAGGATTGGTCAGGTCCGTGGCGCTGACGCGGCCGGGATAATCCCGCTCCTGGTGCATGCGGATCGTGCCGTAGATGCCGTTGTTGACAACCACAGTGATGATCGGCAGGCGGTAACGCACGGCAGTTGCGAATTCCTGACCGTGCATCAGGAAACAGCCGTCGCCGGCAAAGCAGATGACTTCGCGATCCGGGTGCAGATGCTTGGCGGCAACGGCTGCCGGCAGGCCGTAACCCATGGAGCCGGAGGCGGGGGCTGCCTGTGTTGCGTATCTGCGGAAGCGGTGGAAGCGATGCACCCAGGTGGCGTAGTTGCCGGCGCCGTTGGTGAAGATGGTGTCTTCCGGTGTGTTCGCCTCGATCCAGTTCATGATCGGGCCCATGCGCACGTCGCCGGGGCCGGTTTCCGGCGGTGTCGACCACTTGAGGTAACCTTCATGCATCGCCCTGGTGCGTGCCGACCACACCGGCTCGGCCGCTGGCGCGAGCCCTTCGAGTGCTGTGACGAAATCGCGGGGGCTGGCGGCGATCGGCAGTTCCGGCCGATAGACGCGGCCGAGTTCGGATGCATCGGGGTGGACATGGACAAGCGTCTGGCGCGGATAGGGCGCATCCATCAGCGTATAGCCGGACGACGGCATTTCGGAGAAGCGCCCTCCGACCAGAAGCACCAGATCAGCTTCCTTGATCTCTTTTGCCAGCGCCGGGTTGATGCCGATGCCGACATCGCCGGCATAGTTGGGGTGCAGGTGGTCGAACAGCATCTGGCGGCGGAAGGAGCAGCCGACAGGCAGGCTCCAGCGCTCGGCAAAGCGCTGGAATTCGGCGACGCTGTCAGCCGTCCAGCGCGTGCCGCCGAGGATGGCGATCGGGCGCTTGGCGCCTTCGAGCAGCGCGCCGAGCTGCTTGATCTGGGACGGACCCGGATGGCCCTCGACCGGCTGGTAGGGCTTTGCCGCTGGCGCCTCGGCGCTGCGCGTAAGCATGTCCTCGGGAAGCGTCAGCACGACCGGGCCCGGCCGGCCTGAGGTCGCGACCGCGAAGGCGCGGGTGACGAATTCGGGAATGCGGGCGGGATCGTCGATCTCGCCGACCCATTTCGCGACCTCGGTGAAGGCGCGGCGATATTCGATCTCCTGGAAGGCTTCGCGCTCGCGAGCCTCGCTCTGGACCTGGCCGATGAACAGGATCATCGGGATCGAATCCTGCCGGGCCACATGCAGGCCGCCGACGCATTGGTGGCGCCGGGGCCGCGCGTTACCATGCAGATGCCGGGCTCGCCGCTGAGCCGCCCCCCAGGCATCGGCCATCATTGCAGCGCCCCCCCTCCTGGCGGCAGACGACGACATCGATGTCGGTGTCGTAGAGCGCATCCAGCACCGCCAGATAGCTTTCCCCCGGTACGCAGGCGATGCGTTTGACGCCATTGGCGACGAGCGCGTCGACGACGAGCTGACCTCCAGTTTTCATGCTTTCCTCCCGATAGTCATTCTTTTGTTTTCAGATCACTTGTTTTCAGATCGCCGGCGAAACCGGAGCGATGCTCGCGGTCTTGTCGACCCGGCGTTCCCGCCAGATGATGTAGAGGCCGGAGCCGATGATGATGGAAATGCCCAGCCATTTCAGCGCGTCGGGCAGGTCGCCGAAGACGAGCCAGCCGAAGATCGTCGCCGAGACGATTTCGAGATATTGCAGCGGCGCCAGCACCGAGGCGGGGGCGGAGCGATAGGCATAGACCCCAAGCACGCCGGAGATAGTGGCGGTGACGCCGACGCCGAGCAGATAGAACCAGGTGTTGCCCTCGGGCCAGACCGGGTCGAAGATACCAGATCCGCTGCCTTCGCCGAGCCAGAGCAGTACGAGACAGAAGAGACCGCCCCAGATGCCGGCATGGAACTGCATCGACCACGGGTCCTCATTCTGCGCCACCATGCGCGTCACCAGCAGGAACACCGCCAGGCCGAAGGCGGCGACGATCGGCAGCAGCGCGATCAGGCCCACCTCCTGCATGCTTGGCTGGATGACAAGGAGCGCGCCGAGGAAACCGACGGCACAGGCGGTGTAGCGCCGCCAGCCGATCGTCTCCTTGAGGAAGATGCTGCCGAGGATGGTGAGGATGATCGGCTCGACGAAGAAGATGGCGATGGCGTCGGCCACCTCCATTACCTTCAGCGTGGTGATGAAGGACAGCATGGTGACGACAAGCAGGCCGCCGCGCAGCGCGTGCAGCCCGGTCTTGCGCCAGGTGAGGTCGAACAGGCTGCCGCGCACGAGCACGATCGGCAGGATGAAGACGACCTGCAGGATGAAGCGCACGGCGGTGATCTGTGCCGACGGTACTGTCGAGATCGCGAGCTTGGCGAAGATGTCGATCAGCGGCGACAACAGCACCGAAAGGACCATCAGCGTCAGGCCGAAGGAGATGCGGTCATTGGCGTTGGAGGTCTTGGGGAGGGACATGTCTGCCATGATGATGTCGGGTCAGGTCCTCTTGCCGGCCACAGCCTTGGCGGCAACAGAATGGCCGACAGAAGATTTGCCGACGGCCGATTGGCACCAGGCCGCAAACTCCGCTGTTGCCTTCTCACGGCCGATCTCGTTGAGCGTCTCGTGGCGCATGCCCTCATGGATCGTTACCGATACATCCGTCATTCCGCGCGCCTTCATGCGCTCGCCGAGCCAGCGGACGGCACCGCCGTTTTCGGTCGAGGGATCGGCGCTGCCGCCGACGAGATGAACAGGCAGGCCGGCGGGCAGGCGCGCCAGCCGGTCGGCCCGTGCGCCGGCAAAGGCGAGCCGCATCAGATCCAGCCAGAGCGACACCGTCGCGTCGAAGCCGCACAGCGGATCGGCGATATATTTGGCCACCTCCGCCTCGTCGCGCGACAGCCAGTCGGAATCGGTCTTGCGATCCTTGATCGCCTGACCCCAGGCGCCAAAAGTGAGCTTCGACAACAGCGGGCTCGGCACATCCGAGCCCTTGAGCGCCTTTTCGATCTTCAGGATCAACTGGCCGCCGCGCCCGGCGATACCAGGGCGGAAATTCGAGTTCCAGACGGCGAGTGCATCGTAGAGACCTGGATCGGTCTCGGCGGCGTTGAGCGCGATCAGCCCGCCCATCGAGTGACCGAAGAGGATGACCGGCAGGCCGCCCGGATGGGCGGCGGTGGCGAGCGTGCGCATGGCCCTGATGTCGGCAAACACCTTGTCGAGACCTGAGCTGTTCGAGAACATGGCCAGCGGCGCATCCGGCGCGCGCGTCGCGCCATGTCCGCGATGGTCGTGGGCATAGACGTGAAAGCCGTGGCCGGCCATCGCCTCGGCAAAACGGGCATAGCGGCCGGAATGTTCGGCAAGGCCATGGCTGACAAGAAGAATGCCACGCGCGTCGGCAGCTGCCGGAAAATGGCGCCAGTTCAAGATAGCGCCTGTCGGGCTCTGATGCGTCCTCACCTGCCCGAACATGCCTTCTCCCGGACCAATCGTCAGACTCTGCCGATATCAAATCGATTTACAGGGGAAAGGCAATCGCTGCTTGTTGATCGTTACGCATGAGGTCACAAGCGATTTCGCGGACCTGTAATTAACAGTTCCAATTTTCCCGTTTTGAGCGATATTTGTTCCCGTTTTGTTTTATCGGGAGAGTGTCATGGCATGTTGGAGTAAAGCGGTATCAAGTCCAATGACAATTGTTGCGATGGCGCTGGCAATGCTGCTTGCTCCATCCTTGTTTGCCTTGGCGCAAGAGAAGGTTGATGCCGCGGCGGAAGGCGCCTCGGGCCGCACGGAATATGTGCTTGCCGTCAGCTGGCAGCCGGGCTTCTGCGAGACGCGGCCGCAACGCAAGGAATTCGCCAACCAGACGGCCGAACGTTTCGATGCCACGAACCTGTCGCTGCACGGGCTCTGGCCCTTGCGCAAGAGCTATTGCGGGGTGGCGGCCGAGATGCGCACCCAGGACCGCAAGGGCGACTGGCTCGATCTGCCGAAGCTCGCCATGGCCGATGATACGGCGGCGCGGCTGCTGGTCGCCATGCCGGGCGTTCAATCCGGCCTCGATCGTCACCAATGGTTGCGCAGCGGCACCTGCCAGACGGCACCGGTCGACGACTATTTCGCCACGCAACTGCATATGCTCGACGAGCTCAACCGGTCCGCCGTCGGCGCGCTCTTTCGGGCGCGTATCGGCTCGGAACTCGATGAGAAGGCGATCAAGCAGGCTTTCGACCAGAGCTTCGGCGCAGGGGCCGGCGACCGGGTGCGCATGCGCTGCCAGACGGTCGCGGGACGCAGCGTCATCACCGGCCTGACGATCGGCTTGACGGGAGACGTTTCGGGCAAATCCAGCCTCGCGCCGCTGATCCAGGCGGCGGGGCCGACGGAGTTCAAATGTGCCAAGGGCATTGCTGACGCGGCAGGCCGCGGATAGCGGCTGACAAGGCGCTCCGGCATGGGATAGGCGGGGGCAAACGCCTTTGGCGATTGCCCCTTTGCACTAATTCGCCTACATAGCGGGCAAATTTCCTTCCCATGCGGAGCATTCTTTTATGGCACGTCAGTTCATCTATCATATGGCCGGGCTCAATAAGGCCTATGGCGCGAAGAAGGTCCTGGAGAACGTTCATCTGTCGTTCTATCCGGACGCGAAGATCGGTATCCTCGGCCCGAATGGTGCCGGTAAGTCGACGGTGCTGCGCATCATGGCCGGCCTCGACAAGGAATATACCGGCGAGGCCTGGATCGCCGAAGGTGCGACCATCGGCTACCTGCCGCAGGAGCCGCAGCTCGACCCGACCAAGACCGTGCTCGAAAACGCCATGGAAGGCGTTGCCGCCAAGACGGCGATCGTCGAGCGCTACAACGAGCTGATGATGAACTATTCCGACGAGACGGCGGAAGAGGGCGCAAAGCTTCAGGACATCATCGACAGCCAGAACCTGTGGGATCTCGAGAGCCAGGTCGAAATGGCCATGGAAGCGCTGCGCTGCCCGCCGGGTGATGCAGACGTCACAAGTCTTTCGGGCGGTGAAAAGCGCCGTATTGCGCTCTGCAAGCTGCTTCTGTCGCAGCCGGACCTGCTGCTGCTCGACGAACCGACCAACCACCTCGACGCCGAGACGATCGCCTGGCTCGAAAAGCACCTGCGCGAATATCCCGGCGCCGTGCTGATGATCACCCACGACCGCTACTTCCTCGACAACGTCACCGGCTGGATCCTCGAACTCGACCGCGGCCGCAGCATTCCCTACGAGGGCAACTATTCGGCCTACCTCATCGCCAAGGCCAAGCGCATGCAGCAGGAAGGCCGCGAAGAGGCTTCCCGCCAGAAGGCGATCGCCCGCGAGCAGGAATGGATCGCATCCAGCCCGAAGGCCCGTCAGGCCAAGTCCAAGGCGCGTATCCGCTCCTACGACGAACTGGTCAACGCCGCTGAAAACCAGCGTCCGGGCGACGCGCAGATCATCATCCCGGTCGGCGAGCGTCTCGGCCAGGTGGTCATTGAAATGGACGGCGTCACCAAGGGGTACGGCGACCGCCTACTCATCGACGGCCTGTCGCTGAAGCTGCCGCCGGGCGGCATCGTCGGCATCATCGGCCCGAACGGTGCCGGTAAGACGACGCTCTTCCGCATGATCACCGGCCAGGAACAGCCCGACAGCGGCTCGATCCGTATCGGCGAAACCGTGCACCTCGGCTATGTCGACCAGAGCCGCGACGCGCTCGACGGCAACAAGACCGTCTGGGAAGAAATCTCCGGTGGTGCCGAAGTCATCAAGCTCGGCAAATACGAGATGAACTCGCGCGCCTATTGCTCGACCTTCAACTTCAAGGGCGGCGACCAGCAGCAGAAGGTCGGCAATCTTTCGGGTGGTCAGCGCAACCGCGTTCACCTCGCCAAGATGCTGAAGAACGGCGGCAACGTGCTGCTGCTCGACGAACCGACCAACGACCTCGACACCGAGACGCTGGCGGCACTTGAAATCGCGCTGGAAAACTTCGCCGGTTGCGCCGTTATCATCAGCCACGATCGCATGTTCCTCGACCGTCTGGCGACCCACATCCTCTCCTTCGAAGGAGACAGCCAGGTCGAATGGTTCGAAGGCAACTTCGAAGACTACGAGAAGGACAAGATCCGTCGCCTCGGCCCGGATTCGGTCAACCCGAAGCGCGTCACCTACAAGCGCCTGACGCGCTAACACTCTGGCACGTCGCGTGAGCCTCGGCTTGCGCGACGTGCGCCCCGCTCAAAGCGTAGCGATTTCCAGGATTCGCTTGCTGCGCCGTAAGCTCTGGTTTTGCACATTTCGTTATCGCAAAACCGCAGCGCACCTTTGGGTGACGTGCTTTCAGCCCTGGCTCGGAAACGATTTAAGGGAGAAGGCATGCCACAGCTTTGACGTTGCGGCATCCTGCCCCGTCTCGTTTCGCGCCAGTCTCAGCCGCCTGCTTGCATATGTCGTATCCCGAACCGATGGCTGGTTCGGGCGATACGCTCTCCCGCCAACCATTCCATAGAATGCGTCATGGACGCTGCGGTGCGTGACCCTTGCCGCTGGCCCTCTCGTTGAAACCGCTTCTTTGGATGCGTCGTCCACATTGCGCTGCGTTGAGACTGTGGGCATCCGCGGTCAAGGGCGGGAGCGGGCCGCGAGGCGGAGAGCGCAGGGCAGGGTCAGTGGCACGCCACGCCGCAAAGGCATCGTCAACGGGCGGAGCGCAAGCTTCGCCCGTTTGCGTGTCGAAACGGTGGAAAATCCTGTTCCTGGAGCGGCATAGTTTGGTCTCTTCGCGCAAATCCGCTTGCGCTACATCCGCAAATCACATAAACATATCTTTATGTGTTGATGGGGAATGATATGGCGGATCAGAGAGAGCTTGGTCTCGACGCGCTGGTGGATGTGCTGAAGGCTGCGGGTGAGCCGACCCGCATGCGCCTTCTCGCGCTGCTTGCCGCTGGGGATCTCACCGTCACTGATCTTACCGAAATTCTCGGACAATCGCAGCCCCGCATTTCGAGGCACCTGAAGCTCCTGGCCGAGGTCGAACTCGTCGACCGCTATCAGGAAGGCGCCTGGGCCTATTTCCGCCTTCGCCAGGAGGGCGCCCGCGTGTCGCTGGTCAGGGCGATGCTTGCATCCGCCACCGGCGACGACGCAGTTCTGTCGCGCGATGCATCCCGGCTCGTCACCTTGAAGAAAGCGCGGGCCGAAAAGGCGCAGGCCTATTTCAGCCGCAACGCGGCCGGCTGGGACGAGCTTCGGCGCCTGCATGTCAGCGAGCGGGATGTGGAGACGGCACTGCGCGACATGGTTGGCGACGAGCCGGTCGAGAGCCTGCTGGATCTTGGCACCGGCACAGGGCGCATCCTGCAACTGTTCGAAGGGCTCTATCGGCGCGGCATCGGCATCGATGCCAGTCGCGACATGCTGGCCGTTGCCCGCTCCAATCTCGACCGCGCCGGCATCACCAAGGCGTCGATCCGCCACGGCGATATCTTCAACTTGCCGCTTGATGGCCAGTTCTTCGATCTCGTCACCATCCACCAGGTGCTGCATTTCCTCGATCAGCCGGAAGCGGCGATCGCTGAGGCGGCACGCATGCTGACGCCGGGCGGGCGGTTGGTGATCATCGATTTTGCGCCGCACGGGCTGGAGCACTTACGCGACGAGCATGCCCATGCGCGGCTTGGCTTCTCGCATCAGGCGATGACCGACTGGCTGGCAAAGGCCGGCTCGCCCTGGAAAAGACGACCGATCTGTCGCCGGAAGGCACGGACGGAGGAAAACTGACGGTGACGATCTGGCTTGCGCGCGATCAGCGGGCCGTCGAGGAGAGCGAAGCGCCACATCAGCGCATGCAAGCAGGGGGAATTTGAGAATGACGGCACAGACGCTTTATCCCGCCGAGCGCGGCAATCTGCGGCTTTCCTTCGAATATTTCCCCCCCAAGACCGACGAGATGGAAGCACAGCTCTTTCAGACTGCGGAAGATCTCTCGGTCTTTTGTCCCGCCTTCGTCACTGTCACCTATGGGGCCGGCGGTTCGACCAAGGCGCGGTCTCTGACAACAGTCAGACGGATGATCGAGGAGAAGGGCTTTGCCAACACGGCCGCGCACCTGACCTGCGTCGGCGCGCCGAAGGCCGAGGTGGACACTGTTATCGACGAATTTCTCGCTTTCGGCGTTCGGCACTTCGTCGCATTGCGCGGCGATCCGCAGGGCGGCATCGGCAGCACCTATCAGCCCTTTCCCGGTGGTTACGAGAGCAGCTCCGACCTCGTGCGGGCGCTTCGCGATCGTGGTGACGTCGAAATCTCTGTGTCGTCCTATCCGGAAAAGCACCCGGAAAGCCCTGATGTGGCGGCTGACATCGACATGCTGAAGCGCAAGGTGGATGCGGGCGCGACGCGGGCGCTTACCCAGTTCTTCTTCGACAACGACGATTTCGAGCGCTACCTCGAGCGCGTCCGCCGGACCGGCATCGAGATCCCGATCGTGCCCGGCATCCTGCCGATCAACAATCTCGGTCAGGTGCAGAAGTTCGCCGGTCTTTGCGGCGCCAGCGTGCCGGAGGTGATCGTCACCCGCCTTTCGCATCTGGAAGGCCAGCCGGCCGAGCGCTTCAAGGAGGCGACGCATATTGCTGCCGAGCAGATCGTCGATCTTGCCCGCCGCGGCGTCAGGGACTTCCACCTCTATACGATGAACCGTTCGCCGCTGATCACGGCCGTCTGCGATCTCGTCGGGTTCGAGCGTGCGGACGAGGCGTCGCGGGGCGAGGATATCTCGCTGAAGGCGTTTGCCGGTGCGGCGGCGTAGAACGCAAAACAATCCGAAAAAGCGAAAGCGCATGAAGGTGTCCTTCATGCGCTTTCTTTTTTCCTGCAGCGTCGGGGCAGATTGCTCTTGTCGATCTAGCCCAAAAATTTCTGCCGCAAATTGGATTTCCGGAAAATTAAAGTCCCTATTTCGGTTTGGACTCTCAGCGGCCTGACTTCAGATGAAGAGCATTGTGGCCACGAATACGAACGCTGCACTAATCATGAGGACATTCAACGAATGTGTAAGTCCCATCGAAGACCCTCCTTGCGCTGACGGTTAAAACATAGGGCGAATTAACGGCGCTTGAAAGGGAAACTTGTGCTGCAGTGCGAAAACGCGTGATCACAATTGCCTTGTCAACAGGGCTAATGTTTTGAAATTAAATCGCATTTTATGCCGCCACATTTTTTTCACAATCACTGCCGGAAGGTTAATGTAAACGCTTGTAACCGTGCGTGAGTGCTTCTAAAGGGCACGCTTTCTGCCGTATCCGGCTTGTTCGATTCCTCTTATGCGGCGCGCTTCATCCGCAAGATCCTGCCGTCCAAAACGGCAAGGCCGGCGGCAATCAGCGCCATACCGCCCACATCCGCTGGCTGCAGCGTCTCACCCAGAAAGAGATAGCCGAGCAGGATTGCGCTTGGCGGGACGAGAAGCGTGACCAGCGAGGCGTTGGTGGCGCCGGCTTCGCCCATGATGCGGAAGAACAGGATGTAGCCATAGGCGGTGGAGACGAGCGCCAGCGCCAGGATGGCAAGCGTCGCGTCAAGCGGCGGCATCGGCAGGGCCCAGGGCGTATCGACGAGGGCTGCGACCGGCAGCATCATCAGCGTCGAGGCGGTCAACTGGCCGGCCGCGGTGACCGGCGGGGCAAGGCCGCGAAAGCGCTTGCCATAGGTTGCCGCCAGGCCATAGCTGACGGCGGCAAGCACCGGCAGCATCAGCGCCCAGAGCGGCACGCTGCTGGCGTTGCCGAAAAGCCCGGCGATGGCGCTTGGCCCGATGAGCACGATGGTGCCGGCGAGGCCGAGCAAACAGCCGCCGATCTTGGCGGAGCTGAGTTTCTCGTCGTCGGTCGCCATGTTGGCGATGATCACGGTCCAGACCGGCGTGGTTGCATTCAGGATCGCCGCCAAGCCGGCGCCGATCTGGGTTTGCCCGAGAAAGATGAAGGCATGTGGGATGGCGTTGTTGATCAGGCCCATCAGCAGGAATTCGCGCCAGCGGCTGGCGAGCGCCTGATAGATGCCGAAACGCCTGCGGATGTAGAGATGCAACGCCAGGGCGGCGAGGCCGAGCCTCAGGAACACCAGGGTGAACGGCGGCACGTGCGCGACGGCGACACGGGCAAAGAAGAACGATCCGCCCCAGATGAGCCCAAGCAGGGCGAGAAGCGCCCAGGTCCGCATCGTCATCTGCTGGCTGCCGGTCTGTCCTAGTGCGTTCATGGGTCTGCTCGCGCTTTCTGCGCGGCCGCTGTCGGTCAAATCGACCAGTCGGGATGCGCAATCGAATTGGGCGCTTTCTCCGCTGCATGCCTCCGGCGTCTGAAAGGCTGCATGAAAAGGCGTCACACAGATCTAGCGCGGCGCGTTGAAGTGCACCACCCACTTCTTGCCATCCGCGGTGCGCGAAAGCGCCAAGCATCGATGTCTACTGCATGTTTCCTTAAATCCTATTCGATTTAAGGACAAAGACATGCAGCAATTCAAAGTGCGACAGCGACCTTTGCGCGTCCAATAAGACGCGCGGCGCTGTAGGATCGTTCGATAAGGGAGAACGTCTGTCCACTTCGGCCGGTTTCGATCGAAGCGGACAGACGAATGGTCGCCCGGCCAAAATCCGGCCGGAAGATCGCGTTTACAGCGAGTTCAGCAGTTCCAGGGTTGCCCAGCCGTCGGCGGGACGGCCGAGACGCAGCTGTTCCTTCTGCAATGCTGCGCGGGTGCCCGAGCCGAGGATGCCGTCGACCTTGCCGACGTCGTGGCCAAGGGTCTGCAGCTTGGCCTGCAGCGCCTTCATGCCGGTGTCGTCGAGGCCCGGTTCCGGATTGCCGCCCTCATAGGTCGGGGCGCCGCCAAGGCGGGTCGCGAAATAGGCAGCCGAAGTCGTGTAGATGAACGACTGGTTCCACTCGAGATAGACGTTGAAGTTGGGGTAGGTGAGGAAGGCGACGCCCTTGCGGCCCTGCGGCAGCACCAGAGAGGCTTCGAGATTGCCGAAGGCGGTGTCACCGTTGCGCGGCTTGACGCCGAGCGCGAACCAGTCGCTCGCCTTCATGCCCGGCTGCAGGCCGGTCTTTTCCCAAGGCAACTGCTCGGGAACGCTGACTTCCTGGATCGCCGGCTGGCCGGCCTTGAAGCCAAGGCTCTGGATGAACTTTGCGGCGGTCAGGATTGCGTCCGGCGAGCTCTTCTTGAGATTGACGTGGCCGTCGCGATCGCCATCGACGCCATAGGCGATGATATCTTCGGGCAGCATCTGCACCTGGCCGATTTCGCCGGCCCAGGCGCCTGTCGTCGTTGCCGGGTCGAGGTCGCCGTGCTGAACCATCTCGATGGCGGCGATGAGCTGCGGGCGGAACATTTCCGGCCGGCGGCAGTCATGGGCAAGGGTCACCAGCGCATTGCGGGTGTTAAAGTCGCCCTGAACGGCGCCGAAGTCCGTCTCCATCGCCCAGAAGGCGGTGATGACGGGGGCCGGCACGCCGTATTCCTTTTCGGCACGGGCGAAGACGTCGGCATATTCCTTCATCTTCTGCGCGCCGATATCGAGCCGCGACTTGCTGACGGTGCGTTTGGAGAATTCGGTGAAGGTCTGCTTGAACACGCCCTGGGCGCGGTCGCGGCTCAGCACTTTCTGGTCGATGGCGGCACCGGCGAGCGCACGGTCGACGACGTCGGCCGGAACGCCCTTGGCGACCGCCTCCGCCTTGACGCCTTGCAGGAAGGCGCCAAGATCGCCGCCGCATGCCGGCGCTTGCGCGAGAACGGGGGAGGCTGTCAGCGCGAGGAGCGCGACGGATGCAAGAGCATGCCGGGCTTTGAGGATCATCATAATTCCTTTCTGTCGCCGCAGGGCGCGAAGCGCCGCCGCTGGCGGTCAATGTACCAAAGATGCAATCTGCTGCTGCTCTCTCAGAGCATTATGACGGAAAGAAGAAAATGGGTCGGTTTGCCGCGCTTCTGCACAGAACCGTGGCTGTCGTCATCCCGGCTTGGAAACGGCGGCGACCCAATTCTTCCAGTTCTTGGCCGAGCCGGCAAAGACGTTGATATCGGTGGTGCCGTCAATGCCCGGTATCACGCCGGTGCTGGTATATTGCCAGAATGCCCAGCGGCGCTCGACATAGACTTCGCCCGGATGCTTGGCGACGGAGCGAACCCAGAAGTGGTGCTCCTTGAACTGGTCGACGAGATTGTCGCGGTGGAAATCCACAGAGGTATAGATGATCGGCCGCTTGCCGTAATGGGCCTCCAGCCGGTCCATGAAGCGCTTCATCTCGACGCGGACCTCGTCCGGCGATGGGCGGTGGCGGCAGGTCTTGGATTCGCCGTTCCACTCGACGTCGAGGACCGGTGGCAGGTAGACGGCGCTCTTCGGCACATTGGCGATGAACCAGTTGGCCTGGGCATCCGCGGTCGAGCAGAAATAGTAGAAGTGATAGGGCGCATAGGGAATGCCGGCGGCGCGAGCGCGCTGCCAATATTCGTTGAAGCGCGTATCCACCCTGTCCTTGCCTTCCGTCGCCTTGATGAAGGCGAACGAGACGCCGGAATTCTTCACCTTCATCCAGTCGATATCGCCGTTCCATTTGGAGATGTCGATGCCGTGGATGTTGTGGTGGTGCGGCGTGCGGCCACCGAAATCCTGCGGGTCGGTATCGCTGAAGCGCGGCGGGATCGATGCGGTCTGCAACAGATCGTAGTCGGTCGACGAACAGGCGGAAAGGAGAGTGGCAATGGGCAGCAGTGCCAGAAGAAGCCGGCGCATGGAGGTCCTGTTTCGAAACGAACGACGATCCTGCCTCACACGATGGCTTTCATGATGGTGATGTCCCCCAGTGAGGCGTGAACCTCATTTTCACCATATCATCGTAAAAATTGAGTTAGCTCAAGCGGGAATTGCGGCAGCACTTCGGTCGCCAAGCCGTGCAGCGGCCGGATTTGTCACTGACGCCGCTGTTACGGCCGGGCGGTGGTAGACCGCAAGCCAGGCATAACCCCGGCCGATGGCCCGGCGCTCGAGCTGTGCGCCGTCGCGTCTTGCCCGCTCTCCCAGCACCTCGAACAGTGTTTCGCGCGGGGTCACATGGAAGCGCGTCAGCCAGCCGCGCAGCAGGCGGCGGAAGCTTGCCGGCAGCCGCTCCTGCTGGCCGAAATCGGCAATATGCAGCGAGCCGCCGGGGTTCAGCGCGTCGATCGCCGCTTCGATCGCGCCCTGCCAGTCCGGTATCATTGACAGGGAGTAGGAGATGACAATCCGGTCAAACCGGTTTCGCCGAAAAGCTGGGGCTGGAAGCTGGTGGCGTCGGCGATGCGCAGCGTGGCCGCCGAACTGCCGCGGCGGCTGAGCTTGGTTTCCGCGGAGGCCAGCATCTCCGCGGAGATGTCGAGGCCGAAGAGCCGGGCCTTGGGAAAGCACGTTCCGATGAGCGCGAGGTTGCGCCCCGTGCCGCACCCGACTTCGAGCACGGAGGCGCCCGCGCCCGCGTTCAGCTCGCGGATCAGCGTGTCGCGGCCGAAGAGATAATACTTCCGCGTCAGATCGTAGACGTGCCTTTGATAGCGATACATTTGGTCCATGCGCCGCTGGTGGCTGATCTCGGCGTGCTCCACCCCGCTCATGCTTTCTTCCGGTAGATGTGGAAGCCGCCATAGATGGCCGAGCGATCGGCGTTGCCGAGCTTCAGCGATGTCTCGGCATCATAGTGCCACTGCTCCATCAAAGCCGTGGAGAGGCGGCCGGGAAGGATGCTCTCTTCAGCGGCCGTGCGGAAGATCACTGTCGCGGCTGCGTCTGCGGTGCGGGTGATCTCGGTCCAGAGATCGTTCAACTGCTGGTCGTTCATCCAGTCCTGGGCGTCGAGCAGCACGTAGCGGTCGACCGATCCTGCCGGCTTCTTCGCCAGAAGCTCGGTGAAATTGGCGTGGTGGACCTCGACGCATTCGGCACGATCGCGGACCGTCTCGTAGTTGCCGGCATGCAGGTAGGCCGGAAGCTCGCCTTCGTGCGGCAGGGGATAGCGGCGTGCGAAGGCCTGCCAGGCGAAGTAGTTTTCCTTGAGCGGGAAATGACAGGTCAGCTTTTCCAGGCGGTGGCGAAGCACGGAGGCAAGCGACTTGTCGTTGCTCAGGCTCGCCAGCTCGTCGAACTGCTGCGGCGGGATGCCGAGGCCGAACAGCGAGCTCTTCTGGCTGGTGATCCAGCGAATGAACGGGCGCTCGAACAGCGGCGCCAGTCGCGTGTCGAAGAACTGGCGCTGCTCGCGCATGGAGCTGGCCTGGACGAACTCTTCCGGATTGACGCCATGCAGTCGCGCCAGGATGTGGCTTGCGGCGATGAAGCGGCCAAGCAGGCCGGTGCGATAGATGTTGCGGCCGAAGACGCCGATGCGCCGGCGCCCGGTGACGCTGCGGCCGTTCCAGTAGCTGCGGGTGGCCTGATCGACCTTCGGGGCGATGAACAGGTCGAAGGCCTGCACGTTCGATGGCGTGCCCTGCGTTGCCAGGAACCGGATAACGTCCTTGTGAGCAGGCAGATGGCGGAAGGCGGCAAGCTTCAGCCGGTTGAGCGCGATGTGGTGCGGATTGAGATCGACCACGTCGATGCGACCAGGGCCGGCGGACAGGTAGGTTAGCATGTTGCAGCCGCCGGAACCGATGGTGACGATGCGGTGTCCAGGGCGAAGCTGCATTGCTTCCATGTCGACGATTGGGTCTTCCCAGATCTGCGGATAGACGAGGCCGGAGAAGAGCAGGCCAAACAGGCGCTCGGACAGGCCGGCAAGCGAAAGGGTCTTGTGTTGCAGGAGGGCGTTTTTTAGCTTGGGATTTTTTCTGCCAAAGCCGACGTCAGGGGCAAGTTCGGTCATCTCTGCCGCTCATCCAGTTGAAACTTAGCCGCTTCTAAAGTGACTCGGCTACACTTTGATGACGGGTTTTTTCACAGCTGCTGCGCCGCACAAAAAATGCCGACTACGATTTTTCACCCATAAGAATTCATTAAACCCTGGCGTGCTAGCTCCTCCCTATATTCGGGGGGCGTCGACATGATGTTAAGAACGTTTCTGCCGAAGCCCGAGCAGCGATTTGCAGCTGCCGGCACGGCACTGGGGGCACTGTTTCCAGCGATCTGGCTGACCACGGAAACGTTGTTCACGGATGGATCCTTTACACATTGGAATTTTTCCGGAGCACTTGCGGCGGGCGTCATGCCCTTCGTCGCCGGTGCCTCTTTCTACCGCTGGTCCTATTCACGACGGCTGGAGCGCGAGTTGCGCGCCGCGCGCCGCGCCGAGCGGCGGCTGCGCAACGAGGTTCACCGCGACCGGTTGACCGGGCTTGAAAACCGCTCGGCGCTGGAGGCCGATGTGCTTCGCGCGCTTCGCTCCGATGGCACGGCATTCGAGCGCAGGCCGCTGCTGCTCATCGACCTCGACCGGTTCAAGGCGGTCAACGACACGATGGGCCATGATGCCGGTGACCGGTTGCTGAGCGGCATCGGCACTCGGCTGCGGCGGGCGTTTTCCGGCGAGGCGACGGTCTATCGGCTCGGTGGCGACGAATTCGTGCTGCTTGGTCCGGGTTCTCCGTCGGATGCCGAGGTCGCGGCGCTTGCCGGCCGGGTGAAGGCGCTGTTCGACGCGCCGTTCGATCTTTCGGACGGCCAAGTGGCATCCGGCTGCAGCATCGGCGTTACGTTCCTGGAACCAGGCGACCTGTCGACCGGCTCCGTGTTGAAGCGGGCGGACCTGGCGCTCTACGAAGCCAAGGAAATGCGCGGTAACAGCCATGTCATCTACGCGCCGCACCTTGCGCGAGCCGCGGAAATGCGCGCCGAGGCCGAGCGCGACCTTGCCCGCGCGGTCGCCCAGCGGGAATTCTTTCTGGAATACATGCCGATCGCCGGTGCAGCGAGCGGCGCCATCCGCGGCTTCGAAGCATTGCTGCGCTGGCTGCACCCGGTCCGCGGCGTCATCGACATGGAGGCTTTTGTTGAGCCGCTCGAACAGGGAGCACTGGCACTCTCGGTCGGCAACTGGGCCCTTCGGCAGGCCTGCAGGCAGGCGGCGAGCTGGCCATCGCCGGTCGGCCTGACGGTGGCACCCCTCGCGCTGCAACTGCGGGATCGCGATTTCCTCGGCCATATCAAGGCGTGCCTGGACGAGGCGGGACTGGCGCCCGGCCGGCTGACGATCGAGGTGGCAGAAGCGTCCTCGACCGGCGATATGGGGCTGATCAGTGAAAATCTGCACGGTCTGCGTGCGCTCGGCGTGCGCATCGCGCTGAGCGGTGGCGCTGCTGCCTCGCTGCCGCTCAACCTTGTCGGGGAGCTTAAGCCGGACCAACTGACTGTGGATTTGCCGGCGATCCGCAGGTCGCATGGCAGCGAGCGCAGCGTCGCGCTGCTCGCCTGCCTCGTCAAGACAGGGCAGGTGCTGCGGCTGCCGATGGCGGTGCGCGGCATCGCCAGGGAAAGCGAAATGGACTGCGCCCGCACCGCAGGCGCTGTAGAAGCCTGGGGGCCATGGATATCCCCGGCATTGCCCGCGCGCGACCTCTCAGCCCTGTTGCGCGATAGGGACGGCGAAGACGCCCGTCGGCTCGCATAAAGGCAAGGGCTTTTCCTTTCGTTCAAATGCTGCTTCTCTCTCTCGCGTCAGACGGGAGAATGCGATGGCACGCGTATTGAAAACTGTCGGGGCTGCTGTTGTCGTGGCCATTGCCTGCGTCGGTGGGTGGCTGGCCGTGGCGCCGCCGGGGCTGCTGAAGGTCGGCGATGGCTACGCCGCCAAGATCGTCTGCTCGAATGTCTTCATCGCCGGGCGTGACGGGCAGGCGGTGCTTGCCGACGACGTCCAGGCGCCGGGCCATCCGTTGTTGAAATTCATCAGCGTCTCGGTCGACCGGGAGAAGCGGCTGGTGTCTGCCCGCATCTTCGGCTTTGCCGCCCCGGCCCATGCGGTCTATCGCCCAGGGCTCGGCTGCGCCAACGTTTCCGACGACGATCTCGCTGCCCTGGCTCCCGCGGTGGAGCCGTCGACGCCTGACATCGCCCGATCGGCCGATGTCTCCTGGCCGGACGGCGACAAGGCGGATATCGATCCGGCCGTTCAGGCATTGATCGAGGATGGCAACCTTGCCGGTCCTGGCATGCGCGCGATCTCGGTGGTGCGCGACGGACATCTGATTGCCGAGACCTACGGCGCGGGCTTTAATCGCTCGACGCCGCTTCTCGGCTGGTCGATGACCAAATCGGTGACATCAGCGCTGATCGGCATGCGCGTCGCCGAAGGGCACATGGACGTGACGCGCGCCGGCCTGCTGCCGGAATGGAGCGGCGACGCGCGCGCCAAGATCAGGCTTGCCGACCTCATGGGAATGGAGAGCGGCCTCGAGTTCAACGAGGGCTACGGCAATGTCAGCGATGTAACGCGCATGCTCTATCTCGAAAGGGACATGGCGGGCTTCGCCGCAGCCAAGCCGGCGACATCGAAGCCGGGCTCGACCTTCAGCTATTCCAGCGGCACGAGCACGCTGTTGTCGCGGCTCTGGATGCAAAGCTTCGACGACCCCGCCGCAGCGCTTGCCTATCCGCGCGATGCCCTGTTCCTGCCGCTCGGGATGACGAGTGCGGTGCTCGAGACCGATGCCAGCGGCACCTTTGTCGGATCGTCCTACATGTATGCAACGGCGCGCGACTGGGCGCGTTTTGCGCAATTCCTGCTTCAGGACGGCAACTGGAAGGGTAGGGGGCTGTTGCCTAGGGATTATGTCGCTTTCATGCGGACGCCGACCAAGGCATCCGGCGGCGAATATGGCGCGGGCCAGGTGTGGCTGCAGGAGAATGGGGTTCGCGCCGGCACAGGCGTCTTTCCTGCCGATGCCTTCTGGATGCTCGGGCATGACGGGCAGGCGATCTTGCTGGTGCCTTCGCTTCGCCTTGCGGTCGTGCGCCTGGGGCTGACGCCGTCACGCGGTGGTTACGACGTGCAGCAGCTCAACGCCAAAATAATAGAGGCGCTCGATTGAGCGCCTCCTGAAACGTTCACCAAAACGATCCGGCGTCGTTATTTCATGCCGAGTTCTTCGAGCAGGCCCTTGCGCTTGGCGTGGTAGTAATAGCCGCTGGCATAGAGCTTGACCGCGCCGTCGTGCTTGTTGTCGGCAACCATCCAGGCGCCGTGCAGGTACTTGGTCGCATACATCAGGTTGGTTTCCGCATCGAACAGGCCTTCGGCCGGGCCTTCGTAGCCGAGCCCCTTGGCGGTGTTGTAGCGGATCTGCATCAGACCGTAATTGCCCTTGCTGTAGGCGCGCGGGTTGTAGTTGCTCTCGCGCTTGACGACGCGGTGCACGAGCTCGACGGGAATGCCGTTGAGGTCGGCGTAATGCTTGATGAGCTTGTCGAGTTCCGGGCGCGAGCTGGTCGGCGCCTTGGTCAGCTTCATCGAATCGGGAATGACGCTGGCAACGGCGGCGACGCTCGAACCGATCACGCCCATCTTCGGCTTTTCGGTGGGCACGATCATGCGGTTGGCGACGAGCGTTTCGAGGCCGACGGGCTCGCCGGTGTCGAAGTCCGATTCCATCGCGGCAGCAACGGCAAGCGTCGAAACGGGAAGATCCTGGACGCGGCTCGTCTTCGGCGAGACGAGGGCGGATGCGCTTTCCGGCAGGACAGCGGCATTGGCAGAAGCTGCTACCGGCGTCGCCATGGCGACGGCCTGCGCTGCGCCCGGCTTGCCGCCGGGAACGGCGACGACCGTCGGTGCCGGACCGGCGGCCTGCGCGAGATCAGTGCCGACGGGAAAGGTGGTTGCCATGCCGGCCGTTTGTGCCGACAGGGCAGCGGATGCCGCGGTTGCCGCGCCATCCGGTGTCGGAAGGGCATAGGCCGTCATTTCGGTGCCGGGTTTTGCAAGCGGGGTGACCGTCTGCACGGCCGTAAGCTCTTCCACCGAGGTATGCTCGACAGTCGAGCACCCGGAGACGAGTGTCGCCGACAGAATAGCTGCCACGCCAAACGTCTGTTTTGAAAGGGAAATACGGAATTTCGGCATGCTGTCACTTTCGTGCTTCTGGGCCCCGCAGCCCCGGCAAATCAACGGCGATTAGCCGCCATGCGTGAATCTCCATTAACCCATGGGGCGTCGCGCAGCAAGCGCACGAGCGAATTTCAGGCCGACGCCCGCTTCATGGTTGCCGTCAGAAGCCCGGCGCCGATGAGCAGCGAGCCGCCCGTGCGGTTGACGATCCGCCTGATATTCGGCTTCGAAATCGTGCTTTTGGCGGCGGTCGCAAGCGCTGCATAGAGGCTTGCGTTGAGGATGGCGAGCGTCAGGAACGTTACCTCGAAAATCGCCATCTGGGTAAAGAGCGGCTGCGACAGATCGAGGAACTGCGGCAGGAAGGCGACGAAGAAGACGATGCTCTTCGGGTTGAGTGCGGTGACGGCATAGGCATGGAAAAAGATGCGCAGCGGCCGTTCCTTGGCGGGCGCATGCTCACCGGTACCTTCGCTTCCGGCAACCGGTGCCCGCCAGAGCTGGATGCCGAGCCAGACGAGATAGGCGGCCCCCACCCATTTCAACACGGTGAAGACCGCAGCGGAGGTGGCGAGCAGTGCGCCGAGCCCGAGCATCGATGCGGTCATGGCGGTGAAATCACCGAGCGCCACGCCGGCAACCGTCGCGCCCGCCGTCTTGCGGCCATGGCCGAGCGCATAGGAAATGACGAGCAATATGGTCGGGCTGGGAATGGCGAGCAGCACTGCAGAGGCAGCGGCAAAGGCAAACCAGTGTTCGAACGACATGAAAAAGGCTCCGCGCTTGAGGGCTTTCCGAGACTGATCTCGGGAGGGAGCCACCAAGGCGCGGAGCCGTCAACTGTTAATCAGAGATCTCTGATCAGTCTTCCGCCTGCCACTTCTGGCCAATGACATCCATGACGTTGCCGAACCACTTCGTCGAGGTGTCGAAGTGCTTGCCGCCCTTGATGCGCGGGAACTCGATGGTGCGCAGCTTGCCGCCCTGATCCTCGTCGTGGCCGGTGACGCCGGAGACCTTGTTAAGCGCGCTTTCGACCGCCAGGTCGACCATGCTCTGGATCAGGCGGAGATCGTCGACGTTTGCCGGCGCGGAGCGGGCGTAGTAGCCCGACTTCTGCACCATCGACCGCTCGGCGCCGAGAAGGGCCGCGAACTGCTTGGAGAACCAGTTGCCGACATTGATGGTGTCGATCTTCACGTGGCCGAAGGCGTCGCGCTTGACGGTTTCGCCGGCAGCTTCCCGCTCAGCGACGATCGCGTCGAGGCAGGCGCCTTCGCTGACGAACAGCGTGACGAAGCCCGAGTGGTTCATGACGGCGCGCAGCCGCTCGGCCTCGGCCTCGAGGTCGAACTTGATCTCGGGCAGGTAGAGGCCGTCGATGTTCTTCAGCTGCTTGTTCATCATGAAGCCGTCGACGAACTGCTTGTCCTCAGTCATCTGGACATAGGAGCGGGCGGTTGCCGCCGTCAGCCAGCCGCAGTGACGGCCCATGACTTCATGGACGACGAGCGTGCGCGGGGCAGCGCTCTGTTCGTTGCTGACATGATCGAAGAAGCGGGCGCCATGTTCGGCGGCCGTCCAGGCGCCGAGTGACTGGCGGATCGGCACCACGTCGTTGTCGACCGTCTTCGGCAGGCCGACGACCGTCAGGTCGTAGCCATTGGCGCCGAGATAGGCGGCAAGGTCGGCGGCGGTGGTGTTGGTGTCGTCGCCACCGATCGTGTGCAGGATGCCGATGCCGTCGGAGGCGAGGCGCTCGGCAGCGACGCGCAGCGGGTTTTCACCCTCCTTGACCAGGCCGCGCTTGACGCAGTCGGCAGCGTTGGTGAGCTTGACGCGGCTGTTGCCGATCGGTGAGCCGCCGTGGCGGTGCAGGATATGCGCATTTTCGCGCATGTCCCTGGTGATCTCGATGCGGTCGCCAAGCAGCACGCCCTGGTAGCCGGAGCGGTAGGCCACCAGCTCGTAGTCGGGCGCGATGTCGGTGTAGCGTTCGATCAGGCCACCAACGGCGGATGACAGGCAAGGCGCCAGCCCGCCGGCCGTCAGCATTGCGACTTTCTTCTTGGCCATGTTTCCTCCTCGGGATTCGGCATGCAATTGGTGGGGCCTCTCTAGCGTAAATCCGATGGAAGTTAAATGACAGGTCTGTGGATGTCCGGTCGGCAAGTGCTTGGGTTTTGTCGCCTCGGTCTCGAAAACGACCGTGGACATGATGCCGCGCAAACCGCGGCGGCAAGAGGCAGGCTCGGCGCCAACCCGCTGTGGGGCAGGGGGTTGAGCCTCTTCCCGAAGGTGCTGACCTGTTCCCCAGGGAACAGATGGGAACCCTCGCGCTGGCGCAACGTTACCGCAACGGATTGACAATAGTGAGGGGCCATCACAAATTCGTCATTCCCGTGGTTCGCCGCAGGCCACCGCTTGCAATTTGCCACCACAATAGTCCATGCTATAGGCTGGAGAGACAGGAAAATCGTGCATGTCATTCTGGGATAGCCTCCTCAAAATCGTCACCGCCACCGGCAACGCACTTGCCGGTGTGGTCGAGGCCGTGCGCACACTGTTCGAAGGCGACCCGGAAACCCGGCGCAAGGTGGCTTTCTCCGTGGCGATGATCGCGCTTTCGGCCAAGATGGCGAAGGCCGACGGCGTCGTGACCGAGGCGGAGGTCTCGGCCTTTCGCGATATCTTCGAGTTTCCCGCCGATCAGGCCCAGAATGTTGCCCGTCTCTATAACCTCGCGCGCCAGGACGTCGCCGGTTTCGAAGCCTATGCCGAGAAGATGGCGTCGCTCTGCTCGTCCTGCGAGAGCAATTGCCCGATCCTGGAAGACATCATCGACGGGTTGTTCCACATCGCCAAGTCCGACGGCGCGGTGCATGAAAAGGAACTGGCCTTCCTGATGCGGGTCGCCGAGATCTTCCACATGGACGAAGCGCATTTCGAACGGATCATGGCGCGCCACGTGCACAGCGACGGCCGCGATCCCTATCAGGTGCTCGGCGTTTCGCCCAAGGACGACTTTGCTAAGATCCGCAAGCACTACCGCGTGCTGGTGTCCGAGAACCATCCGGACATGCTGGTTGCGCGTGGCGTGCCGCAAGAGTTCCATGCGATCGCCAATGACCGCATGGCCGCGCTGAACGCCGCCTATGAGGCGATCGAGAGAGAACGCCGCGCCGCATGACGTCGAAATACTGCGACTACTCGGGTGCACGTTTCATGCCGTCGCCCAACTTCGGCGACCGTGCGGATGCGCGGGTGCCCGATATGATCGTGCTTCACTACACTGGGATGCCGACGGCGAAATCTGCGCTCGAATGGCTGTGCCGCCAGGAAAGCCAGGTTTCGAGCCACTATTTCGTCCACGAGGACGGTCGCGTCGACCAGCTCGTGCCGGAGACGCTGCGGGCCTGGCATGCGGGCAAAAGCTTCTGGAAGGGCGAGACGGACATCAATTCCTGCTCGATCGGCATCGAGATCGCCAACGCCGGTCACCCCGGCGGGCTACCGGATTTTCCCGAAAAACAGATCGCTGCGGTCGTCGAATTGTGTCGGGACTGTGGCGAACGGTGGTCGATCGCCCCGGAACGGGTCCTCGCACACAGCGATATTGCGCCAATTCGCAAGGTCGATCCGGGTGAAAAATTTCCGTGGGATCGCCTGCATCGCGAGGGCGTCGGGCACTGGGTGGAGCCGGCGCCGATCGGCGGCGGTCGCTTTTTTCAGCGCGGCGATCACGGCCAACCGGTCGAGGCGATCCAGTCCATGCTGTCGCTCTATGGTTACGGCATTGAAGTCACTGGCGAATTCTGCGAAAAAACCGAGGGCGCCGTCGCCGCCTTCCAACGGCATTTTCGCCAGGAAAGGGTCGACGGCATCGCCGATATCTCGACCCTCGATACGTTGCACCGTCTGCTTGCGGGACTACCGCAGTTTGGTGCCTGACGCGCAAAATTTTTGCGTGCTAAATTAGCTTTCCCGGTCTTTTGTCGCACAAATTTGCTGCGTTGCCACATGTTTACCATGATGCGGCATTCATTTGCCGCTGATTGGAACTGCAGGGAACGTCAGGGCGCAACGCTCATTTCCTGTCAATGAAACGATCGGGAAGTGAGGCTTGAACGGCGGGGTGCGCCGTGCCGCCCATTCCCCAGACCGGAGACTTCAAACTACATGAGAATATCGTCTGTTGCTGCGGTGGCGGCATGCTTTGGCATGTTCTTCGCCGGGATTGGTACGTCGTATGCGGGGAATATCGACAAGACCATCAAGACCTCATCCCTCAAGTCAGTTACACGGACGACAGGTTACCCGAAACCGGAAATCTTAGAAGGCACGCAGTACACAATCCTGATCCAGTCCTACGCCAAGCAGTACGGCGTTCCGGCGGACCTGGCCCATGCGGTGGTCAAGGTCGAAAGCAATTTCAATGCCATGGCGCGCGGCAGTGCCGGCGAAATCGGCCTGATGCAGATCAAGCCGGCGACGGCGCGCATGATGGGCTATTCCGGCTCCTCCAAGGGTCTCTACGATCCCGAAACGAACATCAAGTTCGGCATGAAGTATCTTGCTGTGGCGCATGAGCTTTCCGGCGGCACCACCTGCGGCACCATCCTGAAGTACAATGCCGGCCACGCTGCCAAGCGCATGAACCCGGTCTCCAAGCGTTACTGCGGCAAGGTCCAGAGCATCATCGACTAAGTGATGCCGTCCGTATGGCGCGCACCAGGTCGTGCGCGCAAAGCATGTTTTACAGCGCCGCGCGTCTTATTAGACGCGCAAAGGTCGCTGTAGCACTTTAAACTTGCTGCATAATTTCGTCCTTAATCGGATCCGATTTAAGGAATTATGCAGTAAGGGGCATTGTATTCTATCGAATACCGAGCATCATCCGCTGACCGTCCTTGAGCGGTGGCAGATGCTCCAGCCGGACAGGTCTCGCGTTCCGGCGAACTTCGAAATGTGATGCCCCCGCAGTGTCATAACTGCACTGACATGCTATCTCCGCCTGATCGAGATGATGGGGACGGACATGTCGGAAAGCTTTGATTTCATCATTGTCGGCAAGGGCATGATGGGGGCGGCCGCAGCACGGTACCTGGCGCTTTCCGGCGCACGGGTGGCCTTGGTCGGGCCGGACGAGCCCAGCGACTGGGCCAATCACGGCGGCGTCTTTTCCAGCCATTACGACAATGCCCGAATCACCCGCACGATCGACGACGATCCCGTCTGGGCGCGTCTCGCCAAGCGTTCCATCGACCGTTACAGAGAGATCGCCGGGCAAAGCGGCATCGATTTCTATGCGGAAGTCGGCTGCCTGATCGCCGGCCCGGCGCCGGGCGGAAGCTACGACTATATCGAGAAGGTCGCCAAGGCTCGCGCCGCGCTCGGCGTCGAGGCGCCGCTTCTGGACGAAGATGCACTGTCCGAACGCTTTGCCTGGTTCCGTTTCCCCCAGGGCTTTGCCGGCATCCACGAGGCGCAAGGGGCCGGCTACATCAATCCACATGCGCTCGTTCTGGCGCAGACGATCTGTGCGGAAAAGGCCGGCGCCCGGATTGTCCGCAGCGAAGTGGCGTCCGTATCCGAGGCCGGCGACCGCGTCGTCGTCACGACGACAGAGGGCGCAACACTCACTGCGGGACGCGTGATCGTTGCCGCCGGCGGGTTTTCCCTTTCCGACACGCTTCTTCCCCGACCGATCGACCTCGTCGTCAAGGCGCGCACCGTGTTCTTCGCGGAGGTCGCGGCTGACGATCTGCCAACCTATGACCATATGCCATCGCTGATCGGTGCGTCGCCGGAGCAGGCGAAGAGCTACTACCTGCTGCCGCCGGTCGCCTATGCCGACGGCAAGCATTACATCAAGATCGGCGGCGATCCGACCGACCGCATTCTCAAGAGCGAGCCCGAGGTGCGGGCGTGGTTCCGGGGCAGCGCCGGCGCCGGAGCAGCGGAACACATGGGCGGATTGCTCGCCGAGGTGATGCCCGGCTTCAAGCCCGCTTCGACGCATTTCCGCCCCTGCGTGACGTCGTTCACCCGCCACGGCTTTCCCTATATCGGCTTTGCCGGCGGCGATCGTATTGCCGTCGTCACGGGTGGTAACGGCCAGGCGGCGAAAAGCTCCGACGAGATCGGTCGGCTTGGCGCCAAGCTGGTGATGGATGGTCGGATCGACGATCCGGCCTATGAAACGGATTTCGCCGTCTCGTTCCGCTAAGCACTGAAGTAAAAGTGTGGCGGCGTGCCAAAGCCGAAACGTCGAGATCGCCGTTTTTCTCTGGCGCTCGGCTTCCCGGTCGGTTAAGGACCGCCTGCCAGTTGGCCGGGCAGCCGCGCTCCGCAAGTGCCGAAAGGCCGCGGGGGGAGGAAAGTCCGGGCTCCACGGAAATACGGTGCCGGATAACGTCCGGCGAGGGCGACCTCAGGGAAAGTGCCACAGAAAGCAAACCGCTCCGCTTGCGGAGTAAGGGTGAAAGGGTGGGGTAAGAGCCCACCGCGGACATGGCGACATGGACGGCACGGCAAACCCCACCGGGAGCAAGACCGAATAGGGATGACGCGGGCGCGCAAGCGTCCAGCCTGTTTCCGGGCCAGTCATCCGGGTGGGTTGCAAGAGGCTGCGTGCAAACGTAGTCCCAGATGAATGGCTGCCACGTTCCGTTGTCTTCGGGCAATGGGGCCATACAGAACCCGGCTTACAGGCCAACTGGCGATTTCTTCCTTCTATAGCGCCGCGCGTCTTGTTAGACGCGCAAAGGTCGCGGTAGCACTTCGAATTGCTGCATGTATCCTTAAATCGAATACGATTTAAGGATACATGCAGTAGACGGCGATGCTCTTAGCAGCAGCGAGGCTTTGGGCAGCGCAAGTTCGGCTGACGTCCTTTGCTCTTTGTGCCAGCTAGGACGCGAAAACCATGGCCGCAGCGCCGTCCGCCCGCTTGGCTGCAATCTTGCTGATATTCCGATTTCCCAACGATTTGAAGCCGTTTGGCCGTCGCATTGCGAGGCATCGGGGGTGCTTTCGTAACCCTTCGTTAAACTTAACAACCTATCAATATTTGATCAGCTACCCAGCTGTTCAAGAGCCAATCCCATTGACGCCCATATGGTCCCATGATATCCCATAATGGTACTGCGCAAGGGCCGCGTCGTGGCCCGTCATCGCAAAATTCCAGTGTCTCCCGGCTTCGGGAGATGGGCGGACATGTTGGTGTCCGGCGGGGGCGTTTTGTGGGTGTGGTCGAGTGTTCCCGCGGGTCGATGATAATGGCCCGTCAGTCTTGGGCGGCCGTTTCGCGTCATGAACCGCTTCTTGTCAAATGCTACCAATCGGATCGATGCAAAGGGGCGGGTGTCCGTGCCTTCGGCGTTTCGTTCCGTGCTGTCGGATGGAGGCGTTCGAGAGCTATACTGCTTCCAGGATTTCGTCTTTCCGGCGATCAGCGTCGGTGGGCCGGAGCTCCTGGATCGGTTCGAGAGGCAGATGGCGGCCGAGGATCCTTTTTCTCCGGCGGCCAACGAGATGTCGCTGCTCGTTCACGGGGGCGGGGTCTTCGTCAAGCTCGATCCGGAAGGTCGGTTGATGGTGACGGATTTCATCCGCGACTTCACCGGTATCTCGACCGACGTGATGTTCGTCGGGCGGGGCGATTATTTTCAGCTCTGGGAGCCGCAGGCCTTTGCAAAGGCGCAAGCGGCGGCCCGGGAAGGGCGCAAATCACGGGGGTTGCGTCCGGAATAGAATGGAGAGGCGGAATGGTGACGGAACAAGGCGGAGGAACTTCTGAAGCCGATGGCGGACCGGTCCGTCACATTCCCGTCCTCCTGAGCGAGGTTCTCGCGGCGCTCGATCCGGCCCCCGGCAAGGTCATTCTCGACGGCACGTTTGGTGCCGGCGGTTATGCATCCGCCATCCTCGATGCTGGCGCCGATGTGATCGCGCTCGATCGCGATCCGACGGCGATCGCCGCGGGCCAGTCGATGGCTGCGGCCGCGGGTGGTAAGCTCAAGCTCATTCACTCCCGTTTTTCGCAGCTCGCCGAGCATGCGCCCGCCGGCAGTCTCGACGGCGTGGTGCTCGATATCGGCGTGTCGTCGATGCAGATCGACGAGGCCGAGCGCGGCTTCTCCTTCCAGAAGAAGGGCCCGCTCGACATGCGCATGTCGGCAGCCGGCGTTTCTGCCGCCGACGTCGTCAACCGGGCCAAGGTTTCCGATCTCATCCGCATCTTCGGTTTCCTCGGCGAGGAAAAGCAGTCGGGCCGCATCGCCCGCGCCATCGAAAAGCGCCGGGCCGAAACGCCGTTCGAAACCACCCGCGATCTCGCCGGGTTGATCGAAATCGTCACTCCGCGCAAGGCCAAGGACAAGATCCATCCGGCAACCCGCGTCTTCCAGGCGCTGCGCATCTTCGTCAACGATGAACTCGGCGAACTCGCCCAGGCGCTTTTTGCCGCCGAGCGGGCGCTGAAGCCGGGCGGCCGTCTCGTGGTCGTCACCTTCCATTCGCTCGAAGACCGGATCGTCAAGGCTTTCTTCCAGGATCGCTCGGGCAAGGCTGCGGGTTCGCGCCATCTGCCACTGGTGACCGCGCGTGCGGCAACCTTCACACCAGTTGGAAAGCCTATGGTGGCCGCCAGCGAGGAAGAAGCGTCCCTCAATCCGCGCGCCCGGTCTGCCAAGCTCAGAGCCGGTATCCGCACGGAAGCGCCATCGCCGGGAAACGATCTATCCATTTTCAATCTGCCGGAACTGGCGAGCCTTGCACGGTTGGGGGGCTGAGAGAGATATGCTGCGAACACTCGACATAGTCCTGATCGTCGTCATGACGGCAGCCGCCACGGTCACCTACACGATCAAGCATCGTGCCGAAAACAAGCTGGAAGAGGTGCGCAGGCTCGATGCCGCCATCAAGCTGGAAGAAGACACGATCGACCTTCTGCGCGCCGACTGGGCGCTGCTGACGCAGCCGAACCGGCTGGAACGTCTGGTTGGCGCCTTCGGCGCTGATCTGCAACTGGCACCGACGCCGTCGACGCAACTCGTGCGCCCGCAGGAGCTGCCGATGCTGAAGGCCGACGTGCCGCCGACGGAAGAAGAAAAGAAGCTCGCCGCCGCCAAGGCGTCGGAGAAAAAGACCGATAATATCGCAACAGGTTCGGTGGCGCGCTGATGTCGTTTCTCTCCCGCATCATGGTCTTGAAGAGCAAGGCGCATTTCTCCGCAGGCGGCAACAACCTGCCGGCCGAGGCCAAGCTCAACGTCACCTTCCAGGGCACACGCAAGAAGACCACCAATCAGGCGAAGAACCGCGTGGCGATCATCATCGCCAGCTTCGGCATCGTCTATGCGGTCATCGGTGGCCGCCTGGTGCAATACGGCATGGCGCAGCCGGAGACGGTTTCGAGTATCGGCCGCGCCGACAATCTGATGGCCTCGCGCCCGGATATTCTCGACCGCAACGGCGAGATCCTCGCCACCGACATCCGCACGGTCTCTCTCTATGCCGAGCCGCACAAGATCGTCGATGCGGATGAGGCGGTCGAGCGGCTTGCAACCGTGCTGCCCGATCTCAACGCCCGCGACATCTACAACAAGCTGAAGTCGAAATCGCGCTTCCAGTGGCTGCGCCGCCAATTGACCCCGAAGCAGCAGAGCGAAATCCTGGCGCTCGGCATTCCCGGCGTCGGTTTCCGGCCGGAAAAGCGCCGCTTCTATCCGGGCGGCCCGACCGCCGCCCATGTTCTCGGCCACGTCAACATCGACAACCGCGGTGTTGCCGGCATGGAGCGCTACATCGACGGGCAGGGGCTCGCCGATCTCGCCGCCATCGGCATGACCAGCGATGCCAAGCTCGAGCCGGTCAAGCTGTCGATCGACGTTCGGGTGCAGAACATCGTGCGCGACGTCATCGATGCCGGCATGAAGAACTACCAGGCGCTGGCCGCCGGGGCCGTGGTGCTCGACGTCAATACCGGCGAAGTGCTGGCGTTGGCGTCGGTCCCCGATTACGACCCGAACAAGCCGGCCGAAGGTGCCGAAGAGGGCTGGATGAACCGCATGTCGAACGGCACGTTCGAGATGGGCTCCACCTTCAAGACGTTCACGATCGCCATGGGTCTCGATTCCGGCAAGGTAACGCTCAACGACAGCTTCGACGCCTCGGCACCGATCCGCATCGGCGGCTTCACCATCAAGGACTTCCACGGCAAGCGCCGGGTGCTGACCGTTCCGGAAATCTTCCAGTATTCGTCGAACATCGGCACCGCCAAGATCGCCGACCTGATCGGCATTCCCGGCCACAAGGAATTTCTGACCCGGATCGGCCTGCTGTCGAAGCTGCCGACCGAGCTGCCGGAAGTCAAATCCCCGAGCCAGCCGCGCGAATGGAAGAAGATCAACTCGATCACCATCTCCTTCGGCCACGGCGTTTCGACGACGCCGCTGCAGACGGCTGTCGCAGGTGCCGCGCTCGTCAACGGCGGCAAGCTGATCCCGCCGACCTTCCTGCCACGCTCGCAGGAGCAGGCCGATGAACTGGCGACGACGGTCGTCAAGAAAAGCACCAGCGACGACATGCGCTTTCTGCTTCGCTGGAACGGCATCGCCGGTTCGGGCAAGCGCGCGCAGGTGCCGGGCTTCAACGTCGGCGGCAAGACCGGCACGGCCGACAAGGTCGTCAACGGCCGCTATGCCAGCGACCAGAACTTCAACGCCTTTCTCGCAGCGTTTCCGATCGACAATCCGAAGTACATCGTGCTGACTTTCATTGACGCGCCGAAGACCGGCGAAGGCGGCGGACGGACCGCCGGCTCGAATGCCGCGCCCATGGTTCGCGACATCATCAGCCGCTCCGCACCGCTTCTCGGCGTCGAACCGAAGTTCGGAGAAGATGGTTCTGCCATGCTTGTGTCTTATTAGGCATGAAATGAGAATGCGGACGATTCGCGATTCCGGCGAATTGAGAGCGATGTGAGACGTGCGGTTCATGAAGATAAAAGACCTGGCGGGAACGAGCTTCCCTGAACTTTCTGCGCAACTGGATGGCGCTTCCTCGCAGATCGAGTTGCCGGCATTACGGCCGACAGCCGGCATGTGCAGCCAGGAGATCTTTTCGTCGCCGTCTCCGGCACCAAGGCAAACGGCACCAGCTATATCGTCGACGCGCTTGCGCGCGGCGCCGTTGCCGTCGTCGCTGAATCCGGCGTCAAGCCTGATGGATCCTCCGCACCCGTTCTTTCGCTCGGCAACCCGCGCGCCTTTCTCGCGCGCGCCGCCGCCGCGTTCTACGGTCGCCAGCCTGAGACGATGGTTGCGGTGACGGGCACGGCCGGCAAGACCTCGGTCGCCTCCTTCACCCGGCAGATCTGGGCGCATTCGGGCCTTGCTGCCGCGATGATCGGCACGACAGGCGTGGTGGCGCCCGGCCGCAACGACTACGGTTCTCTCACCACGCCCGATCCGGTTTCCCTGCACAAGCTTCTTGCCGAACTCGCAGATGCCGGCGTCACCCATGCGGCGATGGAGGCTTCCAGCCACGGCCTCGACCAGAGCCGGCTCGACGGCGTCAAGCTTTCGGCTGCGGCCTTTACCAATCTCGGCCGCGACCACATGGACTACCATCCGACGGTCGAGCACTATATGGCGTCCAAGATGCGGCTGTTCGAAGCGTTACTGCCGAAGGGCGCGCCCGCGGTTGTCTTTGCCGACGACCAGTGGTCGGAACAGGCGATTGCGGCTGCCCGCAAGGCCAAGCTCGACGTGCGCACCGTCGGCCGCAAGGGCGAATTCATCTCGCTGAAGCGGGTCGAACATTTCCGCCACAAGCAGTCGGCCGAAGTGCATGTCGGCGACGACATCTTCGAAATCCATATTCCGCTTGCCGGCGATTTCCAGGTTGCCAACGCGCTTGTCGCGGCGGGACTTGCGATCTCCACCGGCATCAGCGCCAAGGCGGCGTTCTCCGCGCTTGAAAAGCTGCAGGGTGCCTCCGGCCGCCTCGAACTGGTCGGCCAGACCAGGGACGGCGCGCTTGCCTATGTCGACTATGCCCACAAGCCCGATGCGCTCGAAAATGTGCTGGCCTCGGTGCGGCCGTTCACGACGGGCCGCGTTATCGTGGTCTTCGGCTGCGGCGGCGACCGCGACAAGGGCAAGCGACCGATCATGGGCGAGATCGCCACGCGGCTTGCCGACGTCGTGATCGTCACGGATGACAATCCGCGCTCGGAAGTGCCTGAGGTGATCCGCTCGGAAATCATGGCTGCGGCTCCAGGTGCAACCGAAATCGGCGACCGCGCCGAAGCGATCCGTGCCGCCGTCGGCATGTTGACAAGCGGCGACACGCTGATCGTCGCCGGCAAGGGACATGAGGAAGGCCAGACGGTCGGTTCCGTCACGCTGCCGTTCTCGGATCATGCGGAAGTCCGCAAGGCATTGGGAGGTCTGTGATTTGAACTGGCTCTGGACAAGCAGCGATCTTCTGGCCGCAATGAACGGCCGTCCGGTTGGAAACCTGCCCGAAGGAGTAAGCGGCATATCGATCGACAGCCGCTCGGTCGGCAAGGGCGAAGCCTTCTTCGCGATCAAGGGCGACCGGGTCGATGGCCACGACTATGCGGGCCTTGCGCTCGCCAATGGCGCCGCACTCCTCGTTGTCAGCGAAGGCAAACTGCCGGCGCTCGGCCGCCTCAGCGCGCCACTGATCGTCGTCGACGACGTGCTTGAAGCGATGATTCGGCTCGGTTGCGCGGCGCGCGACCGCAGTGCTGCGAAGATCATCGCCGTCACCGGTTCCGTCGGCAAGACCACCACCAAGGAGATGCTGCGGCACGTGCTGGTGCCGCAAGGGCGCGTGCACGCCTCCGTGGCCTCGTTCAACAATCATTGGGGCGTGCCGCTGACGCTTGCGCGCATGCCCGAGGCCACCGATTTCGGCATCTTCGAAATCGGCATGAACCATCCGGGCGAGATCCGGCCGCTGACGAAGATGGTCCGCCCGCATGTGGCAATCGTCACCAGCATCGCTGCCGCTCATCTCGGAAACTTCGACAGCCTGGACCAGATCGCCGAGGCCAAGGCCGAGATCTTCGAGGGCGTCGTCAATGGCGGCCACGCGGTCATCAACCACGACAGTGCCCAGTACAAGCTGCTCGAAAAGGCCGCGGGTACGGCTGGCGTCAGCTATATCCACTCCTTCGGCGTCAACCCGAAGGCGGAGTTCCGCCTCGTCGAGTTTGCCGGTGCGGCGGACGGTTCAGTGCTTTGGGCCGCCCTTGGCGGCCGGACGATGGAAATCACCATCGGCGCTCCTGGACGTCATATCGCCGAGAACGCGCTGGCCGTGCTCGCGGCGGTGAAGCTGGTCGGCGCCGATGTCGACTACGCCGCCTCGTCGCTGGCGACGATGCAGGCCGAAACGGGCAGGGGCCGCCGGCACCAACTGTTGATCGGCGCGGGCACACTGACGCTGATCGACGAGAGCTACAACGCCAATCCGAGCTCGATGCGCGCGGCGATTTCGCTGCTGCAGGATTCAGCACCGGCGCCGGGCGGGCGCCGCATCGCCGTGCTCGGCGACATGCTGGAGATGGGCGAACACGCCGCCGGCGTTCATGCCGCGCTCGCCAAACCTCTCGTCGAAGCCGGCATCACCGATGTCTGGCTTGCCGGGCCGTTGATGGCCCACCTGCGCGACGCGTTGCCGCCGGAAATCTCCGTCGTCTACCGCGAAACGGTGGACGAACTGAAGGCCTATGCACTCGGCGCGGTTGCGACCGGCGACGTGGTGATGATCAAGTCTTCGAAGGGCACGGGCTGCGGCAAGATCGTGCATGCGCTGATCGAAGCCTATCCGGAGCCCGAGGCCGAGGGGGACGAAGCAACTGCGTGATTGCCGGACTGCAAGCGGTTCAGCGGCAATGATGCAGTCGACCAAATGACGACAACGATCTTCGCGTGCCTCAAGCGGCGCGCTGCGTTGTAGTGGTCGTCGCCGATGCTGGCGGCGGTGGATACAGCCTTGGGTTAGGCAGCGCGGCCTAACACTTTCGCATACAAGCGCGTATCGTTTTTCAGATGATTCTGTTGGACGGTGTCCGATTTTAAACCTTTGGGGAAAGGTCCCTTATGCTCATCTGGCTCGTGGAACTGGCGGACCACTTTCAGTTTTTCAATCTCTTTCGCTACATCACGTTCCGTACCGGTGCAGCGCTTTTCACTTCGGCCTTGATCGTTTTCCTTTTCGGTCCGCGCATGATTGCCTCCCTCCGCATCCGTCAGGGCAAGGGTCAGCCTATCCGCGCCGATGGTCCGCAGACGCATTTCAAGAAGGCCGGCACGCCGACGATGGGCGGGTTGATGATCCTTGCGGGCATCGTCGTGTCATCGCTTCTGTGGGCCGATCTTTCCAGCGTCTATGTGGTCTCGACCCTTCTCGTCACGCTCGGTTTCGGCGCCATCGGCTTTTATGACGACTATCTCAAGGTCACCAAGCAGTCGGACAAAGGCTTTTCCGGCAAGGCGCGTCTCGGCTTCGAGTTCATCATCGCCGCGATTGCCGTGTTCTTCATGATGCAGGCGTCGCTTTCGGGCGGTGCTGCCGGCTCGACCTTCGGCTCCTCGGTCACCTTCCCGTTCTTCAAGGACCTCGTGATCAATCTCGGCTATTTCTTCGTGCTGTTCGGTGGCTTCGTCATCGTCGGCGCCGGCAATGCCGTGAACCTGACGGATGGTCTCGATGGGCTTGCCATCGTGCCCGTCATGATCGCGGCGGCCGCCTTCGGCCTCATCGCCTATCTCGCCGGTAACGCCGTTTTCGCCAATTACCTGCAGATCCATTTCGTGCCCGGCACGGGCGAGCTCGCCGTCATCCTCGGCGCCGTCATCGGCGCGGCCTCGGCTTCCTCTGGTTCAACGCGCCGCCCGCCGCCATCTTCATGGGTGATACCGGTTCGCTGGCGCTCGGCGGCCTGATCGGCACCGTTGCCGTCGCGGTCAAGCATGAATTTGTCATGATCATCATCGGTGGCCTGTTCGTCATGGAAACGCTGTCGGTGATCATCCAGGTGTTCTGGTTCAAGCGCACCGGGCGCCGCGTCTTCCTGATGGCGCCGATCCACCACCACTTCGAAAAGAAGGGCTGGACGGAAAGCCAGGTCGTGATCCGCTTCTGGATCATCGCCGTCATCCTTGCGATGGTCGGCCTGTCCACCCTCAAGCTGCGGTGAGCGGACGATGATCGCGGTCAGCACATTCAGGGGCAAGAAGGTCGCTCTTTTCGGGCTTGGTGGTTCGGGGCTGGCGACTGCGCAGGCGCTCGTCGCCGGCGGCGCCGAGGTGACGGCCTGGGACGACAATCCCGACAGCGTCGCCAAGGCCGGCGAGGCGGGTGTGCCGACAGCGAACCTGCACGGCATCGACTGGCGTGCCTTTGCCGCCTTCGTGCTTTCGCCCGGCGTGCCGCTGACCCATCCGAAGCCGCATTGGACCGTCGACCTCGCGCATGCCGCTGGCGTCGAGATCATCGGCGATGTCGAGCTTTTCGTGCGCGAGCGCCGGGCGCAGGCGCCCGATGCCCCGTTCATCGCCATTACCGGCACCAACGGCAAATCGACGACCACGGCGCTGATCGCCCATATCCTGAGGGAAAGCGGCCGTGACACCCAGCTCGGCGGCAATATCGGCACGGCCGTACTGACGCTTGAGCCCCCGAAGGCCGGCCGCTTCTATGTGGTCGAGTGCTCGTCCTACCAGATCGATCTGGCGCCGACGCTCAACCCGACGGCCGGTATCCTGCTCAATCTCACGCCCGATCATCTCGATCGGCACGGCACCATGCAGCACTATGCCGATATCAAGGAGCGGCTGGTGGCCGGCAGCGGCACGGCGATCGTCGGTGTCGACGACAGCTTCTGCGCACTGATTGCCGATCGCGTCGAGCGGGCGGGCACCAAGGTGGTTCGCATCTCGCGCCGGCATGTTCTGGCCGACGGGATCTATGCCGAAGGCTCGCGCGTCCTTGAGGCGCACGGCGGAACGTCGCGGCTCTTCGTAGATCTCGATGGCATCCAGACGCTGCGCGGCGGCCATAATGCGCAGAATGCTGCCGCGGCAATCGCCGCATGCCTTGCCGTCGATGTCAGCGAAGACGAGATACGCCAGGGGCTGAAAAGCTTCCCCGGCTTGAAGCATCGCATGCAGCCGGTCGGCCGCAAGGGTGCTGTCGTATTCGTCAACGACAGCAAGGCGACCAATGCGGATGCAGCGGCCCCGGCGCTGTCGAGCTACGAGCGCATCTACTGGATCGCCGGCGGCCTTCCGAAGGAGGGCGGCATCACTTCGCTGTCGCCGTTCTTCCCGAAGATCGTCAAGGCCTACCTGATCGGTGAGGCCGCACCGGCCTTTGCCGCAACGCTCGGCGAGGCGGTGCCCTTCGAGATTTCAGGCACGCTGGAAAAGGCCGTGGCGCATGCCGCAGCAGATGCCGAGCACGATGACAAAGGCGCGTCGGCGGTGATGTTATCCCCGGCTTGCGCAAGTTTCGACCAGTATAAGAACTTTGAAATACGCGGCGATGCCTTCGTGACGCACGTCAAGGCATTGCAGGGCGTGACGATGCTGATCTGACGCTCGCCGTCCGCGCGCCCATCCGGCGCGCGACGGGTGGCGGTGATGCCGGGGTTTCGGACGTTTGGCGCAGGCGCGCCTGATAAAGGGGACTGACAGATGGTAAGCCGAGCCGAACGTGGCCCTGTGGCCGACTGGTTCTGGACGATCGACAGGTTCTTCCTGGCGACCTTCATCCTGTTGATGGGCGTGGGCTTCATGCTGTCGTTTGCGGCAAGCCCGGCGGTCGCCGAGCGCATCGGCCTCGACAGCTTCCACTTCGTCAAGCGCCACGCCGTCTTCCTCTTGCCGTCGCTGGTGGTGATGGTCGCCATCTCCTTCCTGTCGCCGAGGCAGGTGCGCCGCGCCGCGATCATCCTGCTCGGCGTGTCGCTCGCGATGATGGTGCTGGTGCTGTTCATCGGCCAGGAGGTCAAGGGCTCGATGCGCTGGATCTCAATCGCCGGCATTTCCATCCAGCCCTCGGAATTCATGAAGCCAGCCTTCGTGGTCGTCTGCGCCTGGTTGTTTTCGGAACATGCGCGCCAGCCGGAAATTCCCGGCAATCTCTTTGCCATCCTGCTCTTCGGCATTGTCGGCGCGCTGCTCGTCGCCCAGCCCGACCTTGGCCAGACGATCCTGACGACCGCGGTCTGGGGCGGCATGTTCTTCATGGCCGGCATGCCGTGGCTGTGGATCATCGTGCTCGCCGGCGCTGCCTTCGGCGGCTTCTTCGTCGCCTATACCATGCTGCCGCACGTGGCCGGCCGTATCGACAAATTCCTGACCGGGGAGGGCGATACCTTCCAGATGGACACGGCGCGCGAGGCGATCATCCGCGGCGACTGGTTCGGCCGCGGTCCGGGCGAAGGCATCGTCAAGCGCATCATTCCCGATAGCCACACCGACTTCGTGTTCTCGGTGGCGGCTGAAGAATTCGGCATCGTCTTCTGCATGCTGATCGTGATGATCTTCGCCTTCCTGGTGCTGCGCGGCCTCAACCACGCCTTCCGCGAGCGCAACGACTTCAACCGCTTCGCCGTTGCCGGCCTCGTGCTGCAGATCGGCATCCAGTCGATGATCAACATCGGCGTGAACCTCGAACTGCTTCCGGCCAAGGGCATGACCCTGCCGCTGATCTCCTATGGCGGCTCGTCCATGGTGGCGATCTGCGTCACCGCCGGCTTCATCCTGGCGCTCACGCGCCATCGCCCAGAGAAGCGCGCCGTGGAGCGTAGCCTGTTTCGGTCCGGCATTGGCGTGCCGGCGGAGTAAAGAATGACCAAAGGCATTATCCTTCTTGCCGCCGGGGGTACCGGCGGCCATCTGTTCCCGGCCGAGGCGCTCGCCCATGAGCTGAAGGCCAACGGCTATTCGGTGCATCTGGTGACCGACAGTCGCGCCGAGCGTTTCGCCGGCAAGTTCCCGGCAGACGAGGTGCATGTGGTGCCGTCGGCAACCATCGGCTCGAAGAACCCCATTCATGTCGTGCGCTCGCTGTGGACGCTCTGGACCGGCATGCGTGCCGCGCGCCGGCTGATCGCCCGGCTGCGGCCGAAGGCCGTCGTCGGTTTCGGCGGCTACCCGACCGTGCCGCCGCTGCTGGCGGCAACCGGCATGGGCGTGCCGTCGATGATCCATGAACAGAACGCTGTCATGGGTCGTGCCAACAAGGCGCTCGCCTCCCGCGTCAAGGCGATCGCCGGCGGCTTCCTGCCCGAGGGCACCGGTACCTTTGCCGCCAAGACGGTGACGACGGGCAACCCGGTGCGTCCGGCCGTGCTCGATGCTGCCAAGGTGCCTTATGTCGCGGCGGCGGGCGAAGCGCCGTTCCATCTCGTCGTCTTCGGCGGTAGCCAGGGCGCGCAATATTTCTCGAAGGCGATCCCCCAGGCGATCTGCCGTCTCGACGACGCACTTCGCCAGCGGCTGACGGTGACGCAGCAGGCGCGTCCGGAAGATCGCGACGGCGTCATCGCCACCTATGAGAAGCTCGGCGTTCCCGCCGAGGTCTCGCCGTTCTTCACCGATATGGCCGAGCGCATCGCCGGCGCCCAGCTGGTCATCTGCCGCTCGGGCGCCTCGACGGTTTCCGAGCTTGCGGTCATCGGCCGGCCGGCGATCCTCGTTCCCTATCCTTATGCGCTCGATCACGATCAGGCGGCCAATGCCGCGGCGATTGCCGCCAAGGGCGGCGCAAAGGTGATCGCCCAGGCGGAGCTGACCGCCGAGCGCCTTGCCGGCATTCTTGCTGAGGCCATGGCCAATCCACAATCGCTGGCGCAGATGGCCGCCAATGCGCGCGAAACCGGAAAGCCGGACGCCGCGCGCTTGCTTGCATCGATGGTAGAGGCTATTGCCAGCGGTTTGACAGTCGAGACATTCAAGGAAAAGCGCTCATGAAAATGCCGAAGACGATCGGTCTGGTTCATTTTATCGGTATCGGCGGTATCGGCATGAGCGGTATTGCCGAGGTGCTGCACAATCTCGGTCACCGGGTGCAGGGCTCCGATCAGTCTGATAGCGCCAATGTCCAGCGGCTGCGCGAAAAGGGCATCGAGGTCTACGTCGGCCACAAGGCCGAGAACATCGGCGATGCCGAAGTGGTCGTCGTGTCGACCGCGATCAAGAAGGACAATCCCGAACTGATCGCCGCCCGTGAAAAACTGCTGCCGGTCGTGCGCCGCGCCGAGATGCTGGCCGAGCTGATGCGCTTCCGCAATGCGATCGCCATCGGCGGCACCCACGGCAAGACGACGACGACCTCGATGGTTGCTGCCCTTCTCGATGCCGGTGGGCTCGACCCGACCGTCATCAACGGCGGCATCATCAATGCCTACGGCACCAATGCCCGCATGGGTGAGGGCAAGTGGATGGTGGTCGAGGCCGACGAGTCCGACGGCACCTTCCTCAAGCTGCCTGCCGATGTCGCCGTCGTCACCAACATCGACCCTGAGCATCTCGACCACTACGGCAATTTCGACGCCGTGCGCGCCGCGTTCCGCCAGTTCGTCGAGAACGTGCCATTCTACGGTTTCGGCGTGCTCTGCCTCGATCACCCCGAAGTGCAGACCATGGTCAGCAAGATCGAGGACCGCAAGGTCATCACCTACGGCGAAAACCCGCAGGCCGACGTTCGTTTCCTCAACATCCGCATGGACGGTGCCACTTCCGTCTTCGATATCGAGATCCGCCGTCGCCGCACCGGCCAGGTGATCTCGATGAAGGATCTGCGCCTGCCGATGCCCGGCCGCCACAATGTGTCGAACGCCACGGCCGCGATCGCGGTCGCCCAGCGCCTCGGCGTCAGCCCCGAGGCGATCGCCAAGGGGCTTGCCTCCTTCGGCGGCGTCAAGCGGCGCTTCACCTTTACCGGCGACTGGAACGGCGTGCGCATCTATGACGACTACGGCCACCATCCGGTCGAGATCAAGGCCGTGCTCAAGGCGGCGCGCGAGGCATGCCAGGGCCGCATCATCGCCGTGCACCAGCCGCACCGCTACTCGCGCCTTGCGAGCCTGTTCGAAGATTTTTCAGCCTGCTTCAACGACGCCGACACGGTTCTGATCGCGCCTGTCTATGCGGCCGGGGAGGAAGCGATCGACGGCGTCAACGCCGAAGAGCTCGTCAACCGCATCAAGGCCGGCGGTCATCGCGACGCCCGGCATGTGGTCGGACCCGAAACAATCGCGCCGGTTGTCAGCAAGATTGCGCAGCCGGGTGATTTTGTGGTTCTCTTGGGGGCTGGCAGCATCACCTACTGGGCCGCTGCCCTGCCACGGGAACTCGCAGACATTTCAGGAAATTGAGCATGAAACAGGTCAACGGTCAGAAACTACTCGAAGCACTCGGAAGCGGAGTCAGCGCCGTTCGCGGCCGCATCACGCCCGATGCGCCGATGGATCGCGTGACCTGGTTCCGCGCCGGCGGTCTTGCCGAGCTGATGTTCCAGCCGCACGACACTGACGATCTCATCACCTTCCTGAAGCTGGTTCCGGCTGATGTACCCGTCATGGTCATGGGTGTCGGCTCGAACCTTTTGGTTCGTGACGGTGGCATTCCTGGTGTCGTCATCCGGCTTTCGGCCAAGGGTTTTGGCGATCTCGAACTCGTCGGCGAGAACCGCATCAAGGCCGGCGCGATCTGCCCGGACAAGAACATTGCGGCGATGGCGCTCGATAACGGCATCGGCGGCTTCTATTTCTACTACGGCATTCCTGGCGCGATCGGCGGCGCATTGCGCATGAACGCCGGCGCCAACGGCTCGGAGACCCGCGAGCGCGTCGTCGAGGTGCACGCGGTCGATCGTCAGGGCAATACGCATGTGCTGTCGAATGCCGACATGGGCTATGGCTATCGCCATTCCGCGGCGGCTAAGGACCTAATCTTCACGCACGCCATCTTCGAAGGTTATCCCGAGGACAAGAACAAGATCCGCACCGACATGGACGCCGTGCGCCAGCACCGCGAAACCGTGCAGCCGATTCGCGAAAAGACGGGGGGATCGACCTTCAAGAACCCGGAGGGACATTCGGCCTGGAAGCTGATCGACGAAGCGGGTTGCCGCGGCATGATGATTGGCAGCGCGCAGATGTCGCCGCTGCATTGCAACTTCATGATCAACACCGGTCAGGCGACGGGCTACGAGCTCGAATATCTCGGCGAAACCGTGCGGAACCGCGTGCTCGAACATTCCGGTGTTCGGCTGGAGTGGGAAATCAAGCGCATCGGTACCTTCATGCCGGGCTACGAGATCAAGGAATTCCTCGGCCGCGGCATCGCCTGAGGCTTATGGGAATAGTTTTATGAAGGGCCGCAGCGGCAACGCTGCGGCCCTTTTCGCTTTTCTGGCGTCCTCAGCCGGAGTCTCTTTCTCTCGCCGTCATGCTTGGGCTTGATCCTCGCATCCACGGGTCCAGGTCGGCATCTTTGCGCGGAGGCTGGATCCAGGAAATTGGATTCAGGGAGACAAGATCAGAGCTTGCTGGCAACGAGGGTCGCGGGCTAAAGCCAACTTGTCATGACGTGCCGCAACCAAGCTGGCACCTGCTAACTTCCGCATACTCTAACGTCTGGACTAACAATGGATCAGGGAACTCTGGGAAAAATCGCTGCCATTTTGAATGCTGGTTCAACAAATTATTCCGTTTTTCTGAAGTTGTACGAGGTGCAACTGGGGAGCCAGATAGATTCAACTGCAATTGTTCAGATGGTGTTGGGGACAGGAGCTGTGTTGGGCGGAATAGAAGAAGTACAAAGTGGGTCGGTGTGGCCGGAGGTTATGGAAGCCGTGCTGTATGTTGGTGACTCTAGCGCTGGTCCATCAAGTACAGCACTTAAATCCGGACAATTCACTTCCTTAGTTGAGCTGCTCAAGGCGCAGGTCGACACGATGGTCAAGACATCAGCAACAATCGAGACCTTCTGGCTTAGCAACGGGCATCCCGCCTATCCCGTGTTTTGGGACTTCGCGTTTCTCTTCAGAACGGATGCAACTGCAACTATCTTCATCGGAGCAAGTTCGGACTAGGCAACTGGTCGGAGACTTGGCTACCAGAACTGGCCCACGGAAAGAGCCGCAGCGTTGTCGCTGCGGCTCTTTCGTTTTTTGTGGAACAGGCCGCGTGTGTGGCGAGGCGCAACAGAAATCAGGCCGAAACCTCTTCTTCCGTCGACAGCACCAGGCAAACGAGCGTGATCGCAGCGGCCCCCAGCAGATAGTAGCCGACATGGTCGAGGCTGTAGTTGGTCGCAAGCCAGGTGGCGATGTAGGGCGCGAGCGACGCGCCGAAGATGCCGGCGAGGTTGAAGGTCATCGACGCGCCGGTATAACGCACCGAGGTCGGGAAGGGGGCGGCGAGTGCTGCGCCAATCGGACCATAGGTGAGCCCCATCAGGCCGAGGCCGAGGATGGAGAACAGGAAGGCGCCGCCGAGACCGCCGGCCATGAGCGGTGCCATGACCAGGCCGAAGGCGCCGATGCCGATGGTGGTGATGATCAGCACCAGGCGGCGGCCGTAGCGGTCCGACAGGATGCCCGAGACCGGGATCATCAGGCCGAAGAAGACGACACCGGTCATCTGCACGACGAGGAACTGCTCACGCGAATAGCCGAGCTTGGCCGTGCCCCAGGACAAAGAGAACACCGTCATCAGGTAGAACAAGACGAAGGTGGCAAGCGCCACGAAGGTGCCGAGCACGAGGCTGCGCTTGTGGAACCGGAAGATCTGCGCGATCGGAACCTGGACGCGCTCGTGCTTGTCGATCGCCTTCTGGAATTCCGGCGTCTCGGTGATCTTCAGGCGGACATAGAGGCCGACGATAACCAGCAGGATGCTGGCAATGAAGGGCACGCGCCATCCCCAGGCGAGGAAGGCCTCATCTGTCATGACTTCGCCGAGGATGAGGAAGGTACCGGCCGACAGGATGAAGCCGATCGGGGCGCCGAGCTGCGGGAACATGGCATACCATGTGCGCTTGCCCTCGGGCGCGTTCTCGGTTGCGAGCAGCACGGCGCCGCCCCATTCGCCACCGAGGCCGAGGCCCTGGCCGAAGCGGCAAAGGGCGAGCAAGAGCGGGGCCGCGACGCCGATCGACGCGTAGGTCGGCAAGAGGCCAATGACGACGGTGGAAATGCCCATGGTCATCAGCGCTGCGACCAGCGTCGCCTTGCGGCCGACCTTGTCGCCGAAATGGCCGAAGATCACTGCGCCGAACGGGCGGGCGAAGAAGGCGATGGAGAAGGTGGCGAAGGATTGCAGCATGGCCGATGTCGGGTCGGACGTCGGAAAGAAGAGATGCGGGAATACGAGCACCGCTGCGGTGGCGTAAACGTAGAAGTCGAAGAATTCGATGGTGGTGCCGACGAGGCTGGCGAACAGCACCCGGGCAGGGGAGTTCACTGCCGGCGTCTGCAACGCGCTATCCTTCGGCGACAGGGAGGTTGTCGCGTCTGTCATTGTTGTCGTTCCTGATATGGATGTCATGCCGTCTTGGGAGGCGGTCGGGGCGTCTTAACGCAAGTTTCCGCATGTTGAAACCCTGAATTCGTAAGAAATGCGAACGAATCCGAGGGGTGGCGCAGCATTATTCCGAGGGTGCATGGCTCGCGCGAATCATAGGCACGGCTGCTCCTAAAATAGGCAGACAAGTGAAGGCCCGGCGTGCGGTTTCGTGTTTTGCGGGCGATGACATCCCTGTCACAACCGGGGTTGACCGGAATCAAAATGTGGCAAACTCTGGGCGATTGAAGCGATCAGCTTCGGTTTTCGGGAGCGAATGCATGTTCAAGAAGCTTTCTGCGGAATTTCTCGGTACATTCTGGCTCGTTTTCGGCGGCTGCGGCAGTGCGGTGCTGGCGGCTGCGTTTCCGGCTGTTGGGATCGGCCTGCTCGGCGTTTCCTTCGCCTTCGGCCTCACCGTTCTCACCATGGCCTATGCCGTCGGCGGCATTTCCGGCGGCCATTTCAACCCGGCCGTTTCTGTTGGTCTGACCGTTGCCGGCAAGTTCCCAGCCTCCAGCCTCATCGGCTACATCATCGCCCAGGTGCTGGGCGCGATCGTCGCTGCAGCCGTGCTCTACGTCGTCGCCAGCGGCAAGGCGGACTTCCAGCTCGGCGACTTTGCCGCCAATGGCTATGGCGAACATTCGCCCGGCGGCTATTCGCTGACGGCCGCGCTGGTGATGGAAGTGGTGATGACCTTCTTCTTCCTGTTCATCATTCTCGGTGCCACCCATGGCCGCGTGCCCTCAGGCTTTGCGCCGATCGCCATCGGCCTGGCGTTGACGCTGATCCATCTGGTGTCGATCCCGGTCACCAACACATCGGTCAATCCGGCCCGCTCCACAGGGCAGGCGCTATTCGTTGGAGACTGGGCGCTTTCGCAGCTTTGGCTCTTCTGGCTGGCTCCGATCGTCGGCGCCGCGATCGCGGGAATCGTCTGGAAAATCGTCGGTGAAGACGATTAATCGCTTCGGCAAAAACGACTGATCGTTAAGCCGAAAATACCGCCAATCGTTAAGGCCTCGCACCGAATTGGTGCGGGGCCTTCATTTTTTAGCGGTTTGTGTTTTGTGTAAACAGGCCGCGCCAACGCGCTGATTTCGTGCCAGAAAGCGTTGTAATCGCAACGTTTTCGAGCACGGCTACCGATCGTTTCCCGACTAAGGTTAATAAAAGTAAACGGTTCATTAACTATAATGCCGTTCTAGTGCCTCCGATGGCCACCGGTGACTCGCGTTGCCGGATTCAGCCAGGCGCAAGCAAGCGTTGCGATAGTGACGTATTTTCGGGGGTATGAATGAACGGCAAGCATGTAGCTGTCCTTATGGGCGGATTTTCTTCGGAGCGACCGGTGAGCCTGTCGTCCGGGGCTGCATGCGCCGATGCTCTGGAAGCGGAAGGTTTCCGCGTTACGCGTGTAGACGTCGCGCGCGATGTCGCTTCGGTTCTGGCCGCGCTGCGCCCGGACGTCGCCTTCAACGCCCTTCACGGTCCGTTCGGCGAGGATGGCACGATCCAGGGCATTCTTGAATATCTGGAAATTCCCTACACCCATTCTGGCGTTCTGGCCTCCGCACTCGCCATGGACAAGGCGCAGGCCAAGCACGTGGCCGCCGCCGCCGGTGTTCCGGTTGCCGAAGCGCTGGTGATGGATCGCCGGGGCTTTGGTCCGAAACATCCGATGCGCCCGCCATACGTCGTCAAGCCGGTCAGCGAAGGCTCGAGCTTCGGCGTCGTCATCGTCAAGGAAGATCAGTCGCATCCGCCGCAGGTCGTTACCTCGAGCGAGTGGCGTTATGGCGACCGAATCATGGTCGAACGTTATGTCGCCGGCCGCGAACTCACCTGCGGCGTCATGGGCGATAAGGCGCTTGGCGTCACCGAAATCATCCCGCAGGGCCACGCCTTCTACGATTATGATTCCAAATACGTAAAAGGTGGCTCGCAACACGTCATTCCGGCACAGGTTTCACCAAATATTTACCAAAAAATACAAACACTCGCATTGAAGGCGCATCAGGCAATCGGTTGCCGGGGCGTCAGCCGATCCGACTTTCGCTTCGACGACCGTACCTCCGGTGAAGGCGAATTGATCTGGCTGGAAATCAACACCCAGCCCGGCATGACCCCAACCTCCCTGGTGCCCGAGATGGCTCAGCATGCTGGCCTTGGTTTTGGCGAGTTTCTGACTTGGATGGTGGAGGACGCTTCGTGCTTGCGGTAAGGGGCAAAAGGGGCAAGAGAGTTCGTGACCCGCTGGGCGCAGTTGCTGCCGAGGCGGATGGCGCACGCGTTCTGCCGCGGCCGCTTCGCAAGGCCGTTCGCTTCCTGGTCAGCCTCGGCAGCGGCCGCGTCCGCTTTCCAGCCCATACCGGCACGATCGCTGCCGTCGCGTTTTTCGCCGCCACCGGCTTTTACGGCATGTCGCTCGGCGGCCATACACAGAACGTCGCGCAGGCATCGACGACGGCGGCCGGCTTTGCCATCGAGGACGTGCGCGTCTCCGGCAACGAGCAGACCTCCGAGATCGATATCCTGCAGCAGCTCGGCCTTGACGGCACGACGTCGCTGGTGGCGCTCGACATCATCGAAGCGCGCAAGCTGATCGCCGAACTGCCCTGGGTGCAGGGCGTTACGGTTCGCAAGGTCTATCCGAGCACGATCGAAGTCACGCTCACCGAGCGCAAGGCCTTTGGCATCTGGCAGCACGGCTCCGACCTGTCGCTGATCGAGCGCAGCGGCAGCGCGATTGCGCCGCTGCGCGACAACAAGTTTGCAGCCCTGCCGCTGTTCGTCGCCGCGACGCCGAGACGGCAGCGGCCGATTTCTACGACGAGTTTTCCCGCTGGCCGGAGATTCGCTCGCGGGTGAGGGCCTTCGTGCGCGTCGCCGGCCGTCGCTGGGATCTGCGCCTCGACAACGGCATCGTCGTCAAGCTGCCGGAACACGATGTCGCCCGTGCGATGAAGGTTCTGTCGGAGATGGAAAGCGAGCACCAGCTGCTCGAGCGCGACATCGCCGCAGTCGATCTGCGGCTGGAAGATCGAACCACAGTTCAATTGACGCCGGATGCGGTCACCCGGCGCGAAGTTGCCTTGAAGGCGAGGGACAAGATGCTGAAGGCGCAGGAGACGGAGAGAAAGAAAGAGGGGCGGATATGAGTTTGTTCGGTTCCTCCAGCTTTGGCCTGCCGCGCCTGAAGCCGCTTTCTTCGAAGCGGTCTCATGTCGTCTCGGTGCTGGATATCGGCTCGACGAAGATCGTGTGCATGATCGGCCGGCTGACGCCGCGCGCCGAAAGCCAGATCCTGCCGAACCGCACGCATAGCGTCGAGATCATCGGCATCGGCCACCAGAAATCCCGCGGCGTGAAGAACGGCGTCGTCGCCGATCTCGATGCGGTCGAAAGCGTCGTGCGGCTCGCCGTCGATGCGGCCGAGCGCATGGCCGGCCTCACCATCGACAGCCTCATCGTCAACATTTCCGCAGGCCGCCTGCAGAGCGACGTCTATACCGCGACCATCGACCTCGGTGGCCAGGAAGTCGATGCCAGCGACCTGAAGAGAGTGCTGTCGGCCGCCGGCCAGCAATCGCTGCGTTCCGACCGCGCCATCCTGCATTCGCTGCCGACTGGCTTCTCGCTCGACGGCGAGCGCGGCATCCGCGATCCGCTCGCCATGTTCGGCGACGTGCTCGGCGTCGACATGCACGTGCTGACCGCGGAGCGGGCGGCGCTGAAGAATCTCGAACTTTGCGTCAACCGAGCGCATCTCTCGGTCGAGGGCATCGTTGCGACGCCCTATGCCAGCGGTCTGGCGGCTCTTGTCGATGACGAAGTCGAACTCGGCTGCGCCGCGATCGACATGGGTGGCGGCACGACGACGATCTCGGTCTTTGCCGAGGGCAAGCTGGTTCACGCCGACGCGGTCAGCCTCGGCGGCCACCATGTGACGACGGACCTGGCGCGCGGTCTTTCGACCCGCATCGAAGACGCCGAACGGCTGAAGGTCGTGCACGGCTCGGCCCTGCCCAACAGCGCCGACGAGCGCGACATCGTCTCGGTCCCGCCGATCGGCGAGGACGACCGCGACCAGCCGACCCACGTGCCGCGCGCTCTGGTGTCGCGGATCGTACGCGCCCGCATCGAGGAAACGCTGGAGCTCATCCGCGACCGCATCCAGCGCTCGGGCTTCAGCCCGATCGTCGGCAAGCGCATCGTGCTGACGGGTGGCGCCAGCCAGTTGACCGGCCTGCCGGAAGCGGCACGCCGCATCCTGGCGCGCAATGTTCGTATCGGCCGTCCGCTCGGAGTTTCCGGGCTGCCGGCTGCTGCCAAGGGACCGGCGTTCTCCACGGCCGTCGGTCTGATGATCTATCCGCAGGTCGCCGACCTCGAAACGCATGCGGCCCAGGGCGGCATGTTCTCGTCGATCGGCAACGGCAACGGCCGCATCGCCCGCATGGGCCAGTGGCTGAAGGAAAGTTTTTAGAGCGCCGCGCGTCCGGATGGACGTGCAAAGCGCGCTCTAAGGTTTGTGACGTGCATAAGCCTTTCCGAAAATCGCAGACGATTTTCGGGGTTATGCGCGGAGTACGGCCGGCACCGAACAGGGACGATGCTGGACGAAGACAAAGTTGGAATTTCAAGGATTTGGTCGGCTCGGCAAGGCGGCCAGAAAACAGAAGGAACGGGTACTATGACTATCAACTTGCAGAAGCCGGATATCACGGAGCTGAAGCCCCGCATCACCGTCTTTGGTGTTGGCGGCGGCGGCGGCAATGCCGTCAACAACATGATCACAGCGGGTCTTGAAGGCGTCGACTTCGTCGTTGCCAACACCGACGCGCAGGCGCTGACCATGACCAAGGCAGAACGGGTCATCCAGATGGGTGTCGCCGTGACCGAGGGTCTGGGCGCCGGCTCGCAGCCGGAAGTCGGCCGCGCGGCTGCTGAAGAGTGCATTGATGAGATCATCGATCACCTGCATGGCACCCACATGTGCTTCGTCACCGCCGGCATGGGCGGCGCACCGGCACCGGTGCAGCCCCGATCGTCGCGCAGGCCGCCCGCAACAAGGGCATCCTGACTGTCGGCGTCGTCACCAAGCCTTTCCATTTCGAAGGCCAGCGCCGCATGCGGCTCGCCGACCAGGGCATCGCCGAACTGCAGAAGTCGGTCGACACCCTGATCGTCATCCCGAACCAGAACCTCTTCCGCATCGCCAATGACCGCACGACGTTTGCCGATGCGTTCGCGATGGCCGACCAGGTCCTCTATTCGGGTGTTGCCTGCATCACCGACCTCATGGTCAAGGAAGGCCTCATCAACCTCGACTTCGCCGACGTCCGCTCGGTGATGCGCGAAATGGGTCGCGCCATGATGGGCACCGGCGAAGCCTCGGGCGAGGGCCGCGCAATGGCCGCTGCCGAAGCTGCGATCGCCAACCCGCTGCTCGACGAAACCTCGATGAAGGGCGCACAGGGCCTCTTGATCTCGATCACCGGTGGTCGCGACCTGACCCTGTTCGAACTCGACGAAGCTGCGACCCGCATCCGCGAAGAAGTCGATCCGGACGCCAACATCATCCTCGGCGCCACGTTCGACGAAGAACTTGAAGGCCTGATCCGCGTATCGGTCGTTGCCACCGGTATCGATCGCACGGCCGCGGAGGTAGCCGGTCGTTCGGCCGACTTTCGTTCGGTAGCAGCGCAGAAGCCGATCATCCGTCCGTCCGCAGCCATTCCGGCACAGCAGCCGGCGGTTGCCCAGCACCAGCCCGCTCCGGTCCAGCAGCCGGTCGCCCAGCCGGTGCAGCAGCAGAACTCCGTCGACCAGATCGCGCTTGCGATCCGCGAAGCGGAAATGGAACGCGAACTCGACATCGCAACCCGCGCCGCCACCCAGGCTCCGGCTCCGATGCAGCAGGCTCACGACGACTTTCGTCCCCAGAGCAAGCTCTTTGCCGGTGCCGCACCGGTAGAAGCCGCTCCGGTCATGCGCCAGCCGGCTCCAGTTCAGCGTCCGGTCGAAATGCCGGTTCACGCACAGGTCCAGCCGCAGCCGGTTCAGCGCCAGGAGCCGATCGCTCCGGTGATGCGCCAGCAGGCCGAGCCGGTTCGCATGCCGAAGGTCGAGGACTTCCCGCCCGTCGTAAAGGCCGAGATGGACCAGCGCGCCCAGCCGGCGCCGCAGTTGCAGGAAGAGCGCGGCCCGATGGGTCTTCTCAACCGCATCACCAGCTCGCTCGGCCTGCGCGAAAGGGAAAGCCCCAGCGTCAACGCCGACATGACGGCCGGTGCGCCGAGTGCGGCTTCCCAGCAGCGCCGTCCGCTTTCGCCGGAGGCCAGCCTCTATGCGCCGCGTCGCGGCCAGCTTGACGATCACGGTCGCGCCGCACCGCAGGCGCGCTCGCACGAAGATGATCAGCTCGAGATCCCGGCGTTCCTGCGCCGTCAATCGAACTGATTTGAAGGCCCGTTCCTTCACCTTGCCGAATGCCCGGGCTACCGCCCGGGCATTTTTGTATTTCTAGCATTCTTTCAATAGGTTGCCGGCGTCGAACGGCGTGTTACAGATGCGTAACAAAACGAAACGAACAGTGATTTGGAATGGTGCCTCAGAACCACTATTTTCAAGCTCGGAATTGGGGATGCATGCGATTCGATCACGCGCTGTCTGTTCGAAACGCAGAGTTCCGGCCTTTGGGCCGAAACTCTCGGGCGCCTTTCTTGCGCCCTGAAAACCGCTGCATCCGCCTGATGTTTGGGCCTTATGGCCATAGGTATTGAAAGTGACGACGAGAATGGGAATCGAACTGCTCGGATTTCAGACCACGATTGCTAGCCCGGTAACGCTCAAGGGAATTGGCGTTCATTCGGGCGCCGAGGTGGAAATCACCTTTCATCCGGCCGAAGCCGATGCGGGCATCGTTTTCCAGCGCGTTCTCGCCAACGGCCGCCTGAGCGAGTTCAAGGCGGTTTCCTCGCAGGTCGGCAACACCGATCTCTGCACCGTTCTCGGCATGTCGCCGGCCACCTCGATCGCAACCATCGAGCATGTGATGGCCGCCATCTACGCGCTCGGCCTCGACAACCTCACCATCGAGGTTCATGGCGCCGAGATGCCGATCATGGACGGCAGCTCCGAACCCTTCATCGATGCGATCGAGCAGGTGGGCGTTCGCGCGCTGGCGGTCAAGCGTCGTTACATCCGCGTGATCAAGCCGGTGCGGATCGAATCAGGTGCGTCCTGGTCGGAATTCACGCCCTATGACGGTATGCGCTTCGAGGTCGAGATCGATTTCGACTGCCCGCTGATCGGTCGCCAGGCCTGGAAGGGCGACATGACGCCTTCGGTGTTCAAGCGCGAACTGTCGCGTGCCCGCACCTTCGGCTTCATGCGCGACGTCGAGCGCCTCTGGGCTGCCGGCTACGCGCTGGGCTCGTCGCTGGAAAACTCGGTCGTGATCTCCGATGACGATTCGGTCATCAATGTCGAAGGCCTTCGCTATACGGACGAATTCGTGCGCCACAAGACGCTCGACGCCGTTGGCGACCTTTCGCTTGCCGGCGCACCGTTTATCGGCTGCTACCGTTCTTATCGCGGTGGTCACAAGATGAACGCAAATGTGCTCAAGGCTCTGCTCAGTGATCCCTCGGCCTACGAGGTCGTCGAAACCGCCACGCCACGTCAGCGCACCCGTGCGCGCGACATGGTTGCGGTTGCAGTTCCGGGCTTCGCGCCCTGGTCCGCATAACAACAAAAAGACACTCTCCTCCAGTCGCCGGCCGAAAGGCCGGCATTTTCATGTCGGCGCCGCCATAAATTTGCATGAATCACCGATCATGACGTTGCGGCATTGAGGCAACTTGCTCTAAAAGCGCATGTCTGGCGGGGTCGATGCCCGCAGAATGGAACGGGAATATCCGATGGTTCTTGCAGTTTCTGTTGATTTGAAAAAGTCAGCGCGTGTGTTCGCCGTGGTAGTCGCGGCCGTTGCCGGCAGCGCCCTGATTACCGCCTGCCAGAACGATCCCGATATCGACATCACCAAGCTGACGGCCGAGACCGATCCGCCGGAGGTGCTGTACAACCAGGGTCTCGCCAACCTCAATGCCGGCAAGACCACGGAAGCGGCGCGCAAGTTCGAAGCGCTCGACCGGCAGCATCCTTTCTCCGAATACGCGCGCAAGGCGCTCGTGATGAACGCCTTCGTCAGCTATCGCAACGGCCAGTACCAGGAGGCGATCAATTCCACCGGGCGCTACCTGAACCTCTATCCGCAGTCGGAAGATGCGGCCTATGCGCAGTACATTCAGGGGCTTGCCTATACCAAGCAGATCCCGGGCGTGACGCAGGACCAGAAGCCGGCCTTTAAGGCGATCGAGGCGATGCAGGCCGTCGTCGACAAGTATCCGGACTCGCAATATGTCGAGGATGCCCAGGCGAAGATCCGCTTTGCCCGCGACCAGCTCGCCGGCAAGGAAATGCAGGTCGGCCGCTATTATCTCGAGCGCAAGGAATACCTCGCCGCCGTGTCGCGTTTCCGCACCGTCGTCGAGAAGTATCCCAATACCAACCAGGTCGAAGAAGCACTGGCCCGTCTGGTCGAAGCCTATTACGCAATGGGCGTGGCCTCCGAAGCGCAGACCGCTGCCGCCGTTCTCGGACACAACTATCCGGACAGCCAGTGGTATGGTGATTCCTTCAAGCTGTTGCAGTCGGGTGGCCTCGAGCCTCGCGAAAGCGGCAATTCCTGGATTGCGCGCGCAGGCAAGAAGCTGATCGGCGCCTGACACGGAAGATTTGACCCCGGATGCTCGCCCAGATCTCGATCCGCGATATCGTCCTGATTGAACGGCTTGATCTGGCGTTCGAGGCCGGCCTGTCCGTGTTGACCGGTGAGACAGGTGCCGGAAAATCGATCCTGCTCGACAGCCTGTCGCTGGCCCTTGGCGGGCGCGGCGACGGCTCGCTCGTGCGTCACGGCTCGGACAAGGGCCAGGTGACGGCGGTCTTCGACGTGCCGATGGGGCACTCGGCACGGCTGATGCTGCGTGACAACGGCGTCGACGATGATGGCGATCTGATTTTCCGTCGCGTGCAGTCGGCCGATGGCCGCACCAAGGCTTTCGTCAACGATCAGCCGGTCAGCGTTCAATTGATGCGGCAACTTGGCCAGACACTGGTCGAAATCCACGGGCAGCATGACGACCGCGCGCTTGTCGATATCGACGCGCACCGCACGCTTCTCGACGCCTTTGGCGGCACGACCGACGAGGCAGAGCAGGTCTCCGGCCTCTACCGCGCCTGGAAAGATGCCGAACGCGGACTGAAGAAGCATCGCGAGCGCGTCGAGGCGGCAGCACGCGAAGCGGACTATCTGCGCTCCTCTGTCGAAGAACTGGAAAAGCTCAGCCCGCGCGATGGCGAAGAGGACGAGCTTGCCGAAAAGCGCGCGCGGATGATGAAGTCCGAGCGGATCGCCGGCGACATCAACGAAGCCTCCGAATTTCTCAACGGCAACGGCTCGCCGGTTCCATTGATTGCCTCGCTGGTGCGCCGGCTGGAGCGCAAGAGCCATGAGGCGCCGGGGCTGCTGGAAGAAACCGTCGAGCTCTTGGATGCCGCGCTGAACCAGCTTTCGGATGCGCAAATGGCCGTCGAGCGAGCGCTGCGCAACACCGAATTCGACCCGAAGGAATTGGAGCGGGTGGAGGAGCGCCTGTTTGCGCTTCGTGGCGCCAGCCGAAAATATTCCGTGCCGGTCGCCGAGCTTCCGGCGCTGGCGGTGCGGATGATTTCCGACCTGGCCGACCTCGATGCCGGCGAGGAGAAGCTGAAGCAACTCGACATGCAGGTTGTTGCGGCACGGGTGGCTTTCGACGCTGCGGCGCGCACCTTGTCCGACAAGCGACAGAACACGGCGTCGGCGCTGTCTGCTGCAGTCATGGCCGAGCTGCCGGCGCTGAAGCTCGAACGTGCCCGCTTCATGGTCGAAGTGCAGAGCGATGCGGCCCAGCCGACCGTCGACGGCATCGATCTGGTCGAATTCCATGTCCAGACCAATCCGGGCACCCGGCCGGGGCCGATCATGAAGGTGGCTTCGGGCGGCGAACTTTCGCGCTTCCTGCTGGCGCTGAAGGTGGCGCTTGCCGACCGCGGCTCGGCGCCGACCCTCGTCTTCGACGAAATCGACACCGGAGTCGGTGGCGCGGTCGCGGATGCCATCGGCCAGCGACTGAAGCGCCTTTCCGGCACGGTGCAGGTGCTTTCGGTCACCCATGCGCCGCAGGTTGCCGCACGCGCGGCGACGCATCTGCTGATCTCCAAGGGACCATCGACCGAAAAGGCCGAGATGATCTCGACCCGCGTCGCCCGAATGGACGACAAGGCCCGCACCGAGGAAATCGCCCGCATGCTCGCCGGTGCCTCGATCACCGAAGAGGCGAGGGCGGCCGCCGCCCGATTGCTTTCCGGCAACGGTTAGTGCCCGCTACGCCTTCTCGCCAAGTTGTCTCCCGGTCGAGCGCGTGTCTTTATTAGGCGTTGCGCGGATATGCGAGCTTTGGCATGTGGGAACAGCTCCAGCAGCGAATTCAGCTTCGACTGGACCAGATGCGCAAGCATCCGGAACTGATCCTGCTCTATTCTCTCGCCTTCGTCGGCTACATCCTGACGATGAAGGAAGCCAACAAACAGCTGGGGGTGATCGGCATCCTGGCGGTGGTGGCCGGCACGGCGCTCATCCCCTATCTGGTCGCGCGACTTCGCGGCGCGCGCAGCATCGAACTGCCGGACGAGAAGGACGATGGCGCCGCACCGCTCGGGTTTCTGCGCTCCAGCGCTGAGGATGACCGCCCGTACCTGGTGCGTGTCCCGCCATCGACGGCGGTTGCCTATGATGTCATCCGCAAGGCGCAGGACGTCTTTCAGAGCGACGCGATCGATCCGGAGGAGGATATGAAAGCCTTCTTCTCCGATCCCTACAGCCTGATCTGCCTGCAGGACTCCGACGACAATATCTACGGTTTCACCGACTACTACGCCTTCGAGAAGAAGCACTTCAAGCTGTTCCTGCAAGGTGACTATGGCTTCGACGACCTGCTTGCCAACGGGTTGCTTGTCCATCCGAAGGCGCGCAAGGCCAAGGTGGTCTATCTCGCTACCATCCTCAATCTCAGCTACCTGCTCGATTCCATGCGCAGCGAACGCCGGCGGCAGAACGGCATCCTCGTCTGGGCGACGGTGTCGGCGATCCTGGAGTACCAGGAGTTTCCGCCCGAAGGTATCGACCTCTATGGCATCGGCTGGGACAAGGGCGGCGCCGCCATCCTGAAAATGTTCGGCCTCGATCCGGTTGGTCGCGTCATGCGCGGCCTTGCGGAAGGCAAATGGATCTACACCAGACGCGGCGTCCACCGGCAGGATTTGGAAGGGATACGCGCGCGCTACCAGAAGCGATACGAGCGCTGGTGTGAGTTGGAGATCCGCCGCTGCGCCGACGTCGAGCCAAGTGTCGCTCCGGCCGGATGATCAGGGGAGACCGATAACGGCCGCTCTTTTCTTTCCCGACAGTTGCTCTAAAAAACGACTCCCAATCCGGAGTCGTCGCGCATGTCCAGTGAACTGAAACCCGTCGAGAAGCTGAACGAAACGGAAGCCGCCGAGGAGCTGGCCTTTCTCGCCTCCGAGCTTGCCCGGCACGACGCGCTCTATCATGGCAACGACGCGCCGGAGATCACGGATGCGGACTATGACGCGCTGAAGCGGCGCAACGATGCGATCGAGGCGCAGTTTCCGGCGCTTGCGCGCGAGGACAGCCCATCGAAGAAGGTGGGGGCAGCGCCATCCGTTACCTTCCAGCCGGTCGTTCATGCCCGGCCGATGCTGTCGCTCGACAACACGTTTTCCGACGAGGACGCCCGCGATTTCGTCGCCTCGGTCTACCGCTTCCTCGGGCAGCTGCCGGATAATTCGATCGCCTTTACCGCCGAGCCGAAGATCGACGGCCTCTCGATGTCGCTGCGCTACGAGAACCGGCGGCTGGTGACGGCGGCGACCCGTGGCGACGGCACAACAGGTGAAAACGTCACCGCCAATATCCGCACCATCGGCATGATCCCGCAGACGCTGCCGGCCGGCGCTCCTGAGATCGTCGAGGTGCGCGGCGAAATCTACATGGCGAAGTCCGACTTTGCCGCACTCAACGCCGAGATGGCAGCGCTCGGCAAGCCGCTCTACGTCAACCCGCGCAACACCGCTTCCGGGTCGCTCCGCCAGCTCGACGCCAAGGTGACTGCCAGCCGCAAGCTGCGCTTCTTTGCCTATGCCTGGGGCGAAATGTCGGAAATGCCTGCCGATACCCAATTCGGCATGGTCGAGGCATTCAAGGCCTGGGGTTTCCCGGTCAATCCACTGATGCAGCGGATTTCGTCGGCCGACGAGCTGCTGACGCATTACCACCATATCGAGCGCGAACGGCCTGATCTCGACTATGATATCGACGGCGTCGTCTACAAGGTCGACCGGCTCGACCTGCAGGCGCGGCTCGGTTTCCGCTCGCGCTCGCCCCGCTGGGCGACGGCGCACAAGTTCCCGGCCGAGCAGGCATTTACGCGGCTGACGGCCATAGACATCCAGGTGGGGCGCACCGGCGCGCTGACGCCGGTGGCACGGCTGGAGCCGATCACCGTCGGCGGCGTCGTCGTGACCAATGCGACGCTGCACAACGAGGATTACATCAAGGGGCTCGGCAACAGCGGCGAACCGATCCGCGAGGGTCGCGACATCCGTATCGGCGACATGGTGATCGTCCAGCGGGCGGGCGACGTCATCCCGCAGATCGTCGACGTGGTGATGGACGAGCGCAAGGAGGGGAGCGAGCCCTATCGTTTTCCGACGACATGCCCGGTCTGCGGCAGCCATGCGGTGCGCGACATCAACGAGAAGTCCGGCAAGGTGGATGCAGTGCGCCGCTGCACCGGCGGCTTCGTCTGCCGGGCGCAGGCGGTCGAGCATCTCAAGCATTTCGTCTCGCGCAATGCCTATGACATCGAAGGCCTCGGCTCCAAGCAGATCGAGTTCTTCTTCGAGAGCGAGGATCCGACGCTGTCGATCCGCACGGCGGCCGACATCTTCACGCTGGAAAAGCGCCAGGAGACGTCGCTGACAAAGCTCGAAAACATCGACGGCTTCGGCCGCGTCAGCGTGCGCAAGCTCTATGACGCGATCAACACCCGCCGCTCGATCGCGCTGCATCGCTTCATCTACGCGCTTGGCATCCGCCATGTCGGGGAGACCACGGCCAAGCTGCTCGCGCGCTCCTACGGCACCTACGAGGCCTTCGGCGCAGCCATGAGCGAAGCCGGCACCTTTACGGGTGATGCCTGGAACGAACTCAACAGTATCGACGGCATCGGCGAAGTCGTCGCCCGCGCCATCGTCGAGTTCTACAAGGAGCCGAGGAACCTTGAAGTGGTGACGCGACTGCTTGCCGAAGTGACGCCCGAAGGGGCGGAGATACCGGTTGCGAGCGACAGCCCGGTCGCCGGCAAGACCGTGGTCTTCACCGGTTCGCTCGAAAAGATGACGCGCGATGAGGCCAAGGCCAAGGCGGAAAGCCTCGGCGCCAAGGTGGCAGGTTCCGTGTCGAAGAAGACCGATATCGTCGTCGCCGGCCCGGGAGCGGGCTCCAAGCTCGACAAGGCGCGCGAACTCGGCGTGCAGACGATGGACGAGGACGAGTGGCTGGCGCTGATCGGGGGCTGATGCCCACGATCAGGGGCGCTGGCAGGCGTTGTCGTTATGCCTGTTCCGCGTCGTAGGCTTCGGATGCTGCCTTCAGCGCGGCGATGTCGTCGGCGCAGATGACATTGCGCAGCGCGTCGAACTTCGACCTCTCCCATCGGTAGATGCCGAGTGAGAGCAACGTCTCGATGTCTGCTTCGGGAAAGCGCTGGCGAACGGGGCGGGCCGGATTGCCGGCAACGATGGTGTAAGCCGACACGTCTCTGGTGACGATCGCGCCCGAAGCGATGACGGCGCCTTCACCAAGGGTGACTCCCGGCATGATCATGGCGCGCATGCCGATCCAGGCGCCGTCGCCGATGATCGTGTCGCCCTTGCCGATATAGGCTTCGCCAATCATATCGATGAACGGATAGAGGCTGACCCAATCGGTGCGGTGGGTGTGGTTGCCACCCATCAGGATTACCGCCTCGGCACCGATCGCGACGTAGTCTCCGATCCGCAACTGGTCGATCGGCCATTGCGGCTCCCAGGCCTTGAGGCTGTAGTCGTCGCCATAGAGGTAGCGAACGACGCTCTCCTCGAAGGAACCCGTCCAAGCGTTGCTGTAGTAGCTGTTGGTGCCGCGCACATGGATATTCGGGTTGCGCACGGTCTCGTGCAAAAGCTCGACCTTGGACCAATGCTTGGCTTCGACATTCATGGACATGGGGCTTCCTCATTCTGCTCATTGCAAGCGTCAGCGACGGCTCACTCGCCTTCTCGACGTATGGGTTCCCCAACTATCCGGTTTTTCGGGCAATTTCTCCCCAAAACCTCTGCGGCCGATAGCCTCGCTCATAGTTGCGTGCACCGGATCAGACAAAAAAAAGCGCCCGCCGCGAAACGCGGCGGGCGCAAGGCAAGGGGATTGCGTCAGATCAGGAGGCCTGCTGCTGGGCGGCTTCCATGTCCATCCACATGAATTCCCAGACGTGGCCGTCGAGATCCTGGAAGCTGATGCCGTACATGAAGCCGTAGTCGAGTGCCGGCTTCCAGGGCTTGGCACCGGCAGCGAGTGCCTTGGCGAGCATGTCGTCGCATTCGGCGCGGCTCGAGGCGGAAAGGGCGGTGATGACCTCGGTGCCCTTGCTGGCATCGCTGATCTCGCCGGTGATGAAGCCGCGGAACTTCGGTTCGGTCAAAAGCATGACGAAAATATTGTCCGAGATCACCGTGCAGGCGGCCGTGTCGTCGGAGAACTGCTCGTTGAAGGTATAGCCGAGTGCCGCGAAAAAGGCCCGGGACGCCTTCAGGTCCTTGACGGGCAGGTTTACAAAAATCATGCGCATGGAATGCTCCTCGTAGGGATTTTCTTGATTGAACATAACTAGGACGTTCGGCGTGACACGCAGCCGACAGCCGTTCAGACATTTTTTGAGAAATGCGAAGTGTCCCCGCTGATGTGGTGTGCAATCATAGGTTTTCAAGCATTTCCGGTTCACCCGAGATTACTGGCAATTCGCTCGGCAAGGTGCCGGCGGCGCGCTCGAAATGGGCGAGCACATCTGGAACGGCGGCGAGTGCCACACGAGGCCGATCAGAGTTTGGCGGTCCATGCTGAATCCGCATCGTTTGCACCTCGCACATTTCTGGCGGATGTTCCATGGTCTCCGGACCTCGTGAAGAGGTGCGGCGAGCAACGATGACTGTCGGCGCCCGGGATGTGAGGAGACACGATGCGTTTGAACCAGGTGACGGTGACGATGCCCGATCTCGATGCGGGGTGGGAGTTCTACCGCACGCTCGGGCTGCAGCCGATCGTCGATGCGCGGCCGCATTATGTGCGCTTCGTCTGCCCGGATGGCGGCAGTTCGTTTTCGCTGCATCAGGGCGAGGCGGGCGGCAGCGGCACAACCGTCTACTTCGAGTGCGACGATCTGGATCTGACCGTCAGCCGGCTGATCGAGGCCGGTATCCTGTTTGCGAGCAGTCCCGCCGACAAGAGCTGGCTGTGGCGGGAAGCCGAAATCTTTGATCCCGCCGGCAACCGCATCGTACTTTATTTCGCAGGCGCCAACAGGCTCGATCCGCCCTGGCGGGTGCCGAGTTCCGCCCACAGCTGAGCTTGCCCGCCCGGACCGTGCGATAATTGGCTTGGCTCTATTCGCAGCGGCACCAATTCCGTTTGTCTTTTTGCGCTGCACAAGATAGAGGTTTGCAGCCAAATTTTGTGCAATTGCCTTTTCGCGGAGCGGGCCAAGAGCCACAGGCCGCGGGGCGGGGCGCTAGCGGCGCCTTCGCGGATTGGAGGGTCCGGATTTGAAGACCATCACCACCATCACCGAGCTGCGCGCAGCCCTTGCCGAATACCGGCGGGCAGGCAAGACGGTCGGGCTCGTGCCGACCATGGGCTATCTGCATGTCGGCCATATGGAGCTTGTGCGCCGTGCGCGCGGGCAAAATGACGTCGTCGTTGCCAGCATCTTCGTCAATCCGCTGCAGTTCGGCCCCAACGAAGACTTGAGCAAATATCCGCGCGATCTCGCCCGCGATCAGGCGATGCTGGAAGAGGGCGGCGTCGACTTCCTGTTTTCGCCAGGGGTGTCCGACATGTATCCGCGACCGATGGAAACGGTGGTCGACGTGCCGAAGCTCGGCTCCGAGCTTGAAGGTTCCGTGCGTCCCGGCCACTTTGCCGGCGTTGCGACTGTCGTCACCAAGCTGTTCAACATCGTGCAGCCGGACCGCGCCTATTTCGGCGAGAAGGATTTCCAGCAGCTGCAGATCATTCGCCGTATGGTCGATGATCTCGCCCAGCCGGTGGAGATCATCGGCGTGCCGACGGTGCGCGAGGCCGATGGGCTCGCCTGTTCGTCGCGCAATGTCTACCTCAGCGCCGCTGAGCGTGAAGCGGCTGCCATCGTGCCGAAGGCACTTGCCGAGGCCGAGCGGCTGGTCGCGTCCGGGATCACCGATGCCGTCGAAGTGGAAAGGGCCGTGACGGCTTTTCTTTCCGCCGAACCGCTGGCTCGACCCGAAGTCGTGGCGCTGCGCGATCCTGGCACGCTCGAAACAATTCAAGAGATCGGTGACAAGCCGGTGCTGCTGCTGCTCTTCGTGCGCTTCGGCACGACGAAGCTGCTCGACAACCGCGTGATTGCCGCCAAATCCGCCCATTTTGCAAAGGTTGCCTGAGAATGAGCGTACAATCTGCCAGACGCCGCCTGAGCCCTGCCAATATCGAGGCGCTGAAGGGCGAGCGCCCGATCGTCAGCCTGACGGCCTATACGACACCGATTGCCCGGCTGCTCGATCCGCATGTCGATTTCCTGTTGGTCGGCGATTCGCTCGGCATGGTGCTCTACGGTCTCGACACCACCGTCGGCGTCACGCTCGAGATGATGATCGCCCATGGCCAGGCGGTCATGCGCGGCTCGGAGCGCTCCTGCATTGTCATCGACCTGCCGTTCGGCTCCTACCAGGAATCCAAGGAACAGGCCTTCCGAAGTGCTGCACGCGTTTTGAAGGAAACCGGCTGTAGCGCCGTGAAGCTCGAGGGTGGCGCCGAGATGGCCGAGACGGTCGAGTTCCTCGTCAGCCGCGGCATTCCGGTTCTCGGCCATGTCGGGCTGATGCCGCAGCTCGTCAACACCACCGGCGGCTATCGCTCGGTCGGTCGCAACGAGAAGGAAGTGGCCAAGATCCGCCGCGACGCCAAGGCGATCGACGATGCCGGCGCTTTTGCGATCGTCGTCGAAGGCACCGTCGAGCCGGTTGCGCGCGAGATCACCGGGGAATTGCGCTCGCCGACCATCGGCATCGGCGCATCGCCGGCCTGCGACGGCCAGATCCTCGTCTCTGACGATATGCTGGGCCTGTTCAACGACTTCAAGCCCCGCTTCGTCAAACATTTTGCCGAACTGGCGCCGGCGATCTCGAAGGCTGCGGAGGAATACGCCAACGAGGTCAAGGCGCGCACGTTCCCGGGTGTCGAGCATACGTTCCAGGTCAAGCGCTGACACATCTCTTTGCACGACCTGGCCGCGCCAACGAGCACACGGCGACTTTGAACAGGAGGGCGCAGGTCATGCGGCTTGCGCCTTATCCCACTGGGGGAGCGATCTTCGGATAAATGCCCCACCGCCAGGTGGTCGGTGGCGAGGCGGCGGTGAAAAAACGGCGATCGCTTATCGACCCGTGCGCATTTCGTTCAAGCCTGCCGCGGTCAGGCATCATAAAATTCAATCATTGTATAAGCGCAATTGAATTGTTGGTCGGGGCGGGAACGCCTATCTGTCCGGCACAGGACGACAGCCGCGCGCGCCTTGAGGTGCACAGTCGCTGTCGCAGTTTTGAAATGCTGCATGTGGCCTTGATCGATCCCGATTAAAGACGGCATGCCGCGGGCGCCCATTGCCGGCGCCGCGGGAGGATTCCATGAGAAAAGACGAATTCTGGGAAGGCGTGCGCGGCGGCTTCCCGATCATGCTAGCGGCGTCACCCTTTGGCGCGCTGTTCGGTGCGCTTGCGGTCGACAATGGTTTTACCATCGCCGATACCGTGTTCATGAGCGCGACGGTTTATGCCGGCGCCAGCCAGATGGTCGGCATCGAGCTGTTCGGCAACCATGTCCAGCCATGGCTGGTGGTGCTTTCGGTCTTCGCCGTCAACTTCCGCCACGTGCTCTATTCCGCCTCGATCGCCAAATACATCCGGCATTTCACCGAGGTCCAGAAGTTCTTTGCCTTCTTCCTGCTGGTCGATCCGCAATATGCCGAGACCGAGAAGCGCGGCGAGCGTGGCCTGCCGGTGACCTTCCCCTGGTATCTCGGCTTCGGCCTGGTGATCTATTTCCCCTGGATCTTCAACACGCTGCTTGGCGCGATCTTCGGTCAGTTGATCGGCGATCCCAAGGCCATCGGCCTCGACGTGCTCTTGCCGATCTACTTCCTCGGCCTGGTGATGGGTTTTCGCAAGCGTGACCGCTTTTTGCCGATCGTTGCGGTTTCTGCCGTGGCGTCGGTTGCCGGCATGCATCTCGTCGGCTCGCCCTGGCATGTCAGCATCGGGGCGCTGGCGGGCGTGCTGCTCGCCGCCTGCCTGCCGCCGACCGAGACGGTTTCGGCACCGCCCGTCGCCATCGAGAAGGAGGCCTGAGCCATGGACCCGCAACACCTCAATCTCATCTATCTGATCATCGCGGCGGCCGTTGCGACCTTCATCACCCGCATCGGTGGCTATGTGCTCATCACCCAGATGAAGCAGATCCCGCCGCGGCTCGAATCGGCATTGAACGCCGTTCCGGCGGCGGTGCTGACGACGCTGGTGGCGCCGGCCTTCGTCTATGGCGGCTTCGACGTCGCGGTCTCGATGTTCGTCGCCTTCGCCATTGCGCTCGGGCTTAATCTCTCCACCTTGCGCATGCTCGTCATCGGCTGGGTGGTGGTGATGCTGATCCGGCATCTCGTCCTGTAGGTTCCTCACCGCCTTTGTGCGGGCAATCCCTGTCGCTGGTCGTGTCGTCGAAGACGGCGCGGGCAGGGCAGGGTGCGCTGAACGCTCCGGCGTTGGCTTCGGGCGCGTCCTGGATTATCATCCTCTGATTGCCGGAGAGGTACGGCTGCGCCGCGCGCCCTGTCTGACGCGCAAAGGTCGCGGTTGCACTTTGACTTGCTGCAGCCTCCCGGTGGTGGAGGAGCGACCATGATTACCAGGATCTCGATTGCCCTTTTGCTCGCGCTTGCGCCTGCGACGGCCTTTGCCAACCAGTGCCCCACCATGATGGCTGCGATCGATGCGGCCATCCCGACGGCCTCTCTTTCCGAGGCCGACATGGCGAAGGTCACGGCGCTGCGCAAGCAGGGCGAAGACCAGCACAAGGCCGGCGATCACGCCGCGTCGGAGGCAACGCTCGGCCAGGCCAAGAAACTGTTGGGAATCTGAAAGGAAAAGCCGGGGCTTCCCCCAAGCCTTTGTGCTTCTTCTTGAAAGCCGGCGTCAGAGCGGGATGAGGAAAACTGCGTGCGGTTTTCCGGCCGCATCCCGCCCCAATTTGCTACAGCGCCGGGCGCTCTCCCGGATTCGCTTGTTGCGCTTTAAGCTCTTGTTTTTGCGCATGTCGTTATCGCAAAACCACTGCGCACCTTTGCGCGACATGCTTTGGGGACTGGAAACGCGCTTCAGCCCCTTCGCAATGCCCCACTCAGCGTGTGATGGCTTTCGTCGCGGTCTTCAGCCAGTTGCGGGTCTCGTCGCCCACCAACAGCGGCATCAGCTTTTCGCGCGTCTCGGCGTGGTAGGCGTTGAACCAGCCCAGTTCCTCGTCGGTCAGCAACGCCGGCAGCACCAGGCGGCTGTCGATCGGGCAATAGGTGATCGTGTCGAAGCCGAGCATCGCCAGGTCGCCGCCGGCGATCTCTTCGGCCGGTTGCACCACGATGAGGTTTTCGATGCGGATGCCGAAGGCGCCGGGGCGGTAATAGCCGGGCTCGTTCGACAGGATCATGCCGGGCAGCAGTTCCTGGGTTGAAAGCCGGGCGATGCGCTGCGGTCCCTCATGCACCGAGAGGTAGGAGCCGACGCCGTGGCCGGTGCCATGGGCGTAGTCGGCGCCAGCCTTCCACAGCGCGATGCGGGCCAAGGGGTCAAGGTCGACACCGCGCGAGCCCTTGGGGAAACGCGCGGTGCTGATGGCGATCATGCCCTTCAGCACCAGCGTGAAGAAGCGCTTCTGCTCTTCCGGAACCGCGCCGACCGCCACCGTGCGGGTGATGTCGGTGGTGCCGTTGATGTATTGCGCGCCGGAATCGATCAGGAACATGGTGCCTGCTTCGATCGCGCGGTCGGTTTCGGTCGTCACGCGGTAGTGCATGATCGCCGCATGCGAGCCGGCACCGGAGATGGTGTCGAAGGAAATGTCCTTGAGTGGGTTTTGCATGCGCTCGCCGACGGTGGCACGGGCGGCTTCCAGCTGGTTGGCAGCGCCGATCTCGGTGACGGTGCCGGGCTCGGCCTTGTCGAGCCAGGCGAGGAATTCGACCATCGCGGCGCCATCCTGCAGATGCGCGCGGGTCGAGCCCTCGATCTCGGCCCTGTTCTTCTGGGCGCGGGGCAGGCGGGCTGGGTCGACGGCCTCGACGACCTTGCCGCCCTTGGAGCGGATCAGCTCGGAAATGGCGAAGGAGGCAAGGTCCGGGTCGAGCATGACGGCAGCACCCGCAGTACTGAGCGTCGACAGGCGGTCGTCGAAGGTCGAGGGTGCTGCGATCTCGGCGATCTGGGTGAGATAGGCTTCCTGCTCGATGCCGGTCTTGCGCTTGTCGAGGAAGATCTCGGCGCGGCCGTCGGCATGGATGATGGCGCGGGCGAGCGGATGCGGCGTGTGCGGCACGTCGGTACCGCGGATATTGAAGGTCCAGGCGACGGAGGAGGGGTCGGTCAAAACCACGGCGCTGGCACCGGCCTTTTCGAGGCCGCCAGCGATGGTCGCGATCTTGTCCTTGGCAAGCTCGCCGGCCTGCTCGATCGGCTGGATGGAGACGCGGCCGAGCGGGGCTGCCGGGCGACCGGTCCAGATGCGGTCGAGCGGGTTGTGGTCGAGGAAGACGAGCGAGCCGCCGAGGACGGCAAGCGCCTTTTCCAGCCGGCGCACTTCAGCGCCTGTGTGCAGCCACGGGTCGATGCCGAGCCTGAAGCCCTTGGTGCCGTTATTTTCCAGCCAGAGATGCGGCGGCTCGCCGATGAGATCGCCGCCGATAAAGACCTGGCCGTCGACCTGTTCCTTCAGCTGGGTCACGTAACGTCCATCGACGAAAACGACAGCCTGACGCTGCGTAATGAGGGCGACGCCGGCGGAACCGGTAAAGCCGGTGAGCCAGGAAAGCCGCTCCGACGATGCCGGCACATACTCGCCCTGGAACTCGTCGGCACGGGGTACGAGAAACCCGTCGATGCCGAGGGCGGCGAAGGTGGCGCGCAAGGCTTCTGTGCGCTCCTTGCCGAACTGGGGCGTGGAGGTGACTTCAAAGGACTGAAACATGAGGGATTTCCGGTAAATTGGGCGGAGAACCGCGGGAAAGATGCGCGATCTTAGCGGAAACGTCCATGGGGAGGAAAGAGGCGAGATCCTGCCGGGCATGCCGGCGGCAGGACGTGCACAGAATCAGAGCATTTCCAGGAAAAGTGCGAAGCGGTTTTCCGTCAGGAAATGTGTAAAAACAAAGAGATAGAGCGTTTTTGCGATTCCGCATAAATCGGAAATGCTTTAGAGGGCAATTGCTCATTTACCATACATATGCGCTTTCTGCATGGCTCCTATGCCAAGAAGCTGCTATCTCTATCGGAATAATAGTTTATAAGCCGCCTCAACGAACACGGACGAACATCCGGTGGTTCAAAAGCCTGCAGTTCCGAGAATAGTTGATCACTCTGTTCTCCTCCTCCCTCAAGGGTGGTCAATTTCGGAACGGTAGACGCCCGCTCGAGCGCTCCTCCTCCTCAGGCTCGCGGGCATGGTTCGGTCTCAAGCCGAACCAGCAGGCGATGCCCCTGGCATCGCCTTTGTTTCGAAGGGCCGCCCGTCATGAAAGACGTGGCGGCCTTTTCGTTTTTCTTCGGCTTGGCTTTTTGGCGCTGGCACCCTGACATCAACGGCTCTTTCGTGCGCCGTTATGGAGCACGTGCCACAAGATGATTTTGCACAAGGTCACAATCCCGATATTGTGGACGAGTTCGGTTTCCCAACAGAGTGCGCCACCCGAAGGAGACGTGGGAGCGTGGTCGAGAAATCAATCCACCGCCGCCTTGTTGCGATCCTCGTCGCCGATGTGGTCGGCTATTCCCGCATGATGGAAGCCGATGAAGCCGGGACGTATGAGACGCTGAAGGAGCGGCGAAGTCATGTGCTCTACCCGGTGGTGCGCGCCCATGGAGGACGCATCGTCAAGCTGATGGGCGACGGCGTGCTGGTCGAATTCGCCAGCGCGATTGACGTCGTCGAGGCCGCGCTCGAGCTTCAGCGGAAGATGGCGGAGGCGAATGCCGGTGTTCCAGAACCCAGCGAGATCCTGCTCCGCATCGGCATCAACATCGGCGATGTCATCGGCGAGGGTTCAGACATTTATGGCGAGGGGGTCAACATCGCAGCGCGACTGGAAGCGCTGGCCGAGCCGGGTGGCATCTGCATGTCCGAGAAGGTGCACAATGAAGTCCGAGGCAAGATCCCCGTCGTGATGAAAGACCTCGGACTGGTGCAGCTCAAGAACATTGCTGCGCCGGTCAGGATCTTCGGAATGGAGACGGCCCGGGCACTGCTCCAAACGACACTTTCTCGCGGCAGGGAATTTACCACCATCGCCGTTCTGCCTCTCACGAACATGTCGGGAAGCACAGAGCAGGACTACTTCGCCGACGGCCTCACCGAGGACATCATCACCGAGCTGAGCCGCTTCCGGAATCTCTCCGTCGTCGCCAGAAACACCACGTTCAGCTACAGGGGCCAATCGGTGAACGTGGCGGAGGTGGGCCGGCAGCTCGGTGCGGAATTCGTCCTCGAAGGCAGTGTCCGGCTGGCTGGCCAGCGCCTGCGCGCCTCGGTGCAATTGATCGACACACAGACAGGGGCGCATGTCTTTGCCGAGAGATTCGATCGCGAAATGGCGGACATCTTCGCGGTCCAGGATCAAATCGTCGATGCGATCATAGGTCGCCTGTTTTTCAATCTTCAAGAGGTGGCCGGGGCCGTTCGCGCAAGGAGTTCGACGACGGATATCTCCGCCTATAGGTCCTGGCTCCGGGCAGGGGCTGCCTGGCGCAACGGTGACGAACAGGGTGCACGCGGGCACATGCAGGAGGCGATCCGCGTCGACCCGACCTATGCGCCCGCTCTCGCCTCGCTAGGATTGCTCTACGCATACTGGCGGTTCAGTGAGCCTGATGCTGCGACAGATGCCGGGCTTGAGGTTGAGTGCCAGGAATATGCCGCGCGGGCGATCGCTGCCGACAGAAACGATCCATTCGTCCTCACCAGCGTTGCTGCATGCTTTCTGTTGGTCGGGAAAATTGACGAGGCCCTGCGCTACTCCGACATTGCGATCTCGATGAGCCCGCGCGACATGAACGTCCTTGTCGCCCGAGGCATGATCCTTTCCTATGCGGGAATGCATGAAGAAGGCTTGGCGCTTGTCGAACGGGGCTGCAAGTTCGAGCCGCTCCTGCCGCCGGCGTTCCTCTCCAGTCTCGGGGACTGCTACTATCTCGCGCGCAGGTTCGATGCGGCATTGACCGCCTACGGAACCCTGATCGATCCGCCGTATTTCTTCCGATTGAACCAGGCGGCCTGTCTCGCCCAGCTCGGCAGGCCAGGCGGCCTGTCTCGCCCAGCTCGGCAGGGCGGAGGAGGCGGCAATCATAACGCGCGCGATGCCCGCGGCGTTCGATGCAGACGTCTACGCCCGAAACACCGCGAAGATTTGCTCCTTGTCAGAGGATGCGGAGCTCTGGCTGAACGGCTTCCGCAAAGCCGGCATATCCATCGCTCAGTTCTCCCACCGCCGTCCGGCGAAGGGATAGGCTGCAAACCGAGACCAGGTCAGGCTTTGCGAAGAAACCCTGCGGCTGTCGCTCCGGACGCGTGCCTCACTTCTCCAGGTGGATCGTCACCCAGCCGTTGCGCCAGATGGTGCGGACATGGCGCAGGTGCTGCCCGTTATAGGCGGCAAGCACCTTCCAGCGCTGCTCGGCAAGAATGCCCGAGAGGATCACCGAGCCGCCGGGGGCGAGGTTGGCGGTCAGTTGCGCTGCCATCTTCATCAGCGGACGGGCGAGGATGTTGGCGATGATCAGGTCGAAGGGGCCGTTGCCGCTGAAGGCGGTGGAGTGAAAGCCGGGGGCCGTCGCAAAGGTCATGCCGGTGACGACGCCGTTGCGGCGGGCATTTTCCTCGGCAACGCGGGTGGCGATCGGGTCGATGTCGGTGGCGAGCACCGTCACATGCAGGAGCTTCCAGGCAGCGATCGCCAGCACGCCGCTGCCGGTGCCGAGGTCGAGCACGTTGCGCACCGTGCGGGTGCGCGCCACGGTCGCCAGCACTTCGAGGCAGCCGGCGGTCGTGCCATGGTGGCCGGTGCCGAAGGCCTGGCCGGCCTCGATCTCGATGGCGATCTCACCGGTGCGGACCTTGTCGCGGTCATGGGAGCCATGCACGACGAAACGGCCGGCGCGCACGGGCGCCAGCCCCTCGAGCGACTTGGCGATCCAGTCGATATCCGGCAGCACTTCGCGTTCGATGGCAAGATGGGAAAAGTCGTCGGCAAGCGCCTCCGTCAGCCGCTCGTTGACGCTCTCCTCGTCGGCCGCCATCATGTAGATCGAGGCTTCCCAGACGTCGCGCTTTTCGTCGACTTCCGTCGTGCCGATGGCAAAATCCTCTTCGCCGAAGACCTCGCTCATGCGGTCGAGCACGGCTTCCGCCTGCTTCTCGGTGGTGGTGACGAAAAGTCTGATCTCGCTCAAGGCTCTGTCCTTCGGCTGGCTCTGCATAATCGCCGCACGCCCTATCCGACGTGCGCCGCTGCAAGCCCCCGCCGCTAGCATGAAAGCTTGGCAAACGCAAAGCGCCGGGCGATGCCGGCGCTAGCAAAGATGTTCGATTGGGGCAGGAGCGGTCCTCAACCCTTGGTGAGGTTCTCGAGCTTCTTGATCGCGGTTTCGGGGTTTTCCCCGTAGGCGATGGTGCCGGAGAAGCTGCCGTCGGCGTCGAGCAGGAACACCGAGGCGGTATGGTCCATGGTGTAGTCGCCGTCAGGCTTTTCGGCGTCGAGCGGCACCTTTTTGGCGTAAACGCGGTAGCCCTTGACCATCTCCAGCACCTTGTCGGCCGGACCGGAAATGCCGGTGATGCGCTTGGACACGTTGGAGACGTACTGGCCGAGAATTTCAGGCGTGTCGCGCTCAGGGTCGACGGTGATGAAATAGGCCTGCAGCTTGTTGCCTTCCGGGTCGACCTTTTCCAGCCAGCCGTTCAGCTCGAACAACGTCGTCGGGCAGACCTCCGGGCAATGGGTGAAGCCGAAGAACAGCGCGGTCGGTTTGCCGGAGAAAGCCTTCTCGGTGATCTCCTTGCCATCCTGCGCCACCAGCGTGAAGGGCACGCCGAAGGGGCCGGAGGCGCCCTGCTGCTTCGACTGGGTCATCTCGTAGGTCAGCCAGCCGAGAACGCCGGCCATGACGACGACGGCGGCCCAAAGGGCGATGCGAATGGTTTTCATGCGTGCTACCGATTTAGTTGGGGCCTTGGCCGGCCATATCAGGTTGATCGGCTTTTGATACCGTCTCCGCCGCAGCCACGCAAATGGGACAATTGCCGCAGGCAATCTCTTTGTGTTGAAGCATTTCCGGACGGAAAACCGCTTCGCACTTTTCCTGGAAATCCTCCGGCAGTAATGCCCGTCAGCTCAGATGCACCAGGCAAGGCCGGACTGGGCGAGCGCCAGGAAGATATCGGCGCCGTTCGCCATCCAGCCGCGGAAGGCGAGAAGCGTCACGACGGCAAGCGCCATCGCAAGACCCGCAAGCAGCGGAAGCCGGATCGATCTCTGCGTTCTCGTGTTCATGACCCTATCATAGCATCCGGAGCGCCAAGGGGAAGGGATCTCCGGCCGGGCCGGAGATCGGCGTTCAGGCGGCCGGCAACACCAGCGGGTCGAGATCGGCGCGGTAGCGCTGGACGGCCTGGGTCGTTTTCGCGTCGAAGGGCAACAGAAGCGGCAGGAGAAGATCGCGCAGGAACAGTGCGACCGGGCCCTTTGCCTGCTTCTTGGCGCCACGGCGGCGGCTGATGCGGACGATGTGTTCCACCCGGTCGCGCCGGAGCGTCTCATAGGCCCTGAAGGCCCGGCTCGGCGCGCCATAGGCGGTGAGGCAGGCGGCGAG